>JALHFX010000134.1 GCA_022837595.1 Propionibacterium sp.
CTTCAAGGGTCCTCTGCACCAAGCTCCGAGTGGCCGCAAAATTGTGCGGAAAACTCTGTCGCCAGACACTACCATACGGAAATCTTTCCTTGATGGTTTTCCGCTTATGTTGGTAGGTTACATGCGCGTGTCGTCGGATTCCGACCGGCAGAGCACGGACTTGCAGCGCGATGCGCTGCTCGCAGTCGGCGTCGATGCGCGGCATCTGTTCGAAGATCATGCTTCCGGCGCGAAGGACGACCGCGCGGGCCTGGCGCGGGCGCTCGAATTCGTTCGCCCTGGCGACGTGTTGGTCGTGTGGAAGCTCGACCGGCTCGGCCGTTCGTTGTCGCACCTGCTCGCCATCGTGACCTCGCTCAAGGAAAAGCAGGTGGCGTTCCGCTCGCTGACGGAGAACCTGGATACCACGACGCCCTCGGGCGAGTTTCTGTTCCAGGTGTTCGGCGCGCTCGCGCAGTACGAGCGCGCCTTGATCCAGGAACGTGTCGTCGCCGGTCTGGCTGCCGCCCGCAAACGCGGCCGGATCGGTGGCCGGCCGCAGGCGATCACCGGCGAGAAGCTGGAGGCCATCGTCGCTGCGCTCGATGGCGGCATGTCCAAGGCGGCGGTGTGCCGCAACTTCGGCGTCAAGCGAACCACGCTGATCGAGACCCTGGCACGGGTTGGTTGGACGGGCTCTCGTGGAGCGTCATCGCGATGACGACCAAGAGCGAACGATTGACCGTCCTGTCGGACGCCGAGCAGGAAGCCCTGTACGGCCTGCCGGACTTCGACGACGCCCAGCGGCTGGAATACTTGGCGTTGACTGAAACCGAACTGGCGCTCGCCAGCAGCCGGCCTGGTCTCCATGCCCAGGTCTATTGCATCTTGCAGATCGGTTACTTCAAGGCCAAGCATGCCTTCTTCCGCTTCGACTGGAGTGAGGTCGAGGACGATTGCACCTTCGTGCTGAGCCGCTACTTCCACGGCGAGTCCTTCGAGCACAAGCCAATCTCCAAGCACGAGCACTACACCCAGCGCGAGTGGATTGCCGATCTGTTCGGCTACCGGCCGTGGGCGGCCGAGTTCCTGCCGCAGCTCGCGCAGCAGGCCGCGCAGACCGTGCGGCGCGACGTGATGCCGGGGTTCATCGCCGCCGAGCTGATCGTCTGGCTAAACGAGCACCAGATCATCCGGCCCGGCTATACCACCCTGCAAGCGCTGGTGAGCGAAGCCCTGTCCGCCGAGCGTCGGCGGCTGGCTGGCCTGCTGTCGGAAGTGTTGGACGAATCGGCCAAGGCCGCGCTGGGTCGGCTTCTGGTGCGTGAGGACACCCTGTCGCAATTGGCGGCGCTCAAACAGGACGCCAAGGACTTTGGCTGGCGTCAGATGGCCCGCGAACGCGAAAAGCGCGCCACGCTGGAGCCGCTGCACCGGATCGCCAAGGCGCTGCTGCCCAAGCTCGGCGTATCGCAGCAGAATCTGCTGTACTACGCCAGCCTGGCGAACTTCTACACCGTCCATGACCTACGCAACCTGAAGGCCGATCAGACCTACCTCTACCTGCTTTGCTATGCCTGGGTGCGCTACCGGCAGCTTTCCGACAACCTGGTCGATGCGATGGCCTACCACATGAAGCAGTTGGAGGACGAAAGCAGTGCGGGCGCAAAGCAATCCTTTGTCGCCGAGCAGGTGCGCCGTCAGCAAGACACACCGCAGGTCGGCCGCCTGCTGTCGCTTTACATCGACGACAGCGTGCCCGATCCCACGCCGTTCGGCGATGTGCGCCAGCGCGCCTACAAAATCATGCCCCGCGATACGCTGCAAACCACCGCGCTGCGCATGAGCGTGAAGCCGGTGAGCAAGCTGGCTTTGCACTGGCAGGCCGTGGACGGCCTGGCTGAGCGCATCCGCCGCCATCTTCGGCCGCTGTATGTCGCGCTCGACCTCGCTGGCACTGATCCGGGCAGCCCGTGGCTCGTGGCGCTGGCCTGGGCCAAGGACGTGTTCGCCAAACAGCAGCGCCTATCGCAACGGCCGCTCGCCGAATGTCCAGCGGCCACGCTGCCGAAACGCTTGCGACCGTACCTGCTGACCTTCGATGCCGATGGCAAGCCGACGGGCCTGCATGCCGACCGCTACGAGTTCTGGCTGTACCGCCAGGTCAGGAAGCGCTTCCAGTCGGGTGAACTCTACCTCGACGACAGCTTGCAGCACCGGCATTTTTCCGACGAGCTGGTTTCGCTGGATGAGAAGGCCGCCGTGCTGGCGCAGATCGACATCCCGTTCCTGCGGCAGCCACTCGATACCCAGCTCGATGCGCTCGCGACCGAGCTGCGCTCTCAGTGGCTGGCCTTCAACCGCGAGCTGAAGCAGGGCAAGCTGACGCACCTGGAATACGACAAGGACACGCAGAAGCTGACATGGCGCAAGCCCAAGGGCGAGAACCAGAAGGCGCGCGAGAAGGCGTTCTACGAGCAACTGCCGTTCTGCGACGTGGCCGACGTGTTCCGCTTCGTCAACGGCCAGTGCCAGTTCCTGTCGGCGCTGACGCCTTTGCAGCCGCGCTATGCGAAGAAGGTCGCCGACGCCGATAGCCTGATGGCGGTCATCATCGCGCAGGCGATGAACCACGGCAACCAGGTCATGGCACGCACCAGCGACATCCCGTACCACGTGCTGGAGAGCGCCTACCAGCAGTACCTGCGCCACGCAACGCTGCACGCGGCCAACGACTGCATCAGCAACGCCATCGCCGCGCTGCCGATCTTCCCGTACTACTCGTTCGACCTCGATGCACTGTACGGTGCCGTCGATGGTCAGAAATTCGGCGTCGAGCGGCCGACCGTGAAAGCGCGCCACTCGCGCAAATACTTTGGGCGCGGCAAGGGCGTGGTCGCCTACACGCTGCTGTGCAACCACGTGCCGCTCAACGGCTACCTAATCGGCGCGCACGATTACGAGGCCCATCATGTGTTCGACATCTGGTATCGCAACACGTCGGACATCGTGCCGACCGCGATCACCGGCGACATGCACAGCGTCAACAAGGCCAACTTCGCTATCCTGCACTGGTTCGGCCTGCGTTTCGAGCCGCGCTTCACCGACCTTGCCGATCAGTTGAAGGAACTCTACAGCGCCGACGATCCGGCGCTGTACGATCAGTGCCTGATCCGGCCGGCCGGGAGAATCGACCGCGATCTCATCGTCAGCGAGAAGCCGAACCTCGACCAGATCGTCGCCACGCTCGGACTGAAGGAGATGACGCAGGGCACGCTGATCCGCAAGCTATGCACCTACACCGCGCCGAACCCGACGCGGCGCGCGGTGTTCGAGTTCGACAAACTCATCCGCAGCATCTACACGCTGCGCTACCTGCGCGATCCGCAACTGGAGCGCAACGTGCACCGCTCACAGAACCGCATCGAGTCCTATCATCAGCTACGCTCGACCATCGCCCAGGTCGGCGGCAAGAAGGAATTGACCGGGCGCACCGACATCGAAATTGAGATTAGCAACCAGTGCGCCAGGCTGATCGCCAACGCGGTCATCTTCTACAACTCGGCCATCCTCTCGCGGCTGCTGATGAAGTACGAGGCGAGCGGTAACGCCAAGGCGCTCGCTCTCCTGACCCAGATATCGCCGGCGGCCTGGCGGCACATCCTGCTGAACGGGCATTACACCTTCCAGAGCGACGGCAAGATGATCGACCTGGATGCGCTCGTGGCGGGGCTGGAGCTGGGATGACGGAAATTTCGGCGGTTCCGGCTTAGAGCCCCT
>JALHFX010000135.1:0-3747 GCA_022837595.1 Propionibacterium sp.
AGCGGGCCGAGTTCGTGGGCTTCGGCGCTCAGGCCGGTATAGGAAGTACGGGTCCAGGCCCGATCGATGTGATCGACGAAGACACGCGCATCGAGCAATCCGGCGAAACCGGTCTGGCGAGGTTGGAGACCTGAGCGGTGGGCGATCTCGCCGGGGTCGACGACCGTCAGATGCATCTTTGGCGGTCGTCGGAGGGCGTCTGCAGACGCCAACGAGAATCGTGGCTTGAGTGCATGCACCCAGTCGTCGTTCATCAACAACCGGTGGAGCGGCGAATAGCAGGCGTTATCGGTGCGAGCCCACCAGCAGATCAACAGCGATTGCGCCCGGGTAGCGGCCACGTAGAACGCTCGCAGCGACTCGGCCAGGTCCTCGGCTCGGTACGACTCCATACGAGCGGCGCGGGCGGCCGGCGAGTCGAGATCCAGCACCCGTTCGCCGTTCTGGTGACCGACCACCGGCCGGTCGCGGTCGTCGACCTGAGAAACATATTTGTCTGCGGCCTGCGGCAGCAGGACGATCGGGAACTGCAGACCCTTGGCCTTGTGAATCGTCATCACCCGGATCGCCGGACGATCCGTGGGCAGTCTGCGGGAGCGCTCGTCCTCGTCGGCGCTGTCCGCTTGCTCGATGCTTCGTCGCAAGAACTCGGTGAGGGCCGAGGGGCTCAGTTGCTGCATCGACTGGGCCCGATTCAGCAGCTCGGTGACGTGCCGAAGATCGCTGATCAACTCCTCGCCGCCGGGAGCGCTGAGCAACCGGCCATACAGCTCACGTTCAGCCACCAGCGTTTCGAAGACCGCGGCAACCCCCTGATCAGTCAGCCGCCGAACGCATTTGGTCAGCAATGAGGTCATTTCGACCAAGTCATCGGCGTCGGCCGAGGCAATATCGGCGCTGGTCCAGCCGATCAGGCTGGTCAGCATGGCACGGCGCTGATGCCAGCGGTCCGGATTCTCCAGCGCCTGGAGCATGATCAGCCAATCCTGAGCCGCCTGCGACGCGAAAACGCTGCGCTCACCGGTGAAGACTGCGGAATACCCGGCTTCGACCAGACGAGAGTGAATCTGCCGTCCCACACTATTCGTACTCACCAGCACCGCGATATCGTCGGGGTGGACGCGTCGCCAACGTCCGTCCGGGTCGCAGAGCTGATAGCCGCTGTCGAGTAGCCGGGCGAGCTGGACGAGAAGATCGGAGGCGATCGAGTCACGTGCTTCGACGATCTTGATGTCGTGACCAGGATCGATGGCACGTACCCGGACGACCTCGGCGGGCTCGCCTGACCCGTCCCAGCGGATCCGCGGCAGTGTCCGCGCGGTGTCGACCCGCTCCAACTTGATGGGCACGCCTGGGGAGCCGAGATCGATCGGTCCGAAGAGATTCTCGATACCTCGAACCACCTCGGGATCGGAACGATGGTTTGTGCCGAGCCGCAGCAGACTTCCAGCCTGTCTTCGTGCCTGATCGTAGGTCTCGATATCGCCGCCACGGAAACGATAGATCGCCTGTTTGGGATCACCGATCAAGATCAGCGCGGAGCGCTGCGCGAAGCCGGCTTTGAGGAAGGCCCATTGGCCCGGATCGGTGTCTTGGAACTCGTCGACCAGCACGACTGAGAATCGTTGACCAAGAATCTCGGCGGCGGCATCACCGTTGACCGGATCGCTGAGAGCAGCTGAGAGCCGGCCGATCATGTCGTCGTAGCTGAAGACCCGCCGGATTCGTTTCCGTTGATCGAACACATCGCGTACCGTCGCGGCGAATTCCAAGCGTAACCGTGCCGCTGCCTCCGGTGGATAGAGTCGGTCGGCCGGATTCAGGACCGCCTGGCGGCCGAGGGCCCGGGCGAGATCCCAACCGAGACGCTGCCAGCGTTCGTCGCCGAGATAGACGTCGGCGATCACCTCGGAGATGAGAACCGAAGGATCGGCAACCAACGTGGTTACCTGGTCGTGGTCGGCCAGCACACCCAGCTCATCGAGCATCCGAGAGGCGAAGGTGTGCAACGTGAAGATCGGTGCAGCATCGACCTGCCCGATCGCCTCTGCCAACCTTTGGGAACGTGACCGCACCGTTTGCGGGGTTGCGTCGCTCAGCAGCATCGCGACGGCATCGTCGGCGTCACAAACCCCGTGACGTAACCAGCCATCGAGGGCGACCTTGGTGGCGATGAGCCTGTTGCGGATACCATCGCGTAATTCGCTGGTGGCGCGGCGAGAAAACGTGACTGCGAGAATCTGATCCAGCGGCAGGCCATCGGCCACGTATCGGGTGACCATCGCTCCGATCGTGTATGTCTTACCGGTACCGGCGCTGGCCTCCAGCACCACCGTGGTGCCCTGCGCAGGTAACGGCCCGTCGACCCTGAAGATTTCACTCATGCCAGATCGTCCCCGCTCGGTCGCCAGCGTTCGAGATGATCGTTGATTGGCCCGACCACTCGAGCGCTCAACTCCTCGAATCGGCCCGGCCAAGCATCAAGTAGGTCGTTGAACCGGGGAAAGAAGTAGTGCCAGTTGGCGTCCTCGTCGAGATATGCCTGACGTGCTCGATCGATAGGGGGGCCGGATTTCCAATTCAGCAGATCGGCGTGAGCTGCGGCCGTGCGTAGCGGCAGCGGCAGCACCTGCTGAAGTCCGTGATTGCGGAGCTCGATCAGATCGCTCAGCAGCTGCCGCGCAACCGCAGGAGGTGGTGCAGCGATCCGATAGCAACGCTTGCCGATCAACAGTCCAAAAGGCTGCGCGGCGTCGCCGTCAAAACCTGCCACCGCCAGTAAAAGACGTAGCCAACATGTTAACGCGTCATCTGGTCGGGGGTAGCCGAAGCGCTCCACGATGATCCGGTCGTCGAAGAGCTGGACGCGACCTTGTAGCTGGATGCCGGTCAGCTCAACCTGACAATCTGCAAGCCTTTGCGGGCCGCTGGTAACGGCCCGGCCCGAGCGCGCAACCCTGCTTGCCTCGGCCAACTGCATATCGAGCACCTGAGCCCCGATGGGGCCCGGCAGCACCTGGCCCGATAACCAAACGTTGCTACGGGCCTTTTCTGCATCATGCCCGGCGCTGAGCATCTTGAAAAGATCATTGCCCGTCGACCAGCTGGCACGGTAGTCCATCTCGATCGGCAAGCTGGTCTGGAGCTCGCGTTCGAAGGACGACCGAGTCGTCCCGGTAGCCTGACGCAGCAAGACCCGTGCCGGATTGATGAAGAAGGCGATCAACTGTTCGATGTCGACTTCTGATTCGCGGGTCGTCGTGTGTTCAAGTTGCCAATGCGGGACGAGGGGACGCGGCGGTGCTTGCAGGGCACGCGCGCCCTGCAAGCCGTGTCGATCGAAGCTGGCCGGCTGGTCGGCGCCGCTGAGCGCATAGTCTTGCCATCCGTGCGGCTGTAACGGATGCCAGCGCACCAGTGTCTCCTCGGGCGGCAACTGATCGCCCGAAGCGGCCCGCCACTGGCCCGCGGCACCTTCTACAGCGCAGGCTTCCATCAATTCTGCAATACAAACCGAGACCGGTCGAAGCGCCCCCGAAGCCTGATCGGCGCCTTGAGTGATGACCACGAAGCGGTCTTCAGCGCTGAGTAGGGCATCGAGGAGACGCTGACGGCGAACCGCTCGACGATCGGTGGTCCAGTGCGTGGCAGGGCGCCGACCTGGCAGCCGCAGGAGATCGTCGCCGTCGATGGCAGGCGTACCCGGGAAGTGGTCGTCGTCCAGCCCCAACACGCAGACCACTTTGG
>JALHFX010000135.1:3809-6768 GCA_022837595.1 Propionibacterium sp.
GCGGTCTGCTCTTCAAAATCGGCGATCTCGCCAAGAGCGTGACTGATCTGCCAGCTATCTTCGAATTCGGTGGAGGCGAGCAACTCGACGGCCTCTCGCAGCTTGGCCGCCCAGGCTTGCGGCGTTGCCTGGTCGGTGAATGACCGGCCGATCTTCCGCACGCGGGAGACCAACTCGGCGAGTTGACCGATCAGGTGGGCGTCCGAACCCTGCACCTGATCCAGCGGTGTCACCGTTCCCAAGGCCACCGGGGGCTCGCTGGCCATTGCGAGACTGATCAGCATCCGCTGGACTCCGGCCAGCCAGGTCGATTGCGTGATCGTCAACCCGTTGCGGCGACGCTGTTCGGCGTCCACACCCCAACGAATCTCGGAATCGATGATCAATTCCCGAAGTCGCTCAATCTCGTCGGTGCCGAATCCGAAGCGATGCGCCACCGGCGGAAGCTGACAGAAATCGAGCAGATCGACGCTGGTGGCACGCTGCGAATACAGATCCAGCAATTCGGCGAGCACCGTCAATACCGGGTTGACAGCGATGGCAGACCCCGAGGCCAGCTGAACTCGCAGACGATGACCAGGATGGAACCCCGCGCCAGGATCCAGACAAAACGATGCTTCGATCAACGGTGCGTATCGAGGGATATCGGTGCACAAAACGACGACATCGCGTGGCTGCAGGCTCGGGTCGTCGCTGAACGCAGTACTTCCACCTGACGGTCCGCACCATGGCAGGCGTGGATCTGCAGGGAGTCGTCGGCACGCAGTCGACGTGCAGGGGCCAGATCAAGGCGCAGTTCGTGCTGCACCTGATGTAGCAGGCTCGTCGAGTGATCCGGTGGTCTGGCTGGCTGATGCTGTCTTTGTGCGCTGGGACCGGCTCGGCGGCTGGCATGGTGGCGCAAGAAGGCCGAGCCCTCCCGTCCGGGATCGACCGCGATACCCTCGACAACGATCAGATCTACCGTATGGTGGGCCGCCAACGCCTTGATGAGATCGTGACCGGGCTCATCCAGGTCGTCCAAGGCCACGGCAACGATCCGTTGGGGCAGCTGCGGGTGCCGACGTGCACGCAGTTCACTGAGCCGATCACGAAAGTACTCGGCCGGGTCGCCGGCCAGCTGTTCACGGACACCCCGCCACAAAGCGGGCTGCCAGCGCTGCGCACTAGGCAGCGGCTGGCCGTCGATACCGTTGTCGTCGCCGGCGCGCCAGGCATCGACCAGCTGTGGGGTCTGGACGCTGTAGCGGCGCAGTAAACGACCAACTCGCTGTGCTGTTGCATAACGGCGTCCGGGTCGGGTAGCAGCTGTGCCCAGATGGTGCAGCAGTGGCGCTAAGTCTGCTGAGCGTCCCGGATCTGCCAGCACCTCCAAGACAGCCAGCGTCAGGGCCTCACCTTGCCAAGTCTCGGGCTGGAAGCTCCCGATCAGAACGGGCCAGGTGACGATTTCGATGCCGGCCGAAATTTGTGGACCGGTTGCGCGCCTAGCCAGGTGTTGAGAGAAGGCACGACGATGCGCCGCTGAGGGTACGACGACCAGATCAGCTGTCAGCGGTCCGGCAGCACTCGACTGGATGAGCGCTGCCGCTTGCTCGCAGGCCTCGGCCCAGCTGGTGACCTCTCTTTCGGTAATCATCGGGATTCACATTAGGCCCTGATCGAAGGATGACACGCAGCGGCAGTCTCTTCGAGGGCCCCTAGCCTCGGTTACCGGCGCTCTGATACGGGACGATCGCCGGCCGGGTTGTTCACGAAATTGTCAGCCCCACCGCCTACAGTGAATCGGCGTGAGCACCGAAACACCACTACCCGAACGGGTCCTCGAAGGATTGGACGCTGAACAGCGTGCAGTCGCGACGAGTTTTGGACGCCCGGTGGTGGTGCTTGCGGGGGCCGGCACAGGTAAGACCAGGGCGATCACACACCGGATCGCCTTTGGTGCCGCGACCGGTGCGCTGCAGGCGAGGCATACCTTGGCCGTCACCTTCACCAGCAAAGCCGCTGCTGAACTGCGTCATCGTCTGGCCGAGCTCGGGGTTCCTCGAGTACAAGCCCGTACCTTTCATGCCGCGGCCCTTCGGCAGATCAGCTATTTTTGGCCGCGCATCCATGGTGTGGAGCTTCCACCCGTAGCGAACGGTAATTTCGGACTGATCGCAGAAGCCGCCAGCACACTACCGGTCGGCGTCGAGACCGGATTGTTACGGGAGCTCGCCGCGGAGATCAGCTGGGCGAAAGTCTCCAATGTGCCTTCGGAACGCTACAGCGATCTGGCGTCCAAGGCTCGCCGCGAGGTTTCCGGGCTCACCCCCGAGCAGGTTGCAGCTGTTCTGCTGCGCTACGAGCAGGTCAAGAAGCGCCGCGGTGTCATTGATTTCGACGATATTCTGCTCTGCGCGATAGCCCTGCTGCACGAGCATCCTGAGGTAGCCGAACAGATTCGCGATCAGTACCGCCATTTCACCGTGGACGAATACCAAGATGTCAGTCCTATCCAGCGCACCCTCTTGGAGCTCTGGTTGGGGGATCGCGACGATATCTGTGTGGTGGGTGATCCGAATCAGGCGATCCACACCTTCGCCGGTGCTCAGCCCGCCTATCTGAGAAGTTTTGAACGTGACCATCCCGGCACTCTCACGCTCAGGCTGCGCACCAACTACCGTTCGACCCCACAGGTCCTGGATGCGGCGAATGCGCTGATTTCACCGGACACCAGGTTGCGCGCGAGCCGTGCCCCGGGAGCGAGGATCGAGATTTGCCCGGCCATCGACGAAGAGGCCGAAGTTGCCGCGACGGTCAGCTGGTTGGTCGAGCGACATCGCGAGGGATTGCCGTGGCGCGAGCTCGCCGTGCTCTATCGGATCAATGCGCAGGCCGAAGCATTCGTCAACGAGTTGGATGCGGCGAAAGTGCCCTACGCCGTGCGCGATGGCGAGCGCCCCAGCGCCGTGGATGA
>JALHFX010000136.1 GCA_022837595.1 Propionibacterium sp.
TAGAGCGACGGCTTTGCAAGCCGTAGGTCAGGGGTTCGAGCCCCCTATGCTCCACCCAATGTGTCTTACGGGAACACGCGACATCGGAAGATGTGGAGTGTTCCCGTTCGGCTTCCTTGCCTCTGGTCGCCTCGCGGACGATCGTTGCGAATGGCTCTGCGAGGCGTGGACGTAGCTGCTCGTCTTCGGTGATCTCCAGCCGCGTGTAAAACGCTTGGTTCGCGAGCCTCCTGCTGCCGTCGTCAGAGCGCGCGTAGGCCCGGTGCGCGTCGGTCAGCAGCCTCAGGCTGTCGTGGAGGAACGCGCGCCCACCGGTGTGTTGTTCGTCCTGCTGGGCGAGGCGCTGCTCGATGTCGGCCAGGCCGGTCCGGATGCGGTCTTGGTGCCGCTTGAGCGTCGGGAGGTCGATGGCGTCGGCGAAGTGCGCGCCCAGCAGCTTGTCGCTCTCGGCCTCCAGACGTGCCCGGTTCGCGGTGAGGTCGGCGAACTCCTGATCCCGCCCGACACTGCGCTTGTCGAAGGCAGCGTCGACCTCGGCGGCGAGGTGCCGATAGTCGTCTTCGCTGATCGTGATCGAGGCGTATGAGTCCTCGACCAGCCGTTCCGCAACCTGCACGGGAACCGCGCGCCGAGTGCAACTCGTCTTCTTCGCGGCTCGACCCGAGCAGACGAAGTAGGCGTAGGTCGTGCCGCGCGGGTTGGTCGCGAAGTCCAGCAGCATCCGCGACCCGCACGATCCGCAGTGCAGCAGGCCTTTCAGGTGGTGGGCGTGGGTGACGTGTCGCGTCATCCTGGCGTTGCGCGCCTTCAGCAGCGATTGCACCTGGTCAAACAGCGCGGGCTCCACCAGTGGCTTGTGCGCGCCGGGATGCAGCGCTCCCTTGTAGCGGATCACTCCGGCGTAGTACGGGTTCGTGAGTAGCTTGTAGAGGGTGTTCTTCCCCAGCGGCTTCGATGGCCGTTTCGGCGACGGCACCGTCGTCAATCCCCGGGCGGTGAGTTCACGCAACAGCCCGGTGACCGAGGTCTCGCCCCAGGCGTAGGTCTCGAACGCCCACCGGATCAACGGTGCGCGCTCGGGATCGACCTCGACCGTTCGAACCTCGCGGCCGTGCTCGTCGGTGCGACGGACGTTGAGGTAGCCGACCGGGGCGCGCATCGGGGTTCCGCCCTGCGCGAGCTTCTGGGTGAGGCCTTTGGTGACTTCGGTGGCGAGGTTGCGGCTGTAGAACTCCGCGATGGACGACATGATTCCGTGGACCAGCATCCCCGATGGGGTTTGGTCGATCGACTCCGTCGCCGATACCAAGGTGACGCCTGCGGCGAGAAGGGCTTCGTGAATCCTCACGTCATCAGCGCGGTTGCGGGCGAGCCGGTCGAGCTTGTGCACGATGCAGAACTCCACCCTTGTTGCCGCGATGAACGCAAGCATGTCTTGCAGCCCTGAACGGTCTGCCGACCTGGCCGACTCGCCCGCGTCCACGAACTCGCGTACGACCCGCGCTTCCAGCTCGACGGCCTTCCTCGCGTTGGCCTCACGTTGCGCGGGGATCGAGAAACCTTCCTCAGTTCCACCGCGTTCGGCCTGCTCCCGCGTCGAGACACGGAGGTAGGACACCGCAAGCAGCACCGGGACATCGGCCTCGACGGCGGTGTCGGTGGTGACTGTGGTGCTCATGGTGGCCTCCTTCGCCTCGAAAGGATCGTCAACAGGTTGGGGTCGTACCGGGCGACGGTGGTGGAGGATGTCCACCACCGTGATGCCGTGCGGAGCGGTCGCCTTCGGGGGCTGACGGTCCCGGAATTTTCCCGGAACCGCCAAGGCGTCCCGATGCTTCAGGTCCGATGCCGTCCGGCAGGCCCAGGCCGTAGGGGTCTGGCTCGCCGTTGACCCAGGCGCGATGCCGTGCCTCCGCGATCCCGAGCACCCACTCGATGAGCTTGCCCAGGTCAGGCGTGTCTCGTCGCGTCGACCTCAGCCGCAGATGCCGATCGTCTGTCCTCATGGCAGGTAGGTGCGCAGCACCTCCCAAAACGCGGACGACCGAACCGAATTACTGCCCGCCAGACAGACCCTGTTCGAGATGACACGCTTCTTGCAGATCAAGGACCGGACTAGTCCGTATGGAATTGTGATTGAGGCCAGACTACCGCTCTTCGGCGACCTCGGGCAGAGCGAACTTCGGCAGGTGTAGCAGGCCGCGCCCGAGAGCCGCCGTGAACAGTTCCTCCGCGAGAGCGTCGAACTCTGGCGCCAGGAACCGTGCTGCCGCGTCCGCGATGTCAAGGTCCGTGCCCGGCTCGTCGGCGCGCAGTCGCAGGACGATGACAGCACGGATGTCATCGCACCAATCCTGGGTCGCGGTGGCCAGTGACGGGATCGCTCCAGCGACCGCGTCGGCGAGGAGCCTGGCCAGAGCCTGGCCCTCCAGGCGAGCGAACAGCCGATCCAGGGCCGCCACGATGCTGGCCCGTACTTCTTCAACCTCGGAGCCGTTGGGTGTGGGGCTGCCGTCGAGGAACGCGAGAGTGCTGGCCCGCATGTGACTAATCGCGTCCAGTGCGAGCCCTTCCTTCCCCTTGCCAGGGAAGTGGTGATACATGCTCCCGTGGCCGACCCCGGAGCGCTGCTGGAACATCTGCGGACTCGTCGCCTCGAACCCCCGCTCTGCGAGCAGAGAGCATGCAGCAGCGACAAGCTTCTGCTTCGAGTCATACGCCGGACGACCCGGCCCACGCCGCCTCTCCATCATCCCAGCCACTCCTCACTCGACGGCCCCGCCAGTCGCATCAGCAATTTCGTACAGACTAGTACGGACCTTGATCTGCAAGACGCGTGATCACTCGAACGAGGT
Source organism: Propionibacterium sp. (assembly GCA_022837595.1). Taxonomy (GTDB): domain Bacteria; phylum Actinomycetota; class Actinomycetes; order Propionibacteriales; family Propionibacteriaceae; genus Brooklawnia. The sequence goes on from JALHFX010000136.1 coordinate 2,856, forward strand.
CAGTAGCAACAAGCGAAACTGACGAGCGTGACGACCGGGGAGGAGCGGTACTCTGCTCGCGGTCTGCGTGTTCCCGGCGGCGTGTCAGTGGGCCCAGATACGATGGGATGGTGCTGATGGCGGACCTCCTGGATGTCGCCGAGGTCGAGCGAGTTGCCGCCCTCGGTGGGCTCGATGCGCGCACGCAGAGCGAGCTTGGTCAGTTCTTCACGCCTGCAGCTGCGGCTCAGCTCATCGCTTCGATGCCCCGCTTACCCGAGGCGGGAACTCTGCGTGTGCTTGACCCTGGCGCGGGCTCAGGCGTGCTTGCCGCAGCACTCGTCAGCCGCGCGCTATCGGAGCGACCGGGCCTGTCAATTGAGATCGTTGCGGTTGAGCGCGACCCCGCTGTGTTGCCGAGTCTTCGGGCCACGCTCTCTGCGTGCGAGCACGTCGGCGGTGGCCGGGTCAACGCCGAGGCTGTCGAAGCGGACTTCATTCTCGACTCCGTCGGCTTGGGCGCATCACTCAGCCTGGATGGCCAGTTCGATCTCGTGATCGAAAACCCTCCGTACGGGAAGCTAGCAGTGTCGAGCGCACACCGGACGGCCATGCGTGCTGCCGGAGTCGATGCGCCGAACCTGTATGCGGCGTTCCTTTCTCTGTCCGTTGCGGCACTCAGGGCAGGCGGGCAGGTCGTCGCGATCACTCCCCGCTCGTTCTTCAACGGCCCGTACTTCGGCGCGTTCCGTGCCCACTTGCTCGACTCGATCGCGCTCGACCGAGTGCACGTTTTCGATTCCCGCTCGACAGTCTTCGCAGATACCGGGGTCCTCCAGGAAAACGTGGTCTTCGCCGGAACACGAGGTGCGACGCCTGGGGTCGTCGAAATT
>JALHFX010000039.1 GCA_022837595.1 Propionibacterium sp.
CAACCCCTCCTCGTAGTAGATGTCGCATCTGAAGCCACCGCTTTGCACTTGTCGTCTGCCAGGTTTCATCCCGTGCGCTCGTTCGACATCGCGTAGATAAACGAGTTCCAGGGGACTCTCGGCGCCCTGACCCACATCCGCGAGGATCTCAGCCAGCTGCCGACGGGCCGGATGCCTCGGCAGTTCAGCGAGAGCCTCTCGCAGGCTGCGAGGACTGGCGCGTCTGCTGTTGATCGCCAGGGTCACCCAATTCACGGACTCGTGGGGTTCGCGGGCACAAAGATCGATGACCGCGCGCTCGACACGCAGCCTCGGCAGATCTCCAACCGTGCGGAAAGGCACTTTGGTGCGTGAGAACTGCCACCATCCGGATCCTTGATGCCAGTGTGACATCGCGGGCTGCACGATCGAGATCGGAAGCTCTTCGTCGTTCAGCACTCCGGCCAGGTGCAGTGCAGCTCGTCCGCCGACGGCAGATCCGGGACCAGCGGTCAGGGTGCCCGCCCACGCCAGCGAGAGCCAATCAGGGGTCAGCGCGTGGGCCAGGTAGACCCCCTGACTGAGCCGACTCCACAGCTGTGTGCCTATCAGCCGGTCAATCGTTGCCTGAGAAACACCATGTCCGAGAATCTGCTCGCGGGTCAGTACGCCCGCCTGGATGCGGGCGAGGTTCTGCAGCGAATCCGGTAGCAGGGGTTGGGTCGGCATAAGCCGAGTCTGTTCCGTGAAATGGAACCTGTGGATCATGCGCGTCGATCTGTGGATAACTGCCGACGTTCGTAAGATTCCGGGCCCTGACCGTGCTGATGGCACTGGTTCCGGCTCGTCCGTCAATTATCGAGTTCACTTTTACGGCTATACGAGGAAAAAGTGAACTCGATAATCGTGGCGGCGCCTCCAGGGCCGCGTGAAGGGGCCGAATCGGTCGAAAAGAACAGAGATTCAGAGCCCCGGACCGTCGATCCGACCGAAGTTCACGATGTGCAGGGCGAGTTCACCGGTTTCATCGCTGGTATCCAGATCGACTTCCGCACGTATCTGCCAGTCGTGGTTGTGATCGGGGTCATCGATGATCTGGCGCACCAGCCAGCGGCGAGTATCGCGTCCATCGATGATGAACAGCTGCGGTGAGCGCGCGTCTGCGGCGGTGCCCATCTCTTCATGCTCATCCCAGTAGTCACCAAGCGCGTCATCCCAGTCGTCCGCCGTGAAAGTCACGTCCGGATCGTCTGCGTCCAGCGCGGCCAGCCCATCCACGTCGTCGTCCGCCGCGAGCAGCACCCGGCGGAAGACCGCATTGCGCACCAGTGCGGTGAACGCCCGCAGGTTCCCGGTCAACGGGCGAGGTCGTTCGGCGATCGCCTGCTCCCGGACCTCGATGTCGGCGGGGTTCGCCAACGCCTCCCATTCGTCGACCAAGCTCGAATCGGTGGCTTGGATCACCTCACCCAGCCAGGCGATCAGATCGTCCAATTCCTCGGTGTGAAAGGCAGCCGGAACGGTCTGCCGCAGCGCGCGCCAGGCATCAGACAGATAGCGCAAGAGCAGCCCCTCGCTGCGTTGTACCTTATAAAAGGCCACGTACTCGGTGAAGGTCATCGCCCGCTCGGTCATATCCCGCACGATCGATTTCGGCCGCAGCGGGTACTCCACAAGCCATGGATGCGTCTTGGCCATCGCCAAGTGGACCATCTCGAGCTCTTCGGCCAGCGGTTTCGGCCAGCTGATCTCCTCGAGGATCGCTTGGCGCTCTTCATACTCGTAGCCCTCGGCCTTGAGCTCGGCGATCGTTTCGCCCTTGGTCTTCTTCTCCTGCGCGATCAGGATAGCCATCGGGTCTTCGAGTGTCGCCTCAATCACGCTGACCACATCGAGCGCGTAGTCGCCGGCCTCATCGTCCAGCATCTCGAGCGCCTCCATGGCGAACGCGCTGAGCGGCTGATTGAGTGCGAAATCATCCTGGAGATTCGGGGCAAGGTCATAGCGTCGCCCACCCGGCGTCGGTTCAGCCCGTCGAACAACCACCCCGGCCTCCACCAGCGAGCGCCCCAACGCCACCGCGCGACGGAGTTGTTTGCGCTGCTGGCCGGCATCGGGAATCGCTTCCCGCACGATCCTGGCCAGCGCAGCCCCCGTCTCCTCATCGCGATGCAGCAGGTTCAGCAGCATCGAATGGGTAATCTCCAGCCGGGCGTGGAGCGTCTCCGGGGCCGAAGCAATCAGCTTCTCGAAGGTCGCCTCGGTGTAGTTGACCTCGCCGGGCGCCGGCTTCTTGCGGCGAACCGACTTCAGCTTCTTCTCATCCCCGGCGAATTTCGCCATCACCCGCGCGTTCTCGATCTGGTATTCCGGGGCCTGAACAACCACATCGCCCACCGGATCGAAGCCCGGACGCCCCGCCCGTCCCGCGATCTGGTGAAACTCGCGAGCGCGCAGCACTCGTTGGCGGCGCCCGTCGAACTTGGCGAGCGTGGTGAAGACGACGGTTCTGATCGGCACGTTGATGCCCACCCCGAGTGTGTCGGTCCCGCAAACCACCTTCAGCAGCCCCTGCTGAGTAAGTGTCTCGACCAGCCGTCGGTATTTCGGCAGCATCCCGGCATGGTGCACGCCAACCCCTTGGCGCAGCATTCGGGACAAGGTGGCCCCGAACCCTCGCGCGAACCGGAAGCCACCGATCGCTTCCACGATGGCATGTCGCTGCGCAGTGTCGACGAGCTTCACGCTCATCAAACCTTGAGCCTGTTCGGTGGCAGCCGCCTGGCTCGGATGCACCAGATATATAGGTGTGCCGCCGGTGTGGACGAGGTTGGTGAGCGTCTGCGGTAGCGGATTGAGCGACCATTTGAAGACGAGCGGCACTGGGCGCTCGGCCTGCGCGATGATCTCGGTGGGGCGGTTGGTGCGCTCAGTGAGCCTTTCTGCCAAGTCGGTGACATCACCGAGGGTGGCGCTCATCAGCATGAATTGCGCCTGTGGGAGTTCGCTGGTCGCCACTTGCCATGCCCATCCACGGTCGGGATCGGCGATGAAGTGGTACTCGTCGGCCACAACCATCTGGACGTCCGCTTGGCTGCCCTCGCGCAGTGCGATGTTGGCGAGTATCTCAGCGGTACAGCAGATGATCGGGGCATCAGGATTGACTGACGCGTCACCGGTCACCATGCCGACCAGGTCGGGGCCGAAATCATCCACCCAGCTGAAGAACTTCTCGCTGACGAGGGCTTTGATCGGCGCGGTGTAGTAGACGCGACCACGATTGGCCAGCGTCGCGACATGTGCGGCCGTCGCGATGAGTGACTTACCGGAACCGGTCGGGGTAGTGATGATCGTGTTCGCCCCAGCCACGGTGGCCAGCAGCGCCTCCGCCTGGTGAGGGTAGAGCGGTTTGCCCTGAGACGATGCCCAATCGTCAAAGGCGGTATAGATATCGTCTGGGTCGGGGCGGGGGCCCAACGCGTCCAGGAGTGCAGAAAGGCTGGGTTGTTCGGGCATATGGACGATTCTGTCATCCCGATGAAGCCCGGGGTCGAACGCGGAGCGGAATGGTTCCGCACGCAGACTCGGCCATCCTGTCGATACGACCAGGGCCGTGACCCCTCGAGCTGAAAAGGCGGGGGTGCCCAACCATAATTGACTGCGTGATTGCGCGTATCGAGTTGCCTGCCAAGCTCGTCGAGACCGCAGCGGTGGTAATGCTGCCCCATTGCACTTTGGACGAGGCGATCGCCCCGGTCGAAGTCTTGATTCAAGAGGGGTTTTCGGTCGTCAGCCTGGCGCCCGGCTCGCGGGTGACGCCGTCAGCGCTGCGGCGCGTGTTCGGACGACGGCTACTGATTGGTGCTCACGACCTACGCGCTGCCGAGCATGCGAGTTGGGCTATCGCCGAGGACGCGGCTTTCGCGCTCACGCTGGGCGATGATGAACAGTTGCGTCGTGCCCTCGCCGAGGCGGCTATCCCACAATGCCCAAATGCCCTCACCCCGACTGAGGTCGCCGGGGTTTGGAGGAAGGGTGAGACATCCGCCGTGCAAGTCGTCCCGGCCGGTGTGTTCGGACCCGGTTATCCCGCGCAACTGCGTGCTCTGGTACCGGGCGCGGCGCTGGTGGCACGTGGCGCGGATAGTCTTCACGAGATCGAGGCTTGGCTGAGCGCCGGCGCATCAGCGGTCTGTCTGGGTGATCGGCTGATCGCGGATGCGTTCCGTCGGGGCAACTTGAGCGGGCTACGATCGCGTAGCCGTCCGATCGTGGAGACTTTGAATGCAACCAGGAGCAGCTCGACGTCCTCATAGGGCGGGGCGGGTCACGGCCTACTGTTCGACGCTCGAACGCTTCTTGCAGAGATTTTCCAGCAGACTTGAGTTCTCCTGAGAAAAACCTTAATCTTTCTCTCAGGAAGTAGTCAGACTCTGGGAGCATCAGTGACAGCACGCCGAGCAATCCTCGACCCGGGTACCGAGTCGGACGAGCTCATCGCACCTGCGTTCAGCCGTTCCGCTCCACGACGCGGGATCATCGGAGAGGCTTCCGAAGCGGAGGATTCGCCGATCAGCGTAGCGGCTGCCCGTCGCGCGATCTCAGCTCCCATCAGCTTCGAACCGGATGACGCCATCGTCAGCACCCGTAAACTTCCGAAGGTTTCGGATAAGTCCTCGAAGACATCCCCAGCAAAGAGCCGTCGGCTGCGCCGCGGACTGTTCGGCGCCGCCGCTGCGGCTACTGCCTCCGCCATCCTTGTTGTCCCGAGCGCGGTCAGCACTGTCACCGCGCAGACGCCCCCGGTCACCGAAACGGCCATCTCACGCAGTTTGGATCGCGAGGAGATCGCGGTCAACCCCGTGACATTGGCCAATGAGAGAGCCGCAGCCGAGGCTGAAGAAGCCCGGATCCTCGAAGAGGCTCGGCAGGCTGAGGAAGAAGCCGCTCGTATCGCCGAAGAAGCCGCTCGTATCGCTGAAGAAGAGGAGCTCGCGGCTCAGGAAGCTGAGGCTGAGGCCGCCAGGCAGAGCGCATCGCAGCAGGATTCATCGGACGCGGCTAGCACCCTGGATACGCCAAGCGCGGCAACCGGTGGCAGCTGCTCATTCGATGGTTCAGGGCTCGGGCTCACGCCCATGGCCTACTCGACTTTCCAAGCGGTCTGCGCACAGTTCCCCGGTGTCACCTCGTACGGCGGGTGGCGCGCCTCAGGTGATGATCATGGCGCTGGCCAGGCCATCGACATCATGATTAGCGGCCCGGCGGGTTGGGATATCGCCAACTGGCTGGTTGCCAATTCGAGTTCTCTGAACGTCGAATACGTCATCTTCGAGCAGCGCATGTGGGGCAACTGGCAGCCTTCTGCCGGCTTCACCTTGATGGAAGACCGCGGCTCGATCACTCAAAACCACTACGACCACGTTCACGTCACAGTACGCTGACCCAGGCACATCGAACCTTAAGGATTGATAAATGAGCGCACGAAGGGCACTACTAGAGCCAGTCGCCGACCTCACTGACAGCGTTTCGCAGACCTGCGCACGACGTGCGCTGCCGACACCGCCTATCGAGCTCGCGGACGACACACTGCTCAGTGTGTCCACCGCGCAGGAGAGGCGTGCGATTGATGCGCCGCTGAGTTTTGAGCCGGACGAGCCGCTGACCAGTACGCGGCAGCTTGCTGCGGTCGGCGCCAAAAAGACCAAGTCGCGAGGTCTGCACTCCCGGCTGCAACGTGGTTTGATGGGTGCCGCCGCGGTCGCCACGGCCAGCGCAGCGCTCATCGTCCCGAACTTGTCAAGCACCGTGACTGCAGCTGAGCCCGCCTTACAGAACACTGCACCGATCTCTCGTAGCAGCGAGCGGACGCTGCTGGTTGATCCGATCACTCAGGACGACGCTCGTCAGGCTGAAGAGGACAGGCTCGCTGAAGAGGCCCGGCTGGCGGAGGAAGCCAAGAAAGCTGAAGAGGCTCGGCTGGCTGAGGAAGCCCGTTTAGCCGAGGAGGCCCGACTGGCTGAAGAAGCTCGGTTGGCCGAAGAGGCCCGTCAGGCTGAAAGAGAGGCTGCGGCTCGGGCGAGCCAGAGCACCGAATCCAACCCGTCGGCTTCCGCCAATTCAACGGTTACCAGCACCGCCCCGGCCGTCACTGTTTCCGGTTCGGCGAGCAGCACAGCGCAGAGCGCCGCTTCCGTCGCGCTCGCCCAACTCGGTGCTCCCTATGTCTGGGGTGCGACCGGGCCTGGCGGCTTCGACTGCTCCGGCTTAATGGTCTACGCCTACTCCCAGGTTGGAGTCAGCCTTCCGCGTACCAGCCAAGCCATGATGTCTGCGGGGTCTCCCGTGGCATCGATCGCCGATCTCCAGCCTGGCGACCTCATCATTTCCTATGGTGGCGGCCATGTCGGGATGTACATCGGTGACGGCCAGATGGTGCACGCGCCCACGTCCGGCGACGTCGTGAGGATCGCGCCGATCCAGACCGGAAGCATCGTCGCGATGCGCCGCGTCGCCTGAGATCGCATCCTGGGTCACACGTTAAGCAGACGCTGATAAGGCGGCCGGTGGAAAAATCCCCCGGCCGCTTCGCTTGCGTTTATGCTAAGCGTTATGCGTACTCCCGTTGATGCGACTACCGTTCCCGCCTGGGCTGAGCTTGCCAGGCTGCACGATGACTTGCACGTTGACTTCCGTACCTGGTTCGCGGATGATCCAGACCGTGCTGAGCGTTTCTCTCTGACGGCCGCAGATCTTTATGCGGACCTATCGAAGAACTATTTGACCGATGAGGTCCGTGACGCGCTCGTCCGGCTCGCCGAACAAGTTGATCTGGCTGGTCACCGTGAGGCGATGTTCTCCGGGGAGCGAATCAATACCACCGAGAACCGGGCTGTGCTGCACACGGCCCTGCGGTTGCCGCGTGACGCATCGCTGGTCGTCGATGGCGTCGATGTCGTCCAGCAGGTGCACGAAGTACTCGACCGAATGTACGCGTTCGCCGATCAGGTGCGCTCCGGTGAGTGGGTGGGCATCACCGGCAAGCCGATCCGCACCGTGATCAATATCGGCATCGGCGGCTCCGATCTGGGCCCGGTGATGGTCTACGAGGCTCTCAAGCCCTACCATCAGGCCGGCCTCGAATGCCGCTTCGTCAGCAATATCGACCCGACCGATATCTACGAGGCCACCCATGATGTCGATCCGGAGACTGTACTGTTCATCGCTGCGTCCAAGACTTTCACCACCTTGGAAACGATGACGAATGCGCGGATGGCGAAGAATTGGCTGCTGAACTCGCTGCAGACTGCCGGCATCATCGAAGACGATGACGAAGCGCGCGCTGAGACGATCCGTCGGCATTTCGTCGCGGTCTCGACCAACCTCGAGAAGGTCGCCGAATTTGGCATCGATCCGCAGAATGCTTTCGGTTTCTGGGACTGGGTAGGCGGACGCTATTCGGTCGATTCGGCCGTGGGCTTGTCCGACATCATCGCCATCGGTCCGGAGAACTGGCAGAGTGTGCTGGCAGGTTTCCATGCCATGGACGAGCACTTCCGCATCACCGATTTCCGCGAGAATCTGCCGGTGCTGATGGGGCTGCTCAACGTCTGGTACAACAATTTCTACGATGCGCAGTCGCATGCGGTGCTGCCATACGCGCAGTACCTGCATCGCTTCCCGGCCTATCTTCAGCAGCTCACCATGGAGTCGAACGGCAAGCGCACCCGCTGGGATTCCACACCGGTCAACCTGCAGACCGGAGAGGTCTTCTGGGGCGAACCCGGCACCAACGGTCAGCATGCTTTCTACCAGCTGATTCACCAGGGCACCAAGGTCGTTCCGGCCGACTTCATCACGACGGTGAACCCCGCGCATGCACTGCGTGAGGGCGGCACCGATGTGCATGCTCTGTTCTTGTCGAACTTCTTCGCCCAGACCGCGGCGCTTGCGCTCGGGAAGACTGCGGATGAGGTGCGTGCGGAAGGGACACCCGAGGAAATCGTCGAGGCCCGGGTCTTCCCAGGCAACAAGCCGACTACCTCGATCATGGCCGCTGAGCTCAGCCCGCGGGTTGTCGGCGAATTGATCGCCCTCTACGAGCACATCACCTTCGTCGAAGGCGTGATATGGGGCATCAACTCCTTCGATCAGTGGGGCGTGGAGTTGGGCAAGAAACTCGCTTTGGAGATCGCTCCGGCAGTAACCGGGGACGATGAGGCGCTCGCCCGTCAGGATCCGTCGACCCAGAACCTGATCGGCTTCTACCGCCAGCATCGCGTCTAGTTCACACCATTTTGGATGCCCGGATGAACCACTCGGTTCGTCCGGGCATCCTCGGCTTGGGGCACCCCAGTAGCGCGGCGAGGTACCGGTGGCAGGCGTGCAGTGTTGAACCTCCCACGTAAGGTGGCCGCATGCGCAAATTCTGGCGCGTGTTGCTCGCCCTACCGTTGACCGCTCTGCTGGTAGTAGGGATCCCCTGGCTGGTCATCCAGCTATTCGCGGTCGGACGCACCTGGACGAACGTTGATGATGCCCCATATCGTGACGTCGGAATGGTCATGGGGGCAGCAACCGTCAACGGCAGGCCCTCCGGTTATCTGCAGGCTCGTCTCGACCTCGCCCTGCGGCTGTGGGAGGAAGGCAAGATCAGCGTCTTCATCGTCACCGGCAGCACGAGCGATGACGAGCCCGCCGTGATGCGCAATTATCTGGAGGAACACGGCGTCGATCCCCTCGACATCATCGAGGACGAGTATGGAAACTCCTCATATTCGTCCTGTGTGCGGGCCAAGGAGATCTTTGGAGTCGATGAGCTCACCGTTATCTCGCAGAGCTATCACGTGCCGCGCACGGTTGCGACCTGCCGGATGGTTGGCGTGGACGCGGTCGGGGTCGGCGATGAGACGGTCAAAAACGCTGTTTGGCGGGACTACGAGTGGCGCGAACTGGGCGCCAATATGAAGATGATTTACGACGTCATCATGAAGACCGATGTCGGCACCTTGTACTACGACTCTTCGGTGGACGAGGCGCTGGCCCGTCCGAAATAGTCTCTACCAGTGCCGTGCGCTCAGCCTTGCCCGCGAAGTAGTCGCCGTTCGGGCGGGTTACGCCAGAGGTGAGACAATAGGCCGCATGTCTTCACTGCCGTCTGTTCTATCGCAACGGATCGAAGCGGTCGCCGGGGCCGACCCGGAGCTGCGTCCAGCTACCAAACCGCAATTCGGCCACTTCCAGTCGAATATCGCGTTGCGCCTGGCCAAGCAGGAAGGGGCCAAACCCCGCGACGTTGCGCAACGCATTGTGGACGCTCTTGATCTCGATGATCTGTGTGAAGTCGTGGAGATCGCAGGTCCCGGTTTCATCAATTTCCGGCTGCGCACCGATGTGCTGGCGGCTGCGATCAACGAACAGCTGGCTGATCCGCGAGCCGGTATCGTTCAAACCCGTGACCCGAAGACGGTGGTTATCGATTATTCATCGCCTAACGTCGCCAAGCAGATGCATGTCGGCCATCTGCGGTCAACGATCATCGGTGACTGCTTCAACCGGGTGCTGAGCGCGCAGGGACATACGGTCATTGCGCAGAACCATATCGGCGACTGGGGCCGCCAGTTCGGCATGCTGATCGAGCAGGTCATCGACGAGGGGCTTGATCTGAGCACCCTTGATCTGCCCGGTGCCGAGGAGCTCTACCGCAGAGCCAACGAGCACCTCAACCAGGATGAAGCCTTTGCAGAGCGGTCTCGCGAGCGAGTGGTGAAGCTGCAATCGGGCGATCCCGATACCCGGGCGGCTTGGCAGCGACTGATCAAGATTTCGCTGGCCGGATTCAACCGCACCTATGAGCGGATGAACGTGCTGCTCACTGATTCCGACGTGGCCGGAGAATCCACCTATAACGAGATGCTCGGTGCTGTCGCCGATGACTTGGCCAAGCGTGGAATTGCAGTGCGCGATTCTGGTGCCTTGGTGGTTTTTGCCCCGGGATTCGATGCTCCGGCGATCATCCGTAATTCCGCCGGTGGCTACGGTTACGACGCGACTGATGTGGCCGCGATTCGGTATCGAGTGGACGACCTGGGAGCCCAGCGGATCATCTATGTCACCGATGCCCGTCAATCCAACCACTTCAAGCTGGTCTTCGCTGTTGCGAAGCTGGCCGGTTATCTTCCCGACGACGTCGAAGCCCAGCATGTGGGCTTCGGCATGGTGCTCGGTCCCGGCGGCACCCCGATCAAGACCCGCGATGGCGGCACCGTCACACTAGAGAGCCTATTGGACGCAGCGGAGGAGCATGCTGCACCCCAGATCGCGCTGGCGGCGATCAAATACGCTGATCTGTCCAACAGCCTGCAGAAGGACTACGTTTTCGATGCCGAACGTATGACTCAGACCACCGGGGATACCGGCCCATACCTGCAGTATGCGCACTCGCGTTGTGCCGGGATCCTGCGCGAGGCAGCTGCGCGAGGGCTCGCCTGGGATCAGGTCGGCGTCCTCACCGAGCCGGCCGAACAGGAACTGGCCTTATGGCTGACCCGGTTCGGTGAGAACGTACAGGTGGTCTCGGACGATCTCACCCCGCACAAACTCTGCACCTACCTCTTCGAGCTCGCAACGAAGTTTTCCTCGTTCTACGAGAAGTGCCCGGTGCTGAAGAGTGATGGTGACGTGCGTGCATCGCGATTGGCGCTGGTGGCGGCCACCAAGCAGGTGCTGGCTCGTGGACTCGATCTGCTCGGGATCGTGGCTCCGGAGCGCATGTAATACGCCCGGAGCGTGAGACCTCGCCGTTGAAGTTACGAGCGTCCAGCCGCAGCTATCGCGGCACCGACAGCTCCTGCCCGGTTGAGCAACTGTGCGGGCACGATCGGGGTCCTCAGATCGAGCAGCGGCAAGAACTTCTCGTGACTCTTCGAAACACCACCGCCGACGACGAAAAGGTCGGGCCAGAAGTAGCGTTCCATCGTCGAGTAATACTTTTGTAGCCGCTTGGCCCAACGCTTATAGCTGAGGTGCTCCACGGTCTTCGCGTATGAGGATGCCCGGGTCTCCGCGTCGAGGCCGTCGATCTCGATGTGTCCGAGCTCGGTATTCGGCACCAACGTGCCGTCCATGATCAGCGCGGTCCCGATACCAGTGCCCAATGTCGTCAAGATCACCAGGCCGCTGTAGCCTTTCGCCGCTCCAAAATGTACTTCGGCGAGGCCTGCAGCGTCGGCATCATTCACCAACACGGTTTGGCGTCCAAGCCGCTCACTGAACATCTCTTCCGCGTTGACACCAACCCATGAGGAATGCAGGTTCGCCATCATAGGCACAATGCCATGCACGACCGGTGCGGGAAGCGCGATCCCAACCGGACGGTCTCCGATATCGTCAGCGAAGGCATCCACGATCTGGGCGACCACGTCGGCACATGCCTTCGGAGTCGACTTCTTAGGGGTGGGGATGCGCATGTTGTCTTTGACGAGGGTACCGGTGGTCAGATCGATAGGGGCACCCTTAATGCCCGATCCACCAATATCAATGCCGAGAATAGGCTGCGTTGCCGAAATCATGGCCTAATGGTATCTGGGCAACGCGACTTGAGGGTAGCCTGAGCGAGGCTCGACGCTGGCTGTCTGATCAAACGACGGCCGGGTAAGATCACGGCAGATCATGAGCTCGAGATCCGAGCGTACCCACCATTACGGAGAGTAGCCAGATGCAGTTTGCGAGCCCGGGCTTGGTGCGTATCGCCTTCGCACAGTTGTTGATCCTGGTCGGTGCCTGGTTGATGGCCGTGTTGGTGCGAAAAGTGCTCGGTGAACGAGTGACGATATCCGGGTCTGCGATGGTACTGGTCTCGCTGATCGGTGCCAGCTTAGGTGTGGCTCTGGTGGGAGTCTTCTTCCCGGCGGGCGAACTGCACGATGTCTTCACCGTGCTCGCGGCGTTCGGGGTGGACGCGGTGGCGTTGATGATCGCGTCGGCGATACTAGTGCGGATTCAGGGCCACGAGGAGATCCCGACCATCGCCGAGTTGGTGGCCGCCGGCGAATCCGATCAGCTTGAGTTCAAATCGTCCGCCCGTTGGAATCTGCGCACTGATCGGCGCGACGACCGGATGGAATTGGTGATCGCGAAGACGGTTGCTGCGTTTTCCAATAGCTCCGGTGGCACGCTGCTCATCGGGGTGGACGATGCCGGTCAACTGCTCGGACTGGCCCCTGATTTTGCCACGTTGAAGTCCCCCGATCCGGATCGCTTCGAGCTGTGGCTACGCGACTTACTTCAGGCAAAGCTCGGTGCCCATGCGGCAGGGGCCGTCGATGTCGAATTTGAACAGATCCCAAGCGGAGATTATCTCTGTCGAGTGACCTGCCCGGCAGCGCCGGCACCGGTGTTTCTGCGCCCGGGGAAGGGTACTGCGGCAGCCCCCGAGCTGTGGGTGCGGATCGGGAACTCCAGCCGCGGTCTCGCCGTGGACGACGCGATCGCCTACGTCCGACATCGTTGGCCGGCACCGGTCGCGACGAACCTGCGCAATCGCATTGGGCGATGGTCGGGGACCCCCGTCATTGTGGCCGCGAGGGAAGTCGACGGCTGAATGCCTGCGAGCTGGGCGTCCGTCAAACGTTCAGTGCTTCGACAAGCGCCGTCGCCGAAGCCAGAACGGTTGAACGATCAAATCCTGCTTGGCGACCACAACCAGAAGCCACACACCGAGCGCGGTGAGTAGGACGATCGTGACCACAGATGCTTCGATCCCGAACTGACCACCGCTCAGCCACTGCTCGCCGACCAACTCCGACCGGACGAACCCATGAGCTGTGCCGGGATTGCCGGATATGACGAGGCCCAGCACCGGGCCTTGGACGACATTCCACGCGAAGTGCAGACCTATCACCGTCCACAGACTACGGGTGAAAACATAGAGCGCGGCGAACAGGATCCCCGCTTCCAGGGCGATCCCGAAAGCACCGACCAAGGTGGCTTGCGGGTTACGCAGATGTGCGGCGCCAAAGGCCATCGCGCTCACCGTAAGCGCTATCCAGGTGCCGAAGCTGCCTTCGACGAGTCGGAAGAGGATCCCCCGAAAAAGGATTTCCTCGCTGACCGATGCCACGATGCCGACCTCCAGCAGCGCCACCCATGGTGAATAGCCAGGATTGAAGCCTTCGATCCGAAAGACGCCGAATACCCCCAAGAGGCCCGCGCAGGCTGCCATCAAACAGACGCCGAGCCCGATTCCGGAGACCAGGCCGCGCAGCGCCCGCGAGCCCGCCAGTTCGAAGAGTGGACGCCGTAACTCGACGAATCGCCCGAGCACCCAATAGGCCAGGACAACGCCGATGGTGGCTCCTACTCGTAGCCATGGAGACCCCAGGAGTTGGCTCTGCCCTGCGGGCTTGCCGAGAGAGTTCATCACGACCACCAGCCCGAAGACCGTCGCGATGCCCCCGCTGATCAAGATCGCAGCGAAGGCCAACAGGCGGACGAAGCCGTTGAACCGCCAATCTCCAACCCCTTGAACGTGGAGTGGTCGTGGCTGATCGGGCGGCAGCAGATCCTGCGCACGCAACGATATCGGGGCGCCGAGGATTCGCTCCAGGAGGCTGTCATAGCGTCCATCGCCAGTGGTCGGCAGCATGGCAGGCAGTCTGACAGAAAAACCTGAGTGACCCTGGAATAACCCGCTGGAATTTGTGGTTGAGCCAGGTGGACTCAAGTTTGAAGTTGAGTGCGGTAGACTCAGGGTTAGCGCGCAGCTCGACTGAACAGATGTCCCGAACAGAACTTAGTTGAAGACAAATAGCGTCCAAACAGGCGCAACAGGAGGAAACACAACATGGCTCGTGCAGTTGGCATCGACCTCGGCACCACGAACTCGGTTGTCGCGGTACTGGAAGGTGGGGAGCCCACCGTTATCCCCAATGCCGAAGGCTCACGCACCACACCGTCGGTGGTGGCGTTCACTAAGGGCGGTGAGGTTCTGGTCGGTGAGGTCGCCAAGCGTCAGGCCGTGACCAACCCTGATCGGACGATCCGCTCCGTCAAACGTCACATGGGAACCGACTGGACCGTCAAGATCGACGGCAAAGACTATCGTCCGCAACAGATCAGTGGCTTCGTGCTGCAGAAGCTGAAGAGGGACGCCGAGGCCTACCTGGGTGAGACCATCACCAATGCTGTCATTACCGTGCCCGCCTACTTCGGCGATGCCGAGCGTCAGGCGACCAAGGAGGCCGGTGAGGTCGCCGGGCTGACCGTCGATCGTATTATCAACGAGCCGACCGCGGCTGCGCTGGCGTATGGCCTCGACAAGTCCGACCAGGAGCAGACAGTCTTGGTCTTCGACCTTGGCGGTGGCACCTTCGATGTTTCGCTGCTCGATATCAGCGAAGGCGTTTTCGAGGTCAAGGCGACCAAGGGCGACCCGCGGCTGGGTGGCGATGACTGGGATCAGCGGATCATCGATTGGCTGGTTACCCAGTTCAAGAACAAGAACGGCATCGACCTGTCCAAGGACAAGATGGCCGGCCAGCGCCTGAAGGAGGCTGCTGAGCGCGCGAAGATCGAACTCAGCCAGGTGCAGTCCACCGAGATCAACCTGCCGTACGTCACCGCGGGCGCTGAGGGACCGTTGCACCTCGAGGAGAAGCTCACCCGCGCCGAGTTCCAGCGCATGACTCAGGACCTCCTCGATCGCTGCAAAGGCCCGTTCAACTCGGTGCTGTCGGACTCCAAGGTCTCCGTCTCGCAGATCGACCAGATCATCCTGGTCGGCGGCTCGACCCGGATGCCTGCCGTTCAGGATCTGGTTCGTGAACTGTCCGGCGGCAAGGAGCCCAACAAGACCGTCAACCCGGACGAGGTCGTCGCGCTCGGCGCGTCCCTGCAGGCTGGTGTGTTGAAGGGCGAGGTCAAGGACGTTCTGCTGCTGGATGTCACCCCGTTGAGCCTCGGTATCGAGACCAAGGGTGGCGTGATGACCAAGATCATCGAGCGCAACACCACGATCCCGACCAAGCGTTCCGAGATCTTCACCACGGCCGAGGACAACCAGCCTTCGGTGATGATCCAGGTCTACCAAGGCGAGCGTCAGTTCGCCCGCGACAACAAGTCACTCGGCAACTTCGAGCTGATGGGTCTGATGCCGGCCCCGCGTGGCCTGCCGCAGATCGAGGTCACCTTCGATATCGACGCCAACGGCATCGTGCACGTCTACGCGAAGGATATGGCGACCGGCAAGGAGCAGTCGATGACTGTGACCGGCGGTTCTGCCCTCGGCAAGGACGAGATCGACCAGATGGTCAGGGATGCCGAAGCGAACGAAGAGGCCGACCGCAAGCGTCGCGAGAGCGTCGACCTGCGCAATGAGGCCGATGCGCTGACCTTCCGCACCGAGAAGCTGCTCGAGGAGAACAGCGAGAAGATCCCTGAAGACGTCAAGACTCCGGTCAACGAGGCCTTGGCAACGCTGAAGGAAGCGTTGAAGGGCACCGACAACGATGATGAAGTCCGTTCCGCCATGGAGGACCTCAACAAGAAGTCGGCGGCGATGGGACAAGCTGTCTACCAGGCCGCACAGGCAGAACAGGCCGCGCAGGCTGCTGCTGCCGAAGGGGCCGCTTCGGACAGCGATGCGAGTGATGACGATGTGGTGGATGCCGAAATCGTCGATGACGAGAAGAAGGACTGATCATTCATGAGTGAACCCGTGGACCAGGCGGCCATGGCTGACGAGCCAACCGGTGAGGTGCTCGACGCGGCCGACCTGATCTCGGATGACGCTGATCAGGTGGCCTCGGCTGATGCCGGGGCCACCCCTCGCGTCGCACCCGGCCAGGGCGAAGAGGTCGACCAGCTGAAGGCGCTTGTTGCTGAGCGCACGAACGACCTACAACGCGTCCATGCCGAGTATGTGAACTATAAGAAGCGCGTCGACCGCGATCGAGCCTTGGCGCGCCAAGGCGGTATCGAGGCAGTATTGCGCGATCTGCTGCCGGTATTCGATTCGATCACAGCAGCTGAGGAACACGACGAGCTGACCGGCGGGTTCAAGCTGACCGCCGACGAGTTGGCCAAGGTCTCGAAGGCATATGGCTTCGAAGGTTTCGGCGCGCCGGGGGAGCCATTCGATCCCCGGTTGCACGAGGCACTGATGCAGATGCCCGATCCCGAGGTCAGCGAGATGGTCATCCGTGATGTCATGCAGCGCGGCTACCGGATCAACGATCTGGTCGTGCGTCCGGCGCGCGTAGTCGTAGCAGTACCTGCCGAGTAATTGAAAACACTGGAGAGGGGGTAGGGCGATGAGCCAGAAGGATTGGATGGAGAAGGATTACTACAAGATCCTGGGCGTTCCCAAGGATGCCAAGCCTGAACAGATCAAGAAGGCATTCCGCAAGATCGCCCGCGAGAACCATCCTGACCAGCACCCCGGTGACACGAAGGCCGAGCAACGCTTCAAGGAGGCGTCTGAGGCCAACGATGTGTTGAGCGATCCGAGCACACGGGCTGAGTATGACGAACAACGCAGCCTGTTTGGCTCGGGAGGCTTCCGTTTCCAGCGTCCAGGATCTGGTGGTTCCGGTGCGGGTGGCGAGCGGGTCTTCCGCACAACCGTGGGTGACCAGGGTCTTGGAGATATCTTCGGCAATCTTTTCGGTCAGGCCAGCGCGTCATCATCGAGTAGGCGCTCCCCGCGTCGGGGTGCCGATGTCGAGGGCGAAGTCACGATCGGCTTCAATCAGGCGGTCGAGGGCGCGACGGTCGGCATCCAGATGATGAGCGAGGAGGCGTGCCAGGCGTGCCACGGGACCGGCGCGAAGGCCGGCACCTCACCCAGAGTCTGCCCCACCTGTCAAGGGTCGGGGGTCCAGCAGGCGAGCGCCGGCGGACTCTTCCAGATGACCGAGACCTGTAGCGACTGCCAAGGCCGCGGCCTGATCGTGGACGAGCCATGTGAGGTTTGCTACGGCAGCGGACGCGCCTCCAGCCGTCGGACGATACAGATCCGGGTGCCGGCAGGTGTCGCCGACGGTCAGAAGATCCGTATCAAGGGGAAGGGATCACCCGGAGAGAACGGCGGCGCACCCGGCGATCTCTATGTGGTGGTGCATGTTCGTCCACACCCGGTTTTCGGGCGTAATGGCGATAACCTCACCGTCACGGTCCCGGTCACCTTCACCGAAGCCACGCTTGGTGCTGAGATCGAGGCTCCGACACTTGGGGGCGGCAGCGTGAAACTGCGCATCCCGGCTGGTACCCCGAACGGACGGACCTTCCGGGTGCGTGGCCGTGGCGTGGCCAAGGGCAACGGTGAAAAGGGTGATCTGCTGGCCACGATCGAGGTGCAGGTGCCGCCGAGCCTGACCGATGAGGCCAGGCAGGCTCTGCAAACCTTTGCCGATGCTGCGGGTCAGGCGAATCCGCGGGCGGACTTGTTGGCGAGTAACCGATGAGCACGCGGATGCTGCCCGAAATTATGGATCCGGCCGCACCGGTCTTCAGTATTTCGGTGGCGGCCACCCTGGCCGAGATGCATCCGCAGACTCTTCGTCAGTATGACCGGCTCGGATTGGTGGTGGCCAGCCGTGCAAAGGGCGGTGGCCGCCGCTACTCGCCGAACGATATCCAGCGGCTCCGATTGATTCAGTCACTGTCGCAGGAGGAGGGTATCAATCTCACCGGGATCCGTCGGATCCTCGCCCTCCAGTCCGAACTCGATGAGACTCAGCGGCGGTTGGACGAGCTCACCCGCCTGATGCGCCGACTGGTGGAAGACCAAGAATCGCCGAGCCCGCGGGTCTTCTCGGCGGGGGCGAGCGGGCATGTGGCGCAAGGACGCATGCAGCGTCGTCCGCTGGCTCTACCTGGTCGATAGCCCTTGCTCGCCGGTACTCCTGGGCGTGAGGGGGACGGCTAGGCTGATGGTGTGAAGCTTCGAGATCACCAAGTGTCTTGTCATGGGTTCAATCCCACTCGTCCCGATGGGGGCGAGTGGGCGCACGCCATGGTTCTGCATGATGGCAGCACCGTCTACGCCGATACTGCGGCGGAGGTCGTCGAAGAGATGATGCCCGGTTACGAATCTCTCGACTCGGCGGCGCGCAGGGACGCGCGTTATCGCCATGCTGCAGTGACGGCGTCCGCCGTCCAGCAGATCCTCATGAACCGTGCGAAATCAGAGGGCACTTTTGATCCCGATGATGTGCGTTACTCGCAGACCGTACAGATCCTGCGCACCGACAAGTCGCTCTGCCTGGAACTCGAACTTCCTGAACGCCCCGGCGAGGCTGCCGACTGGCTGCCGCAGGTTCCTCTGGTACTGCTGACAACGAGCTACGCACCGTTCACGCGGCATCCCCGGATCGGCGGGAATGTCATCTGGATCGATCCGGCGTCTGAGGAGAGCTATCTGGCTTCACTGAACGCGACCGGAATCGTCAGCTACTGGACGGCTGACTCTAAGTCGGCCGCCCCTGATAGCTGAGCAGCCCAACACAGAACACAGCCCCGAGGGAGAGGATGAGAATGAGTTGGTTAGTCACCGGAGGAGCCGGATATATCGGTTCGCATGTCGTGCAAGCATTTCTGGATGCCGGAATTACTCCCGTCGTCATCGATGATCTATCCAGCGGGCACGCTGAGTTCGTCCCGGACGGTGTGGAATTCGCGCGAGGCAGCATCCTTGACACCCACCTGGTCTACCGGACGCTGGTCGACAACGGCTGTGTCGGTGTCGTCCATCTAGCCGGATTCAAGTACGCGGGCGTCAGCGTCAACAAACCGCTGCACACTTATGAGCAGAACGTCACACCGTGTCACTGTTGCGCGCGATGCGCACCGCGAATGTGCACAACTATGTATTTTCGAGTTCGGCGTCGGTCTATGGGACTCCCGACGTTGATCAAGTCACCGAAGACACTCCGACCGGCCCCGAATCACCCTACGGGCAGACCAAGCTGATCGGCGAATGGTTGGCCGGCGATATGATCCATGTTGATCCGCAGTGGCGTTTCACGAATCTGCGGTACTTCAATGTGGTCGGTTCCGGATCGGACGCACTCTACGACACCAGCCCGCACAACCTCTTCCCGATCGTCTTCGATGCGCTGCTCGACGGTCGCACCCCCAAGATTTTCGGGGACGACTATCCGACCCCTGACGGTACCTGTGTTCGCGACTATGTACATGTCGCCGATCTGGCCATTTCGCATGTTGCCGCCGCGAAGGCGATGGCCGAAGGCCGGGATCTGCAAGTCGCCTATAACCTGGGTAGCGGCGATGGTTCGAGTGTCGCGGAGATCATGTCGGCGATCGCTCGGGTGACCGGTATTGACTTCACACCCGAGATCGCGCCCCGGCGTCCTGGTGATCCCGCGAGGATCGTCGCCAACGGCGACGCGGCCGCCCGTGACCTGGACTGGAAGATGCGCTTCACCTTGGACGAGATGGTTGGATCAGCCTGGAAGGCCCGTCAGGCCCATCAGAGCTGAACAGTGGGAGGTGCCCACCGCGGTGGTTCAGTAGGAGCGTAGAGGAGCGACAGCTCCGGACTCGACCGGGCCTGTCGCATCCGGTCGAGCTCGCTCATCGCCAGTGATCGGGCAGCACTGTGATCCAGATGTCGGCAGACCACGTCCACCGGCCCGGGCGTGGTGTGCGCCTGCAGATCTGCCAGCGCCAGCCTGCGCTGAATGATGCCCTGCGAGATCCGCACCGATTGCACCCTGGCGTGCGGAACGATCGACGTGCGTCTGCGCAATAGACCGCCTGCGGCCACGAGCACGCGCTCGTCGAAACCCCAGGAAAAGGTCTGCGCGTCGAACCACCGCAGCCAGCGGGCGCGTCGCGGGATCGGATGCATCTCGATGGCGTTCAACGCGAGCCTTGGCCACAGCGTCTTCAAAACGAGTTCGACATCGGATTTATGACCGACCGGCAGCAGCAGGTTCGCCGGAACATTTCCGCTGGCTTCTAACTCGAGACCCAGCACATCGATGCGAACCCGGTACCAGCCCATGATCCGCCACAGCAGTGGCTGACTGATGTCAAGGGCCTGGACGCGGTTGCGAGGGATGGTCTGGCTGGTGAGCGATGTCAAACCGGACGCGGTGCGCAGGCCACCATCAGGAGTCATCGTCAACGTGAAGTTCCACTCATTGCGCATGCGATTCAGCAGATATGCGGCCATGCCCAGCAGCCAGGGCAGCAGCAGTGAGGTTGAGGCCAAGGCGAGTGGCTGATCGCGCCAGATGGCGAAGCCGACGGTTACGGTTATCAAGATCAGGATGATGATCGTCGAGTTGGTGACGATCATGGACGCCAGCAGCCTGCTCGGTGGGACTGCGACGATTCTCAGGTCGGTCGCGGAGGCGTCAACGAAGGCGGTGCCGACCGGGGTCTGGGCCGACGAGATCACGCCGGTGTGCTTGCCGTGAGCCCTCGTGATCAGATAGTCGCGTAACTGGTAGGCGCGCTTGCGCGAGAGATATTCGATGTTTGCATTTGAGCCGCTGCCGCCCACATCAATGCGCAGCGCGGCCAGGCCGAGTAACCGGGCAACCAAAGGTTGCGTGACGTCGACCGACTGAATCTTGGTGAACGCGACACGCTCGGAGCGTTTCGAGATGAAATTGCGTTCGATCAGGACTTGCTGATCATCGATGATGAAGCTGGTGAATCGCCAGGTCAGATAGCCGGCGAGTAATGAGATCATCAAAACGACCGCCATCAACCCCATGGGGATGTACCAGTAATCGGCGAGGGTTCTCCACCCGCCGTTTGGTGCCTCGCGTAATAGATCGGGCGCGTCGCGCAGGATGAAGTATCCGACCGCTACGATCGCGATCCAGCTTTTGGCGATCGGTGTCAGCGGATGCGGGTGCTCGAGTAACCGGTCCTGGGTTGGTTCACTCTTGACCACGTGGAACGGCTCGTGGTCCGGGTACTGGGTCATAGTCCGGTCGCCTGGGTCTCGCCGCGCTCAGTGAGCCGGTCGCGCAATGCTGCTGCGGCTTGCGGGTCGAGCCCGGGAATCATAGCGTCGGACTGTGCCGATGCGGTCACCAGTTTGACGGTGGCCAGTGTGAACGCGCGCTCGATCGGGCCCGCGGAGATATGCACGGCCTGCATCCGTCCGTAGGGTACGACGGTCAGCCGCCGGTTGAAGATACCGGACTTGATATAGAGATCGGACTCGCGTTCGGCATATGCCCAGGAGCGCGCGATGGCACCTTGGCGCCAGATCCGCCACACAGCCAAGGCAATGATCGCCCCGCTGCTGGCGATCAGGGTCCAGCGCAAGGAGCTTCGTGCGCCGGCGACGAGCTGCAACACGATTACCTGAGGCATGATCACAATCAGGGCGACAAAGACCCAGTTGATCAGCGACATCAATCGCCGAAGGCGAGTGTAGTTTCGCGCGACCGGCGTCCAGGCCTCGCTAGGAGGTGCGAACAGGGCGTTTTGTTCGACATTCATGTTAATTCCGGCGTTTGCGGCGCCTGCGCCAAGAAATGTGGTCGCTGCCGTAAACGATCACGGTGCCGAGAATCAGATCACCACGCAGCGTGATCCGAAGCCCTCCAGGCCGAGGAGGGCTCAACTTTTTGAGTTTCACCTCCGACGCGAACGCGCGAGTCTCATCAATAACCAGGGTGCCCTCGGGAACCCAGATCTTCACATCCCCCAGGAAACCGTTGAGGTCGATCGTGAAGTCGAGAGACTCGAAGACCGCTTCGCAGAGGTCGAGTTTGATGGTACCCATCACCGAAGTGGCGCTCAGACTGGCAGGGACGATCCACGCACCTTCACGGGTCTTGGTACTGAGGATCGCGTTGAGGCTGTTTGTCGAGTATCGCGTGGGTGGCAGGACCTGATAGCTGGGCTGCGGAAAGCCCCCATCGTCGGCGCGATGACTATCTTGGATTTTACGGGAGGGTTCATCATTGAGCGGCTGACCTGGCATGCTTCCATCGTCTCAGGGATGAGGCTCTCATGAAAATGCCGTTGCGTGACGGCACTCATTCGTCACGCAACGGCATCAACGTTCATGCCGACAGGATTCAGCCGAGTGCGGCGACGGCTGCGTCGTAGTCAGGCTCAGTCTTGATCTCGGGAACCAGCTGGGTGTACATGACTGTGCCGTCGGTATCGACGATGACCACCGAGCGTGCCAGCAGGCCCTTCAGCGGGCCGTCGACCATTGTCACGCCGTAGTCGTCGCCAAACGAGGAACGGAAAGCGGAGGCGGTGACGACGTTCTCGATGCCCTCAGCGGCGCAGAAACGTCCGGAGGCGAATGGGAGATCTTTACTGACCGCGAGTACCACAGTGTTGTCGAGGCCGGCTGCAAGCTCATTGAACCTGCGGACGCTCATCGCACAGATGCCCGTGTCGAGGCTCGGGAAGATATTCAGCACCACCCGCTTGCCGGCGAAATCCGCCAGGGTGACGGTGCCCAGATCACCGCCGACGAGTTCGGTGGCGGGCGCTGGCTGGCCGACTGCAGGCAGTTCGCCAATAGTTGAGATGGGCTGGGAATCAAAAGTGATATTGGCCATGACTTCATTCTTGTGCGTCGATAGCAGAACGGGGAGAGGGTTTCGCCGTGGGCATAGCCTGGTAGCCGGGCTTTTCGAGCGGGCGACGGGAATCGAACCCGCGTGTTCAGCTTGGGAAGCTGACGCTCTACCATTGAGCTACGCCCGCAGATCGTTGAAGCAACGATGCGGTTGACACTTTAGCGCATTTGACGCGCCCACGAACACGAGGCTAGTGCGCTGATACGAGCCTCCTAGTCATTCCAGTGTTTTTGGACCCCGGCTATGACCGATTGGAAGACCGCTGGGCTAACGGTTCCGGACGCTCGGCGGATCTTCGCTGGATCGATGCGGACGATGCGATCGGTCCGCACCTCGCTGATGCGTCGCTTGGTGTCCCAATCGCCTGAGCCGATCTCGATCCAGTAGCGCCCGGCACGGTTCTCCTGCTCGGCGTCGCGATCGTGATCCTTGCTGGTAGCAGGTAGCCCGAGCAGCCAGCCGGCGTCCGAGCCAATGAGCAGTACCGGACGATCCTTGCCCTGGCTCGGGTCCTCCTCGAAGGCGACCCAGGTCCACACCATCTCTGCGGACCTATACCCTCCGGGACCTTCGGCCCGGTAGCGCATCTGCGGTAGGCCGTGGAAGTCGGCTGCCGGCCGCCCACTGGCGGGAGAGCCGGGGCCAGCCGCGTTTTGCAAGAGCCTGCCGACCAGCCGTGCAAGCGGTCGGAAATCGCGCCATCTCATCAGCGGAACCTGGGGGCTGGTCCATAGGCGACAGCTGTGCTCGGCACGATCGGCGGGCGCGGCGGGTCAGCAAAGACCTGGTATGCGTCGGAGAACTTTCTGGCTTGACCGGTCCAGACCAATGCGGTGCCGATCGCCGCGAACCCCAATGCCAGCCAGGACGCCGGGAGCACGAAGAAGGCGAGCAAGCTGGTCACACACGCCACGATGCCGGCACCGCGACTCCAGGAGGCGCCATACCAGGCGTTGTAGCCGGCGGTTGCCGGGCCTGCGACCATGATCACGCTGATGATGGCCATCACACAGACCAGGACGATGGAGGTACCCGAACCGGGGCGTGGATCGAACAGTTCGATCAGCTTCGAGCTGGTCGCGAAGTTGTCGATATTGATCGCCACCCACCAGTACCGCCAGTAGGTCACGACAGCGACGATCAGCGATGCACAGAAGGCGGCCACCGCAGCAATCACAACACCGGGGCGTTTGGGTTCCCCAGTGCGTTCACTCAACGGGTAGCCGGCCACCTCGGAAGTCAGTGGAGGCAGCGACGCTATGGGAATCTCGGGAGCCTTGCCCAGCCCCTCTTGCGCAGGCTGCTCATCGGCCCGGCGCGCCGGACGATAGCTACCATCCTGCTCGGTCATCGACCATCACCTACCCCGTGGCACCGTCCCTGATCGTTCACACTCGCGCTCCAGACTAGCCGTACTCCTCCTCCAAGACCGCGCCGCAGCCCGACCGCCGTCGTCCACCGTCAGCTACGAAAGTGGGACTCTCGATCCAGACGATACAGTTGCGCTCATGAATCGCACACCTCGATGGCCTGTTGTTCTGTTTGACTTCGATGGCACCTTGCTGAACACCATTGACGGGATCGTGGCGAGTTACACCCACGCTTGGCGGACGGTCTCGGGGCGTGAGGTTACCCGCGCCGATATTCTGCCGTGGATCGGTCGAACCCTCGAAGATGTCTTCGCTGACGAGGATGCCGCGAACGCTGCCGAGCTTGAAGCTGCCTACATGGAACATAATGTGGCAACCCTCGCCGCTGGGATCAAGAAATATGACGGCGTCTCAGAATTGGTACATCAGATGGTAGATGCGGGTATCCGCACCGGGGTGGTCACCTCGAAGCGGCGCCGCACCGCGATCCCCGCAATGAAGCTTGCCGGGCTGCCCGAAGAGACAGTGCTCGCGTGCGCGATGGAAGACACCAATCGCCATAAGCCCGACCCGACGCCGCTACTGACCGGGCTCGCGGTGCTGGACGCCCCGGCGGCGGGAAGCCTTTACGTTGGCGATGCGATCTTCGATCTGCAGGCGGCAGCAGCCGCAGGCATGGATGGTATCGGCGTCACGTGGGGTGCGGGTACACCCGATGAACTGCAAGCCCAGCCGCACATCGCGATCGTTGACACGGTCGCTGAATTGAGTGGGTATGTGCTTGGCTGACGTGTGCCAACACGCATAACCGGCAAGGTCACGCGAGCATAATCCGAGAGGGACGGGAACCTATTCTTCGGGTTCCCGTCCCTCTCGTGAGGTTCAGCCTTCTCCTCGGTTACTTAGCGGCAGCCTTGGCTTGCTCGGCAGCAGCCTCCGCACGGTCGGCTGCTTCGGTGGCCTGGGCGGCAGCCTGCTTGGCTTCGGCGGCGGCGGCGACCGCGGTCTCGGCGGCTTCCTGCGAGGCGCTTTGGGCTCGAGTGGCGCCGGCGCCACCGGCGGCGTCGAGCTTCATCGTCCCGGTCTCCAGGAAGTTCTGGTGCCAGCGCAATGCCTTGGTCAGCACGTGCGGGGTGTGGATGCCCTTGCTGACCGACATCGCTTCGTTGTAGTAATCCCACAGCTGTGCGCGGTAGTCGGGATGAGCACAGTTCTCGATGATCATCTTGACCCGCTGCCGGGGGGCCAGGCCGCGCAGATCAGCGAGGCCTTGCTCGGTGATGATGGCCATCACGTCGTGCTCGGTGTGATCGTGGTGGCTGACCATCGGGACGATCGCCGAGATATCGCCATTCTTGGCCAGCGACGGGCTGACGAAGATCGAGTAGCCGGCATTGCGGGCGAAGTCACCCGAGCCGCCGATACCGTTCATCATCTTGGTGCCCATGATGTGGGTCGAGTTCACGTTGCCGTAGATATCGGCCTCGATCATGCCATTGCAAGCGATGACGAATTGACGGCGGATGACCTCGGGATGGTTCGAGACATCCTGGGGCCGCAGAATGATCTTGCCGTGATAATCCTTGGCGTGGTCGTTCATGTGATGCGCCATCTCGGGTGACAGCGAGAACGCGGTGGCGGAAGCGACCTCGATCTTGCCGACGTCGATCAACTCGATCATGCCGTCCTGGATCACCTCGGTGTAGCTGGTCATATGCTCGAAGTCCGAGTCCTTCAGACCGGCCAAGACGGCGTTGGCGATGTTACCGACACCGGACTGCATCGGCCACAGATTCTTCGGCATCCGGCCCAGGTTGACCTCCATGGACAGGAAATCGAGGAGATGGCCTGCGATCGCGCGGGAGTCATCGTCCAGTGGCTTGAACGGAGTGTTGCGGTCGGGATCATCTGTTTCGATGACCGCGACAACCCTGCTCGGATCGACCTTGAAGGTCCGCTGCCCGATGATGTCACTGGGGTGATTGATCGGGATCGGCTCACGACGAGGCTTGATCTCCATGCCGTAGTAGATGTCATGCATGCCGAAGAGATCTTCGGTCTGCCAGGAGTTGACCTCGATGATGATCTTGTCCGCGATGTCGAGGTA
>JALHFX010000040.1 GCA_022837595.1 Propionibacterium sp.
GGACAGCCGCGAGCACTTTGAGATGCGTACCCACAAGCGGCTCATCGACATCCTCGACCCGACCCCCAAGACGGTGGATTCGCTGATGCGTCTCGACCTACCGGCTGGTGTCGACATCGAGATCAAGCTTCCGTGAGGTCGATTGATATGACTAGTGAACGCAAAGTGAAGGGTCTGGCAGGCGTCAAGCTCGGCATGACCCAGCTATGGGACGAGAACAATCGCGTCGTTCCGGTGACTGTTATTCAGGCAGGCCCCTGCGTGGTTACCCAGGTCCGCACCCCCGAGATCGACGGCTACTCCGCTGTCCAACTCGGGTTCGGTGCTGTTCGGGCCAAGTCCGTGACCAAGCCGGAGGCCGGCCAATTCGAGAAGGCGGGCGTCACTCCCCGCAAGCATCTGGTCGAGCTGCGCACCAGCGATGCCACTGAATACACCGTCGGCCAGGAGATCAACGCCGATGTCTTTTCAGACGGCGACCTTGTCGACGTGACTGGCATCACCAAGGGCAAGGGCACCGCGGGCGTCATGAAGCGCCATGGCTTCCGGGGCCTGCGCGCCAGCCACGGTGTGCACCGCAAGCACCGTTCGCCCGGTTCTATCGGCGGATGCGCGACCCCGGGCAAGGTCTTCAAGGGCCTCCGCATGGCTGGTCGCATGGGTGCCGCGAAAGCCACCGTCCAGAATCTGAAGGTGCAAGCCGTCGACCCCGAGAAGGGTCTGCTGCTGGTCACCGGTGCTGTCCCGGGTAACAAGGGTTCCCTCGTGGTCGTCCGCACCGCAGCCAAGAAGGGTGATGTCAAGTGAGCGAGACGTTGAAGGTTGACGTCCTCGGCGTCGACGGGAAGAAGGCCGGTTCGGCCGAGCTACCCGCCGCGTTGTTCGATGTGACGACGAATGTGCCGCTGATACATCAGGTGGTGGTTGCCCAGCAGGCCACTGCCCGCCAGGGCACCCACGCGACGAAGACTCGTGGTGAGGTCTCCGGCGGTGGCGCCAAGCCGTGGCGTCAGAAGGGCACCGGACGTGCTCGTCACGGTTCACGCCGCGCTCCGCAGTGGACCGGTGGCGGTACCGTGCATGGCCCGCAGCCCCGTAGCTACGCCCAGCGGACCCCGAAGAAGATGATTCAGGCCGCCTTACGGGGTGCGCTGAGTGATCGCGCTCGCGAAGGCCTGATCTTCGTGGTCGACCAATTCGGCATCGATGAGACCCCTTCGACCAAGCAGGCCGTGGCGCGGCTCGCGGCAGTGGGCGATTTCACCCGTTTCCTGGTGGTGCTCGATCGAAGCGACCAGGTCAGCTGGTTGTCGCTGCGTAATCTGCCAGACGTGCATGTGTTGGCCGTGGATCAGCTGAATGCCTACGACGTGGTCCTTTCGGATGCTGTGGTCTTCACCACCGCGGCTTTGGAGGCGTTCATCACCGGCCCCGCCAAGGGCAAATCGGTCAAGGCTGTGGCCACCGAGTCGGAGGCTGCGGCGCAGGAGGATGAGAAGTGAGCCACGTGAAGATCACTGACCCGCGAGACATTTTGCTTTCGCCGGTCGTTTCCGAGAAGAGCTACAGCCTTATCGACGAGAACAAGTACACCTTCCTCGTCGACCCCCGCGCCAACAAGACCCAGATCAAGATCGCCGTTGAACAAGTCTTCGGCGTCAAAGTCGTCTCGGTCAACACGATCAACCGGCAGGGCAAGACGCGCCGCACCCGCTTCGGGCTCGGCCGCCGCCCCAACACCAAGCGCGCGATCATTGCGGTGGCGCCCGGTGACCGGATCGATATCTTCCAGGGCCCGACGGCCTGACGACAACAAGGACGACGAGACAGATGGCAATTCGCAAGTACAAGCCGACGACTCCCGGTCGCCGTGGTGCGAGCGTCTCCGACTTCGCCGAAGTCACCCGCTCGACTCCGGAGAAGTCGCTGGTGGCCCCGAAGACGAAGACCGGCGGACGCAACAATCAAGGTCGCATCACGACTCGCCATATCGGTGGTGGTCACAAGCAGGCCTACCGCCTGATCGATTTCAAGCGTTACGACAAGGACGGTGTACCGGCCAAGGTCGCTCATATCGAGTACGACCCGAACCGCACCGCCCGTATCGCACTACTGCACTACGCGGACGGCGAGAAGCGCTACATCATCGCCCCCGCAGGCCTCTCCCAGGGCGCCACGGTGGTGGCTGGTGTCGGCTCGGACATCAAGCCCGGCAATAACCTGCCGCTGCGCAATATTCCGGTCGGCACCACGGTGCATGCCGTGGAACTGCGTCCCGGTGGCGGCGCCAAGATGGGACGCTCGGCCGGTGTCGCTATTCAGCTGGTCGCCCGTGAAGGCAAATACGCCACTTTGAGGATGCCTTCAGGCGAGACGCGCATGGTCGACGTTCGCTGCCGCGCCACCATCGGTGCGGTGAGCAACGCCGAGCAATCCAATATCCACTGGGGTAAGGCCGGTCGCATGCGCTGGAAGGGCGTGCGCCCGTCGGTCCGCGGTGTCGTGATGAACCCACACGATCATCCGCACGGCGGTGGCGAAGGCCGTACCTCGGGCGGTCGTCATCCGGTGTCACCGTGGGGTAAGCCCGAGGGACGCACCCGCAGCCGGAAGAAGGCCAGCGATAAAATGATCATCCGTCGCCGTAAGACCGGCAAGAAGCGCTGACAGGGAGTTTAGGTAAATGCCACGCAGCCTTAAAAAGGGCCCCTTCGTCGACGAGCACCTGGCCAAGAAGGTCGATGCCCAGAACGAAAAGGGCACGAAGAACATCATTAAGACTTGGTCACGGCGTTCGATGATCGTGCCCGACATGCTCGGTCACACTATCGCCGTACACGATGGTCGCAAGCATGTCCCGGTGTTCATCACCGAGGCAATGATCGGTCACAAGCTCGGAGAGTTCGCTCCCACGCGCACCTTCCGCGGCCATGTGAAGGACGACAAGAAGAGCCGTCGGCGCTGATGCCTGGCAGACAAGGAACTGATTCGACAATGAGCACCAACAACGAGCGACCCAGCCGTCGCCTTGCCTTGCTCGGCGATCGGCCCGGCTCGTATGCGATCGCGCGTCACGTGCGGATGAGCCCGATGAAGGTTCGCCGGATGGTCGACCTGGTACGTGGTATGGACCTCAACGAGGCCCTTAGCACGCTGCGGTTCGCGCCGCAGGCCGCCAGCGAGCCGGTTTATAAGGTGGTCGCGTCCGCGGCCGCTAACGCCGAGAACACCGAGTCGCTGCGAGCCGATGACCTGTTTATCTCGCAGGCATTCGTGGACGAGGGTGTGACCATGCGGCGCATCCGCCCACGCGCCAAGGGATCGGCCAGCCGCATCAACAAGCGCGCGAGCCACATCACCGTGGTCGTCGAGCCCAAGGCCGCCAAGGCCGATAACACCAAGAAGGAGGCCTGAGCATGGGACAGAAGATCAACCCGATCGGCTTCCGCCTGGGTGTGACTACCGACCACACCGCACGCTGGTACGCCGACAAGCAGTACGCCGAGTTCGTCGGCGAGGACGACAAGATTCGCAAGTATCTGACGAGCAATCTTGAGCGCGCCGGCATCAGCAAGATCGAAATCGAGCGCCGTTCCGAGCGCGTCACCATCTACCTGCATGCCGCTCGTCCGGGCATCGTCATCGGACGCAACGGTGCGGAGGCAGAGCGGGTACGCGGAGCCTTGGAGAAGCTGACCGGCAAGCAGGTTCAGCTGAACATCCTCGAGGTTCGCAACCCCGAGACGGACGCGCAGTTGGTGGCACAGGGCATCGCCGAGCAGCTCGGCGCCCGCGTCGCCTTCCGTCGCGCAATGCGCAAGGCACAGCAGACCGCTATGCGCGCCGGCGCCCAGGGCATTCGCGTGAAGTGCTCGGGTCGTCTGGGTGGGGCCGAAATGAGCCGCTCGGAGGGTTACCGCGACGGCCGCGTCCCGCTGCACACCTTGCGGGCCGATATCGATTACGGCTTCTACGAAGCCAAGACCACCTTCGGCCGGATCGGCGTGAAGGTCTGGATCTACAAGGGCGATGTCATCGGCACCCGCGCCGAGCGGGCCGCTCAGAAGGCTGCCCGGCAGGCCGCACCCTCGCGCGGCCAGCGCTCGAGCCGTCGTCCTGGACGCGGTGAGGGCCGTGGCGAGCGGGGTGGACGCCGTAACCGGGCCGAGGAAGCTCGTAGCCAGGCCCCCGCAGCGCCCGCCGCTGTTGACCAGGGCGCCGCCAGCGCCCCCGCTACCGAGAATGCAGGAGCCTGAGCATGCTGATTCCTCGTAGAGTGAAGCACCGAAAGCAGCACCGTCCGCACCGCGATGGGCTCGCCAAGGGTGGTACCCAACTGGCCTTCGGTGATTTCGGTGTCCAGGCGCTGGAGTCGTCCTATCTGACCAACCGTCAGATCGAGGCGGCTCGTATCGCGATGACCCGTCATATCAAGCGTGGTGGCAAGGTCTGGATCAACGTCTACCCGGACCGTCCGCTCACCAAGCACCCCGCCGAGTCCCGGATGGGTTCTGGTAAGGGCTCCCCGGAGTTCTGGGTGGCCAACATCAAGCCCGGACGCGTCTTGTTTGAGCTGTCCGGTGTCACCGAGGAAGTGGCTCGCGAAGCCATGCGCCTCGCCATTCATAAGCTGCCTTTCAAGGCCCGCTTCATCAAGCGCGAAGAGGTGAACTGACCATGGCTGACGCCAAGGCATTGAACGCGGCCGATCTGCGAGGTCTGCCCGGTAAAGAACTTGAGGATCAGGTTGTGGCGTTGAAGGAAGAGCTGTTCAATCTGCGCTTCCAGTCGGCGACCGGACAGCTTGCCTCGACCGCCCGGCTGCGCGAGGTCCGCAAAGACATCGCACGCATCTACACGGTGCTGCAGGAGCGCAGCCTCGGCATTATCGAAGACCCTGATCAGAAGGCTGACGAAGAATGAGCGATACCAACACCGCACCCCGGCGGGCCGGGCGGAAGGTCCGGGAGGGCCTCGTCGTGTCCGACAAGATGGATAAGACCATCGTCGTCGCGGTTGCTGATCGTGTGAAGCACCCGCTCTACGGCAAGGTTCTGAGCCAGACGACCCGGCTGAAGGCACACGATGAGCTGAATGAAGCAGGCGTGGGCGACCGCGTTCGCGTGATGGAGACTCGTCCGCTGTCTGCCACCAAGCGCTGGCGGTTGGTCGAGATCATCGAGAAGGCTCGCTAGTCTCGCCTCTCGTGGGCCTCCGAATCTGTGCCGTCTCGGCATCGAGCAGGAAGACCCAAGCGGGCATCCGAAATCGTCCTGGCAAAATCCAGGGCAACCAACGAGTTCCACAAGGCCCCGAAGAGGGAACCGGTGGAGCGGAGGAGAAGAAATGATCCAGCAGGAGACGCGACTGCGAGTCGCCGACAACACTGGTGCCAAGGAAATCTTGTGCATCCGTGTCCTCGGTGGTTCGAAGCGTCGCTACGCCGGTCTCGGTGACAAGATCGTCGCCACCGTGAAGGACGCCATCCCGGGTGGCAATGTGAAGAAGGGCGAACTGGTCCAGGCCGTGATCGTCCGTACCGCCAAGGAACACCGTCGCGCCGACGGTTCGTATATCAAATTCGACGAGAATGCTGCCGTGCTCCTGAAGAACGACGGCGAGCCGCGCGGCTCCCGGATCTTCGGACCGGTCGCTCGCGAGCTGCGTGACAAGAAGTTCATGCGCATCGTTTCATTGGCGCCGGAGGTGATCTGAGTGAAGCTCAAGAAGGGCGATCGCGTGAAGGTCATCGCGGGTAAAGACAAGGGTGTGGTCGGCGAGGTCATCGCTGTCTACCGCGAGGATGATCGCGTCCTGGTGCAGGGCGTGAACATCATGAAGCGCCACGTGCGGGATCAGGCCGATCCGGCGACCGGGCGCACCACGAAGGGCGGCATCATCTCCTCCGAGGCACCGATCCATGTGTCCAACGTGCAGTTGGTGACAAGGGATGCCGATGGCAAGGAAGTTTTGACCCGCGTCGGTTCGAAGCGCATTGAGGTCACCAAGACCCGTTCCGATGGCTCGGAATACAGCGGTACCCGCGGTGTCCGCATCGCTCGTAAGACCGGGAAGGAGATCTGATGGCTCGCAAGTCTGACCCAGTGGCGAAGCCGGCTGCGGTGGCGCGTGCTTCGGCATCGACCACCCCGCGGTTGAAGAAGCGCTACAAAGAAGAGATCGTTCCGGCGCTGCAGAAGCAGTTCGAGTACGCCAACGTCATGCAGATCCCCGGTCTGACCAAGATCGTGGTGAACATGGGCGTTGGGGACGCTGCTCATGATTCGAAGGTTCTGGATGGTGCGATCCGCGACATTACCGCGATCACCGGCCAGAAACCGCAGGTGACCAAGGCTCGCAAATCGATCGCGCAGTTCAAACTGCGTGAGGGACAAGCGATTGGCTGCCACGTGACCCTACGCGGCGATCGCATGTGGGAGTTCGCCGACCGGCTACTGACCACTGCACTGCCACGGATTCGCGACTTCCGCGGCTTGAACGGCAATCAGTTCGACGGTCGCGGCAACTACACCTTCGGCCTGAACGAACAGGTCATGTTCCACGAGGTTGATCAAGACAAGATCGATCGCCTGCGGGGCATGGATATCACCTTCGTCACCACGGCTACCAACGATCAGGAGGGTCGCGCACTGCTGAAGGCGCTCGGCTTCCCGTTCAAGGCAGTGGACGATGCGAGGGTGCAGCGTGGCGTGAAGGTCCACTACAAGTCGAAGTCGGCTGCCAAGGCCGCAATGAAGAGGAAGTGAGGCTGAGATGGCCAAGACTGCGCTGAGGGTCAAGCAGGCCCGCAAGCCCAAGTTCAAGGTGCGTGCCTACACTCGGTGCCAGCGCTGCGGACGCCCGAAGTCGGTTTACCGTGCTTTTGGTCTTTGCCGCATCTGCCTGCGTGAGCTCGCCCATGCCGGCGCGCTGCCGGGTGTGACGAAGTCTTCCTGGTGAGCTCCTCACCGATCCAATCCTGACGCGGCAGGTCCCCCGAGATGGGGAAACCGCTGCGAGAAAGAGGCTTATAAGCCATGACGATGACTGACCCGATCGCAGACATGCTCACGCGTCTGCGCAACGCGAATCAGGCCTACCATGATTCGACGACGATGCCCCACTCGAAGATCAAGGCTGGTATCGCCGAGATCCTCAAACAGGAGGGCTACATCGAGTCCTTCAAGGTGACCGAGCCGGGCGAGGGGATGCCCGGCAAAACGCTGACCGTCACTCTGAAGTACGGCGAGGATCGCACTCGCTCTTTGGCGGGACTACGCCGAATCAGTAAGCCTGGTCTGCGGGTCTACGCAAAGTCGAACAACCTGCCCAAGGTTCTGGGCGGCATGGGGATCGCGATCATCTCGACCTCCCAGGGCCTCATGACCGACAAGCAGGCTCACCGGAATTCCGTTGGCGGGGAAGTCCTCGCCTACGTGTGGTGACCGGACGAGGTTGAGAAGGAGGAACTGAGATGTCACGAATTGGCAAGCTCCCGATAACCGTCCCGTCCGGTGTCGAGGTGACCATTGATGGTCGCGACGTGGAGGTCAAGGGCCCGAAGGGTACTTTGCACCGCACGATCTCCGCGCCCATCACGATTGAGAAGAATGACGAAGGCCAGCTGGTAGTCGCTCGTCCCGACGATGAGCGTAACTCGCGCGCGCTGCACGGGTTGACCCGCACCTTGGTGAACAACATGGTTATCGGTGTCACCGATGGCTACTCAAGGACGCTGGAGATTGTTGGCGTCGGCTATCGCGCGATCCAGAAGAGCCCGAGCCAGGTAGAGTTCACTCTCGGCTTCAGCCATCCGGTAATCGTGGATGCTCCCGAGGGCATCACTTTCGAGGTCGAGACCCCGCAGAGGCTTCAGATCCGCGGAATCGACAAGCAGGTGGTCGGTGAGGTCGCCGCGAACATCCGCAAGATCCGTCGGCCCGAGCCGTACAAGGGCAAGGGCGTGCGGTATCAGGGTGAGCATGTGCGCCGCAAGGCAGGAAAGGCTGGTAAGTGATCATGGCATTCTCGCTGCGTAGAAATAAGCATCAGGCCGCGAAGGCCGGCGCGCGCGAACGCCGGGCTTCCCGCGGTCGCAAAAAGATCTTCGGTTACACTGAGCGTCCGCGTTTGGTCGTCACCAAGAGTGCCCGCCATACGCTGGTTCAGGTCGTGGACGATGTGGCAGGCAATACCGTGGCCTGCGCGTCCACGATGGAGCCGGAATTGCGTGCGCTGACCGGCGACAAGTCGGCCAAGGCGGCCAAGGTCGGTGAGCTTATCGCTCAGCGTGCCAAGGACGCCGGCGTAACGAAGGTCGTCTTCGACCGTGCAGGTCACAAGTACCACGGGCGGATCGCTGCGCTGGCGGATGCCGCCCGCGAGGCCGGCCTCGAACTCTGAGACACGACGAAAGGTAAATGAGCGATGAGTGAAACCCAGCGCGGCACCGGCCGCCAGGGGCAACGTCGCGGCCGTGATGATCGTCGTGGCCGTGACCAGGGTAGTGACCGCGAGAAGAAGGATCAGTACCTAGAGCGGGTAGTGTCCATCAACCGCGTCGCCAAGGTCGTCCAAGGTGGACGTCGCTTCAGCTTCACCGCGCTGGTCGTGGTGGGCGACGGTGAGGGCACCGTGGGTGTCGGCTACGGCAAGGCCAAGGAGGTACCTGCGGCGATCGCCAAGGGTGTCGAAGAGGCCAAGAAGCATTTCTTCAAGGTGCCGATGGTGCAGCGCACCATCCCGCATGCGGTGATCGGGGAACGGGCTGCGGGTGTGGTCATGCTGCGCCCGGCGTCGCCCGGTACCGGCGTGATCGCTGGCGGCTCGGTGCGTGCGGTTCTGGAATGCGCAGGCATCCAGGATGTGCTGGCCAAGTCGCTCGGTTCGCCGAACTCCATCAATGTCGTGCATGCCACCGTTGCGGCTCTCCAACAGTTGGAGGAGCCGGAGCAGATTGCGAAGCGCCGCGGCAAGTCGGTTGAGGAAGTCGCCCCGGCGGCCCTCCTCAGGGCTCGTAAGGAGGGCGCCAATGCCTGAGTTGAAGGTGACCCAGGTCAAGTCCGGTATCGGTGAGAAGCCGGCGGCGCGCAAGACCTTGCGCGCGCTGGGCTTGCATAAGATCGGCGACCAGGTAGTGCACGCTGATCGTCCCGAGATCCGTGGGATGGCGAAAGCCATTCAACATCTGGTCACAGTGGAAGAGGTGAAGTGACGATGGCGCTCAAGGTACATCATCTGCGTCCGGCTCCTGGAGCCCACGCTGATGCTAAGCGCGTCGGTCGTGGTGAAGCTGGAAAGGGCGGCAAGACCGCCGGCCGTGGCACGAAGGGCAGCGGTGCGCGCAAGAACGTTCCGGAGAACTTCGAGGGCGGCCAGATGCCGTTGCACATGCGCATCCCCAAGGCGCGTGGCTTCCAGAATCCGTTCCGGGTGAGCTATCAGGTCGTGAATCTTTCACGGCTTGGTGAGCTCTTCCCATCCGGTGGTGCCGTGGGCGTCGACGATCTGGTTGCGGCGGGAGCGGTACGCGCCGGCAAGCTGGTCAAGGTGCTCGGCGCCGGGGAGTTGAGCGTGAAGCTCGATGTGACTGCCGACGCTTTCTCTGCGTCAGCCAAGCAGAAGATCGAAGCCGCCGGAGGTAGTGTCACCGAGCGGTGACCCGCGTCTCGAACTATGCGACCGGACGGGCAATCCCATGGAGGGGTTGCCCGTTTTCGCTGTTTTGGGAGCCGCGAGCCGCCCACACCGCACTCCTGACGTTGGTGGTGGGTAATCGCAATCTGGTCGCACTAGGGTTACCGGGATCTGCTTGGTAGGCTGAAAGAGTTTGCATGTGATGTGAGCTTTTGCGTCCACGGGCATGTCGTTCAAGAGTCGAGTCTATGAAAGAGGGCAACGGATGGTCTCCGCCTTCCTCAATGCATTCCGGACGCCGGACTTGCGCAAGAAGATCCTCTTCACGCTGGGTATTCTCGTGCTCCTGCGGTTGGGCTCAACGATCCCGACACCGAATGTGAATGCCGCGGCGATCCGTGCTTGCGCAACTGACGCCACCAGCGGCGAGGCCGCCGGGGTCTACTCGATGATCAACATGTTCTCGGGAGGTGCCTTACTGCACCTGTCGATCTTCGCGTTGGGTGTCATGCCCTACATCACGAGTTCGATCATTTTGCAGCTGCTGACCGTTGTGATCCCACGCCTTGAGAGCCTCAAGAAGGAAGGCGGTGCGGGGCAGCAGAAGATTACCCAGTACACCCGTGGCCTGACGATCGTGCTCGCGATGCTTCAAGCGACCTCGTTCACCATGATGGCCGTGAATGGTCAGCTGTTCACCACCTGCTCGCGAGACATCGTCTATTCCGATGGAGTGTTTCCGATCATCGTGATGATCATGACGATGACCGCGGGTACCTCGATCATCATGTGGTTCGGTGAACTGATCACCGATCGCGGTGTCGGCAACGGCATGTCGGTGATCATCTTCACCCAGATCGCCGCTCGCTTCCCGGCCTCGATGTGGAATATTCGCAACGGCCAGGCGGATCCGAACCGTGGGCTGCTGGTCATGCTCATGGTGATCGCGGTGGGTCTTCTGGTGATGGCGGGCGTCGTCTTTGTTGAGCAGGCCCAGCGCAGAATCCCTGTGCAATACGCCAAGCGCATGGTCGGTAACCGACTACTCGGCGGATCGTCCACCTACATCCCGATGAAGGTCAACCAGGCGGGCGTCATCCCGGTCATTTTCGCGAGCTCGATCCTTTACCTGCCACTGCTGTTCACGATGTTCTCGCCGACCGGAAAGGTCGCGGAGTGGATCTCGATGAACCTCGCGACCGGTACCGGACTTTGGTACAACATCATTTACTTCCTCCTCATCATCGGGTTTGCCTACTTCTACGTCTCGATCACGTTCAACCCCGTCGAGATCAGTGACAACATGAAGAAGTACGGCGGGTTCATCCCGGGCATCCGCGCTGGCAAGCCAACAGAGGAGTATTTGGCCTACGTACTGTCACGTTTGACTGCGCCGGGCTCGCTGTATCTTGCTATTATTTCGCTCATCCCATCGGTGGCGATCCTATTGTTCAACGCAGATCAGAACTTCCCGTTCGGCGGAACGAGCCTCCTCATCATGGTGGGTGTTGGCCTCGATACGGTGAAACAGATCGAGAGCCAGCTGCACCAGCGTAACTACGAAGGGTTCCTCAAATGAGATTGATCATTATGGGGGCTCCGGGCGCAGGCAAAGGCACCCAGGCCCCAGGCATAGCGGAGCATTACGGTATCCCCGCGATCTCCACCGGCGATATTTTCCGCGCGAACGTTAAGCAGAAGACCGAGCTCGGCCTTCAAGTGTCCGCGATCATGGCGGCGGGCGATTACGTTCCCGACGAATTGACCGAGAAGATCGTCGCCGATCGCCTCGATCAGGCCGACGCGGCAGCGGGTTTCCTGCTCGACGGTTTCCCCCGTACCCTGCATCAGGTGCAAGCGTTGGACGACTACCTGTCCGCCCATGACCAGAAGCTCGACGCAGTGCTGTCGCTGACCGTCGACTCAGAGGCGTTGATCCAGCGCCTCCTGAAGCGCGCTCAGCTTGAGGGCCGCGCAGATGACACGGAGGAAACGATCCGGCATCGCATGGAGGTCTACGAGCGCGATACCAAGCCGCTACTCGATCATTATCGGGAGCAGGGGCTGCTGATCAGTGTTGATGGTGACGGATCGATCTCTGAGGTCTCCGAGCGTGCCTTC
This sequence comes from Propionibacterium sp., assembly GCA_022837595.1. GTDB lineage: Bacteria > Actinomycetota > Actinomycetes > Propionibacteriales > Propionibacteriaceae > Brooklawnia. Next base: position 11,758 of record JALHFX010000040.1, read on the forward strand.
GCTGCACTAGATGGAGCAGTTGGCAGCCGGTGAGCCCGCGCGGCATCGAGATCAAGACTGCTGAGCAGATCCGGGCGATGCGTAAGGCCGGCCTGGTGGTCGCCGAAGCGCTCGTCGCAATGGGAGAAGCGGTGCGCTCTGGTGTGCGTACCGCTGATCTCGACACGGTTGCCAGAGCTGTGCTAGCCGACAATGGCGCGGTGAGTTCGTTCCTGAATTATGGCGCCGATTGGGGCATCCCTCCCTATCCGGCGACCGTGTGCATTTCTGTGAACGAGGAGGTCGTGCACGGGATCCCTGGTGATCGGGTATTGAATCCAGGTGACATCGTCTCGATCGATTTCGGGGCGATCGTCGACGGTTGGCACGGAGATGCTGCGCGGACTTTCATCGTCGACGGGCAAACCAGTGCCGAGGCAGCGGACCTCGTCCAGATCACCCGCAAGGCGATGTGGGACGGTGTGGCCGCCGCTGCTATGGGCAAGCGAGTCGGCGATATCAGCAATGCCATTCAGGCGTCGGCTGACCAGGCCGTTCGGCATGTCGGCATCGTCCGCGAGTACACCGGCCACGGTATCGGGTCGGCCATGCATCAGAACCCCGATGTGCCGAACTATGCTCATGCGCGCCGGGGCCCCCGACTCAGTACAGGACTGTGCCTGGCGATCGAGCCTATTTTCACGCTGGGATCAGCCGAGACGGTCGAGCTGGATGACCAGTGGACCGTGGTCACCAGCGATGGCTCGTGGGCGTCCCACTGGGAGAACACCATCGCCATCACCGATGGCGGGTTATGGGTCTTGACCGAACTGGACGGTGGGCGCGCCGAACTCGCGGCACGAGGCATCAAGATCAACGAGCTCTAGAGCGGATCGTGTAGGCCTAGAGCTCGTGACGGGCGCTGGACCTACACAATCCCGGCTGGATCAGGACGCGAAGACGCCCAGCAGTGGATTCCACTCGGTGACGGTGAACGACTCAAGCACGCTGTTCAGCGACATCGGATCGTCCGCGACCAGCGCACGCACCTCGTCAGCGCTGCCGGCGGAGAAGATCAGCAGCGCGGAGTCACGTTCGGCGCCGACGAAGGGCCCCGAGGCCTTGAGCTTGCCCGCTTCGATCAGCTTCCGGAGATAGACGCGGTGGTCGGGGCGTACCTGGGCGACTAGCTCGGCGTCATTGCTGTAAACATATTGCACTGCGAAATAGGCCATGCGCACAGCCTAGACGAGTGAGTCCTTGGAGACGGTGTAGCGTCATATGCCAGCAGCGGCACCGAAAAGCGGCTTCGCTATAGTCGCGTGCGCGCAGTTTCGCGGGCCGGGGCCCAGGTGCTCCGATTTGGGCCAACGCTGGCATGCAGAGTAGCATGGATCGTCGGTCATTGGGTTCGTTGTGTCTTCAGCACGGCGAACCGGGTGACGTGTGTCCAACACGCAGAGAGCAGGAGTGAATGGCGAAGAAAGAAGGAGCACTCGAACTCGAGGGAGTCGTGGTCGAGGCCTTGCCCAATGCGATGTTTCGCGTTGAGCTGGACAACGGTCACAAAGTGCTTGCCACCATCAGTGGCAAGATGCGTCAGCACTACATCCGGATCCTTCCTCAGGATCGCGTCGTGGTCGAGCTTTCTCCGTACGATCTGACCCGTGGACGCATCGTCTACCGCCACAAATAACAAGGAGAAGCTCGCATGAAAGTTCAGCCGAGCGTCAAGAAGATCTGCGATAACTGCAAGGTGATCCGTCGCCGTGGTGTCGTCCGGGTGATCTGCACCAACCCGCGGCACAAGCAGCGTCAAGGCTGATCTGACGCAAGACGACAACAACTGAATACCTCAGCAACGTGAGCGCAACCTGACTCTTCGTGAGTTCAGGGCGCACCCCCGGGCGAAGGCCGGGGACCCAGACCCGGACGAGCTGTCCGGCAAGGCGATCTGGGAACGCCTCACGCCATACACCTTCGCGTCGGTCACCTTGAAGTGGTGATGGGCGAATGAATCGAAAGGTAACCGCCACATGGCACGCCTCTTAGGAGTCGACCTTCCACGCGAGAAGCGTCTGGAAGTCGCACTCACTTATATTTACGGCATCGGCAAGACCCGTGCCGCCGAATCCTTGGCAGCAACTGGGATCAGCGGTGACATTCGCGTGAAGGACCTCACCGACGAACAGCTCGTCGCCCTGCGCGATTTCATGGACGACAACTACGAACTCGAAGGCGACCTGCGACGCGCAGTCGCGGCAGATATCCGCCGCAAGATCGAGATCGGCACTTACCAGGGCCGTCGTCACCGCAGCGGCCTGCCGGTCCGTGGTCAGCGCACCCGGACCAATGCCCGCACCCGCAAGGGCCGGAAGAAGGCCGTCGCGGGCAAGAAGAAGGCCCGCTGAGCCCCCGTTAGCTCACCCAGAGATCTGCCAAGGAGAACAACAGACTTATGGCTACTGCAAGCCGAAAGGGAGCCGCTGCCAAGACCAAGGTGCGGCGCAAAGCAAAGAAGAATGTGGTCGCCGGACAGGCCCACATCAAGAGCACTTTCAACAACACCATCATCACCATCACCGATACCAACGGTGCGGTCATCTCGTGGGCCAGCTCGGGCACTGTGGGCTTCAAGGGCTCGCGTAAGTCGACCCCGTTCGCGGCCCAGATGGCTGCCGAGGCCGCTGGTCGTCGTGCGATGGAGCATGGTATGAAGCGTGTTGACGTTTTCGTCAAGGGTCCTGGCTCGGGACGTGAGACCGCGATTCGTTCGCTCGGTGCGATCGGGCTTGAGGTCGGCGCCATTTCGGATGTCACTCCGATGCCGCACAATGGCTGCCGCCCACCGAAGCGCCGTCGCGTCTAGTCAATCCGAGCCTTAGAAAGGACTTAACACATCATGGCCCGTTACACCGGACCCATTACCAAGAAGTCCCGCCGTCTCGGGACTGACCTCGTCGGCAACGACAAGGCCTTCGAGCACCGCCCCTACCCGCCGGGCCAGCATGGCCGCGGGCGCACCAAGGACTCCGAGTACCTGCTCCAGATGAAGGAGAAGCAGAAGGCTCGCTACGCCTACGGGGTACTGGAGAAGCAGTTCCGGCGTTACTACGCCGAGGCTGACCGGGCTCCGGGCAAAACCGGTACTACCTTGCTGCAGATCCTGGAGTCGCGTCTCGACAACGTCGTGTACCGCGCGGGTTTCGCGTCCACTCGTCGTCAGGCCCGCCAGATGGTCAGCCATGGGCACTTCCTGGTCAACGGCAAGCGCGTCACGATTCCGAGCTACCGGGTGAGCCCGCTCGATATCATCGACGTCGCACCGAAGTCGCTGAATATGACTCCGTTCATCATCGCCCGGGAGACCTGGGGCGAGCGCGATGTCCCAGGCTGGTTGACCGTCAAGCCGAACCGCATGCGGATCTTGGTGCATCAGCTACCTACCCGCGAGCAGATCGTGGTTGACGTCAACGAGCAGGCGATTGTCGAGCTCTACTCGAAGTAAGCATTAGAAATGGGGCGCGGAACCGTTCCGCGCCCCACTGATCGCGTCGTCATATAGCGGGCGACGCGGGAAGGACACCACATGCTCATCGCACAGCGCCCGACTCTTACCGAAGAGGTCGTTACCGAAAACCGTTCACGGTTCGTCATCGAGCCGCTCGAACCGGGCTTCGGCTACACATTGGGCAATTCGCTGCGTCGTACGTTGTTGTCGTCCATACCGGGGGCAGCAGTCACGAGTATCAAGATCGAGGGTAACCAGCACGAGTTCAGCACGCTGCCAGGCGTCGTCGAGGATGTCACCGAGATCATCTTGAACCTCAAGGCGTTGGTGCTGACCAGTGATAACGACGAGCCGGTTGCCATGTATTTGCGTAAGTCGGGTGCCGGCGCGGTAACCGCTGCGGATATCGCCGCTCCGGCCGGTGTAGAGGTGCTCAACCCCAACCTGCATATCGCTGAGCTGAATGAGAAGGGTTCCATCGAGATGGAGCTCATCGTCGAGCGTGGTCGCGGCTACGTCTCGGCAGCTCAGAACGAGAACCCGGACGCCGAGATCGGTCGGATCGCGGTTGACTCGATCTACTCCCCGGTCACCAAGGTCACCTACAGGGTCGAGGCCACTCGTGTCGAGACCCGCACCGACTTCGATCGTCTGATCGTCGACGTGGAGACCAAGGCCGCGATCAGCCCGAGCGATGCCGTCGCTAGCGCGGGCAAGACGCTCGTCGAACTCTTCGGTCTGGCCCGCGAGCTGAACGTGGAGGCCGAGGGCATCGAGATCGGCCCGAGCCCGATTGATGAGCAGCTGGCTGCTGATCTGCAGCTGCCGGTCGAGGACCTCAACCTCACCGTCCGCTCCTACAATTGCCTCAAGCGTGAGGGCATCCACAGCGTGGGTGAATTGGTCGGACGCAGCGAACAAGACCTGCTCGACATTCGCAACTTCGGTTCGAAGTCAATCGAGGAGGTCAAGCAGAAGCTGGCTGAGCTCGGGTTGACCCTCAAGGACAGCGCCGGTGGCTTCGATCCGCTGGCTGCGGCTGACCAGTTCGCCGACGCCGCAGGCGATGAGGACGACGAGTTCATCGAGACCGAGCAGTACTGATCCCTCACTAATTATCTGGAGAACGAATAATGCCCAAGCCAACCAAGGGCCCCCGCCTCGGCGGCAGCCCCGCTCACGAGCGGATCATCCTGGCCAACCTGGCCAGCCAGCTGTTCGAGCATGACCGCATCACCACCACCGAGACCCGCGCCCGTCGTGTGCAACCGCTAGCCGAGCGGCTCGTCAGCAAGGCCAAGCGCGGCGATCTGCACAACCGCCGGGTCGTCCGCCAGACGATCACCAACCCGGATGTGCTGCACAAGCTCTTCGCCGAGATCGCACCGGCGATGGAGGGGCGCGAAGGTGGCTACACCCGGATCACCAAGATTGGCCCGCGCAAGGGTGACAACGCTCCGATGGCCATCATCGAACTGGTGACCACCCCGGTTGCTTCGAAGAAAGCTGCCGAGAGTGCCGCGCAGGTTGCTGCCGCCATCGACACGGCCGCCGCCGACGAGGCGCTCGAGACCGCAACCGATGACGCCGCTGAGGCAGCAGCCGAGGCCGTCACCGAGGATGCTGCGTCCGAGTCCTCCGAGGAGGAGACCGAGAAGGCCGACGCCTGATCGTTCGGTATTGATCGCTGAGACCGGCGGTGCCCCTGAGCGGGTGCCGCCGGTTTCTTCTTTTGCTCCCGAGACAACGGCCCAGCTCGTACACTCAGTAGGTCGTCTTCTTAGGAGGCTTGAATGGCCAAGCTGCGCATTGCCCAGCTCGCCAACTTCGTCAGTGAGACCTCGGGCGGGATGAAGATCGCGATCGATCAGTTGGGCAGCGGTTACCTCGCCAGTGGGGCGGAGCGGATGCTGATCATCCCCGGGCCACGTGATCTGGTTACTGAGACCGAAATGGGCCTTATCGCGCAAGTCCGAGCCCCGAAGATCTCGTCAACTTACCGGATGATCGCCGAGCCTGGGCGAGCCTTCGACGTCTTGGAACGATTCAGCCCGACCTCGGTGGAGAGCTCGGACAAGTGGACACTGTCGAAAGTTGGACGATGGGCCGCGCAGCGCGACATCGGCTCGGTGCTATTCAGCCATGAGCGTCTGGACGACATGGCCTCGGGCTGGGTGCGCTCGCAAAGAATGGCCAAGCCAGTCGTGGCAGCGATGAATCGGCGCCTGGCAGCCGGCTTTGACATCGTCGTGGTGACCTCCGATTATTCTGCGGGTGAATGGCGGGGCCTCGACGTCGACATGCGAAAGGTTCCACTCGGCGTCGATCTGGAGACCTTCAATCCGGACAAGGGTGCCCCGAGCCCGGGCCCGCGTCCCTTACAGCTGTGCTATGTCGGACGACTGTCCCACGAGAAACATCCGCAGCTGGGTATCGCCGCAGCCGCGGAGCTGCATCGCCTGGGCGTGGACTTCGAATTCCACCTCTACGGCGCCGGTCCCGACCTGAATGCGATGCGAGCTCAGGCAGGGCATGCGCCGGTCTTCTTCCACGGTTATGTTCGTGGACGCGACGAGGTCGCGCGCAGGCTGGCTTCGTCCGATATCTCGCTGTCGGTCAGCCCGACCGAGACCTTCGGGCTCGCGGTGCTGGAGGCGTTGGCGTGTGGAACCCCTGTCGTCACGGCCGACCGGGGCGGGGCGAGTGAGCTGATCACCTCCCGTTGTGGTGAATGGGGCACGCCGGATGCGGTCGGGATCGCGCAGGCCATCCAGCGACTGGCAGATCGGTTGTCGGATCAGGTGCGCACGGCAGCCCGATCACACGCGTGCGAGTACGACTGGCAGACGCCGGTCGCCCGAATGATGGAAATACATGAGCAGCTAGCGGAGAAAGGCAGGCGATCACGATGAAGTTGAAACCGGCGTGCTGGGTTGCGGTGGCGGTCGGCACCACGGCCGCGGTGTTCGCGCCAGTGGTGATTCGAGCACCGAAGCCGGCATTGAATTTGCCCGGGGATGTTCGTGATCTGCACGAGGCGATGGCCGACTGTGTCGATTCCAGACTCAATGGGTGGGAATTGGTGGATTATGCGACCAGGCTGGTGAGCGAGAAGTTCACTCGCTACTCGGTCTGGCATCTTTGGGAGAATTCCGGGATTGCGTTCAAGAACAGCCGCGGCTTTTCCGAGCAGTACAACCTGGCATTGGGGCGGATCCTATCGGGGCTCGGCTACGAGGTACAGGCGGTACATGCCAAAGATGTGCGCTTCGAGCCGGAACGGCCGGATAGAGCCGGCTGGCGTAACGGGCATACCTGGCTGCGGGTCACTTATCGCGACGAAACCAAGGATGTGTGCGCGGCACGGACGTGGCATCGGGCTGGAGAAGTAAGTTTCGTCCCGCAAACGGAGGTGAAACCGGCGCGGATCTGGACGGGGGCTGTCGTCCGGCTGTGCTACGCCGGTCCGGTCACATATGAGGTTTGGAAGGCCTGGCTTTCCGGAGACCCTGTGCCGCGCTGGGTCTTCCGCGCGCTGGGTCTTCCGGAGCTTCCACGAGCAGCGCTAAGCCTGTATCCGTGCCAAGGCCCATCGGCGGATTCAGGCTGAGCCGAGGGCCGAAGAAGGCCGACTACCGAAATGTCCGCGCTCCAACGCAGCGGCTACCGATCTGTCCGGGCCCTATCACAGCGGCTACCGGTAATTGCAGCGGCTACCGAACGTTCGGTAGCCGCTGCAATTACCGGTAGCCGCTGCGTTGGGGGTGGTGCACTTCGGGAGCTGCTGCACTGGTTGTGGCGGGGGCGGGGGCGGGGGCGAGCGGGTGCGCAAAATGCATGAGGGTGGGGGCCACGCGGACGATGCGCGCGATCCCCACCCTGCGAGTGGCTATCCTGCCGGATGTGAAGCTCAGCGTAGGCCGAGTTTGGCGGTGCAAGCGGGCCATGCGCCCCAGCCTTGAGCCGCCTGAACCTTTTCGGCGATGGCGATCTGCTGCTCACGGGAGGCTTGGTCGGCGGTCGCTGCATAGGCGGTGCCGCCATAGGCTGCCCAAGTCGAGGCGCTGAACTGCAAGCCGCCGTAGTATCCGTTGCCGGTGTTGATCGACCAGTTGCCGCCCGATTCACACTGCGCGATGGCATCCCAGGTGCTGCCGTTGGAGACCGACGGTGCGGGAGCTGTCGAAGTAGCCGGTGCTGTGGCCTTGGTCCCGACCCTGACCTCTCGGGTGACCGGTTCGCTCAGTACGGACTCCGAAACTACGGTCCGAGATTCTTCTTCGCCATCGACTCGAACGATCTTGTAAACGACGCTCTTCTCGCCTTCCTTGCCGGCAGTGACCTCCTTGGTGGTGCCGCTGGCGAGGTCAGCATCGTCCTTGCTGACCGTCTCGAAGTCGATCGACTCCTTAACGGTTTCTTCAACAACCTCGACGCGGTTCACGGTGATGACCATGCCCTCGCTCGCCACGGTATCGGTGCTGGGATCGACACGATCGTGCTCGCCAAGAACGATGTCATGCTCGTCGAGGATGTCGGCTACCGTCGGTGCCGCCGAGCGGGAATCAATGGTCTCGCCGTCGACGATGATCTCGATCTGCTTCGGGGTAGTCGCGACCAGCCTTAGGCCTTCGCGTCCCAGCGGTGCCGAGCGGGAGACAGACAGTCGTGTGTCCGGATCGTGCAGGCCGATCTCGTTGAGTGCGTCAGCCACGGTCGTTGCGGTCGTCCAGTAAACCTGTTCGTCACCATCGGCGACGACGGTCAGCTGACGCCCGTATTTGACGGTGATCGTCGTGCCATCCTCGATGGGGGTGTCGGCCGCAGGAGTCACCTCGTCCTTATCGGTGAGCGTGATCCGGTGTGCGTCCAGAGCATCTTGGACATCACTTCCCCAAACCGTCACCTGTTGCGGCTGACCGTCGAGGTGAAGTGTTACGTCCTTGTTCATCGCGCTTGCGTAGCTGCCGAAGCCGATCGAACCTGCAGCCACGGTACCGGCTACGATCCCGACAAGGGCTTTCCTGTTCATCTTCAACGGTCTCTCCGATTTCTTGGTTCGCATCGTTAGACGGTGTTCGCTCAACGCGATGCCTAGTACCAGCCATTGGCGTACGAGTGGGCGAGCGCTTGCTGCCAACTGCCGTAACGCTGTTTCACGTATTGGTCGCCCCACTTGAGGGCAACGACCGGATCACTCCAGTTGGCCCCCAGCTTGGAGCAGGGTAGTGCCTGCACGAGTCCGCAGGCGCCGCCGTTGGGGTTAACGGCATTCGGATTCCAGCTCGACTCGCGTTGGATCAGGATCTCTGCGGCTGACCATTCCGATTCGGGGATCCCTGCCGCGGCCATCCAATCGGCGTGGCTACCGGTGTAGTCGGTGATGCGGGTGCCGACGCTGATGCGCTCGTGCTTGGGTTCGGTAATGATTTCCTCGCGCACCGCCGTGCGGGATTCTTCGACACCGTCGACGGTTACCACCTGATACAGGACGCTCTTCTCGCCGCGTTCACCTTCACTCGTAGCCTTGGTTACGCCTTTGGCAAGAGTCGAATCTTCAGTGCGAATGGACTCGAAATCAACCGGCTCGGTCTCGTCGACCTCGGACACCTCAACCCGCTGTACCTTGATCTCGTCGCCTTCACGGAGCGCCGCGCTGCGCTCGGGGGAGACCCGGTCGTGAGTACCCAGCTTGATGCCGGTCTCATTGAGCAGGCTCTGGATATCGGCTGCGGTGGTGGTGATGCTTTTACTTCCGCCATCAACGCTGAGCTGCACAACCTTAGGGGTGCTTGCATTGAAGGTCAGCCCTTCGCGGCCCAGGGGTGCAGAGCGATCGACTGACAGCCGAGTGGCCGGATCATGGAGGCCAACCTCGGCAAGTGCTTCGGCCACCGTGGTGGCCGTGGTCCAGAAGGTCTTCGACTCGCCATCGGTGATGATGGTGACCGGTCGTAGGTATTTGACCGTGATCTCGGTGCCGTCGGACAGCGGTGTATTGGTAGCGGGGATGATCTCGTCTGCTTCGCTTACCGCGATGTCGTGAGCGTCCAGCACGTCCTGCACTGTGGTTCCCCAGACGTGCACCGTCCGGTGTTCTCCGTCGACTGACAACTCGACTGCTTTGCTGAAGGCGCTGACTGCTCCGCCGAGAGTAAGTGAGCCTGCGGCTACGACACCCGCGACAACTGCTGTGACAGCTCGTTTCATGAGTTCGTCTTCTCCAGTGTGCTGGACGATTCGGACGAGTCTTAGCTTAGCGAAAACCTGAGAATAATCCAAGAAAACCTAAAGAGTCTCCTAAATGGCCTGGTCGTAACGGGTTGCAATTTCTTAGGTTCTCTCAGATCGGACCCGCACGGCAAGCGCCCCCGTCCGGGTGGACGAGGGCGCTTCTCGTGAAATCTTGGAGGTTCTCAGCTGGCCGAGGCCTTTGCGAAGCGCTCGGCGACATCAGCCCAGTTGACGATATTCCAGAACGCGGTGACGTAGTCAGCCTTCACATTCTTGTACTGCAGATAGAAGGCGTGCTCCCACATATCCAGCAGCAGAAGCGGCACCGATCCTACCGGCAAGTTGTTTTGCTGGTCGTAGAAGGAGAGCGTGTTCAGGCGACCTGCGATGGGATCGAAGACAAGCGCGCCCCAGCCGGAGCCCTGAATAGACTTGGCTGCCTCGCTGAACTGAGCGCGGAAACCCTCGAAGGAGCCGAAATACTCGTCGATCGCAGCCGCCAGCTCGCCGTCGGGACGCTCAGCAGCGTTCGGAGTGAGGTTCTTCCAGAAGACGCTGTGGTTGGTGTGACCACCCAGGTTGAACGCGAGATCTTTCTCGAGCTTGCTGATGGCACCGAAATCGCCCTTGTCGCGAGCTTCGGCGAGCTTATCCAAAGCAGTGTTGGCGCCGTCAACGTAGGCCTTGTGATGCTTGTCGTGGTGCAGTTGCATGATCTCGGCACTGATATGAGGCTCCAGTGCGCCGTAGTCGTAATCGAGATCAGGCAGGGTATAGATGGCCATAGTCGCTTTCTTCCTCTCCCAATCGGGGTCTGGTGATGGTTCCCGGAAAGTGAAGCCGGGCGCCGTTTCCAAGTACAGCGACACCCGGCCCCAGGTTTATTCCGATTCGGACCGGAACGAGTCCACCATGCGGTCCGATGCACTCAGTTTTTGATGTCATCCACAGCGTGCTTGACGGCGTCCTTGACCTGTTCGCCGGCCTGCTTCAGCTTCGCCTTGGCCTGGTCGACCTTGCCTTCGGCCTCGAGGCCCTTATCGTCGGTCGCCTTCCCGACGCCTTCCTTGATTGCCCCCGAAGCCTCTTCAGCCTTGTTCTTGATATCGTCGCTCAAACCCATCACGATCTCCTTCGGTAGTCATCGTGTACTCGACGCGGCGCGCCTCAGCCCTCGCGCGAAGAGCTGTCATTCCACGTTAGAACAGCAGCTCCTGACTAGGTCGCTGTTTGCTCTAAGCGAAAGACTCGGAACCCTTTTGCGGAGGCGATGCGCTCGGTGGGCCAGCCCTGGCTGATGAGCCAGCGTTGTAGGGAGTCCGCGCCGAGGTTCTTTCCGGCCACCAGGAAGGCAACCCCGCCGGGCCGTAACCGCGGCAGCCAGGTTTGCAGCAAATCATGCAGCGCCTGTTTGCCGATTCTGATTGGTGGGTTCGACCAGATCTCGTCGTATTGGGTGTCGGTCGGCAGCTCGTCGGGACGCATCGCCCGCACGCGATCGCCGACGCCGAGCGCTCGCGCGTTCTCTCGGGTGAGCTCCAACGCGAGATCGTTGACGTCGACGGCATCAACCAAGGCATCGGGACACTCAGTGGCGAGTGCGATGGCGATCGGCCCGAAGCCACAACCCAGATCCAGCAGGTGTTTCGCGTCCGGCTCGGGCGGGGTGGTCGAACGCAAGAGCACTCGAGTGCCGATATCGAGGCGCCGCGAGCTGAAAACACCAGGTGCCGAAGAAAACTCAAATTCACGGCCCCAGATGCTCGCATGCACCAGATGCCTGGCTGATTGCTCGGCGGGAGTCTGGAAATAGTGGCTCACCGGTCGACCTCCTGCGGTGTGCGGAATGCGCGGGCCTGTTGGGCGCGGGCGGCCAATTGATCGTCCGGGGGATAGCCGACTGTTTCGAGGCAGAGCCCGTGTGCAGGCATCACGTGAATATCGTTATGTCGCACCGGATGTGCCGCGACCCTCTCCAGCCAGGCGAGATCGCGGCGTCCGGCCCCGACTGCCCAGATCGCACCGATCAGCGATCGGACCATGGAATGACAGAAGGCGTCAGCCTCAACATGGCATTCGATCACGGCCCCGGCATCTTCGCTCTTGGTCACATGGAAATCGGTGAGGTGACGAATTGTGGTGCCGAAATCGTTGCGCCGGCAGAACGGCGCGAAATCGCGTAGCCCCAGCAGGCTGGAGGACGCCCGGTTCATTGCGTTCAGGTCAAGGGCCTCGCGCACGCGGACGATATGCCCGCGCAGCAGCGGATCGGGGACCGATCCGGCATCCCAAAGCCGATAGACGTAGCGGCGCCAGATGGCGGAGAACCGGGCGTCGAAGCCCTCCGGCGCGCGCTCCACCTGGTGGACCATCAGATCGGCGGGAAGCACCCTTTGTAATCGACCGGCCAGCTGGGAGGCATCGTATTGCCTGGCCAGATCCATATGCGCAACCTGGCCGCGGGCGTGCACCCCCGCATCGGTGCGCCCGGCAACTGTCAGTTTCACCGGTTCAGCGGTGCGCAGGACCCTACTGATCCAGGTCTCCAAGGTGCCCTGTACCGTGCGTAGACCCTCTTGAGTAGCCCAGCCGTGGAAGCCCTGGCCGTCATAGGCGATCTCCAGCCGCCAACGCCGGGCCGGCTTGAGAGACGGATCCAGACGCGCCGGTTCCGGCGGTGCAGGAGGCTCGGCGGTTGTTTGAACTTGACGAGGACGAGGTGCGCTCATGCCACCCTCCGATAGGCCAGATCGGCGACCGGCCGGCCGGCGGCCAGTCCGCGTTCTTCGAACTTGGTGACCGGACGATCATCTGGCCGCGGTGCCCAGCCCCCGCGGCCTGCATACTCGTTGACCAGACCAGGTGTGGCATCCAGCACCTGGCGCATCTGCTCGGCATAGTCAGGCCAATCGGTCGCGAGCAACCACCGGGCACCGATTGCGAGTCTGCTGGTCGCCAGCTGCGCAAAAGCGGGGGAGACCAGCCGTCGTTTGTGGTGGCGTTTCTTTTGCCAGGGGTCGGGAAAGAAGATGCTCAACCGCGCGATGGAGGCCGGAGCGAATAGCTGGTCGAGGCCCTGCACCGCGTCGACCATCACCAGCCGAACATTGCGGATTCCGGCGGCTGCCAGCTTCGACATGGTGCTCGCCACGGCACGCTCGTAGACCTCGAAACCGACGAAGGATACCGTCGGATGAGCGAGCGCCGCGCCGACCAAGGCGTCCCCGGTGCCCGACCCGATCTCGACGAAGAGTTCCGGGGAAGCGCCGCCGCCGGTATCGGCGAACTCCGCTTGCCAATCCACCTCTACGCCGGGTGCGATGGAGGTACTCAGTTCGCCCGTAGGCAGCTCAATCAGGTATTTCGAAGAGAGCCGTTCGAGGACGCGCCGTTGGTGAGGATTCACACGGGAACTGCGCCGCACAAATGACACCACCCCCGGTAATTCTCGTCCCGGCGCTTGAGGCATGATGGTCAGCCTAGTCTGGCACGATTGGTACATGCGCACCCTGCTCAATCTGATCTGGCTGGTTCTCGGCGGTATCTGGCTCGCCGCAGCTTACTTCCTCGCGGGCATCATCGCCTGCCTGCTGATCGTCACCATTCCGGTGGGTCTGGCCTCGTTCCGGATGGCCCGCTATGTTCTGTGGCCGTTCGGTTCCATCGTCGTCAAGAAACCAAACGCCGGCGCAGGGTCGGCGATCATGAACGTCATCTGGTTCATCACCGTCGGCTGGATCTTGGTTGTCATCCATATCGTGACGGCACTCACCCAGGCAGTAACGATCGTCGGCATCGCCAACGCGGTGGTCTCGATCATGATGATCCCCGTGACAGCGTTCCCCTTCGGAAAGGACATCCTCGACCAGGACGATCCCCGTGCCGCTTACCAGACCTCGCTCATCCAGTGGCGCTGATCAGCTGACTCCGGTCGGCTGATTTGGGTTGGCTGACCTGGACCAGCTGGGGCGACGACGATCGCGGCTACCGATGATTGCGGCGGCTACCGAATCTTCGGTAGCCGCCGCAATCATCGGTAGCCGCTGGTGCATCCAGGTGTCAGGACTCCATGAACTCCTGGGCCAAGTTCTGCGGCATCAGTTCGTAGCCATGGAATTCGCGGGTGAAACTGCCCGAGCCACGTGCCAAGCCGCGCAGGTCGATCGCATAACGACTGAGCTCGCTCTGCGGCACCAAGGCCCGCACAATCGACTGACCTGCTTCATTCGCGTCGGTGCCGAGTACCTGACCGCGTCGGTTGCTCAGGTCGGTCATCACCGCGCCGAGATAGGCGTCCGAAACCGTCACCGTGACTTCATCGACCGGTTCGAGTAAGGCCACCGTCGAGGGAGATGCGGCCTCTTTCAGCGCGAGCGCGCCAGCCGATTGGAAGGCCATATCAGACGAGTCGACCGAGTGGGCCTTGCCGTCGTAAAGCGTCACCTTCACGTCGACCATGGGGTAGCCGGTGATCGTGCCCTTCTCCAGTTGGGCCCGCACACCCTTTTCCACCGACGGAATGAACTGACGCGGTACCGCACCTCCGACGACCTCGTCGATGAACTCGAATCCAGCACCGCGCTCGTTCGGCTCGACCCTGATATCGCAGACTGCGTACTGGCCGTGCCCGCCTGATTGCTTGACATGGCGTCCATGTGCGGTCGCCGGCGAGATGAAAGTCTCCCGCAAGGCAATACGAATCTGGTCAGCAGTGATGTTGACGCCGTATCTGTCGCGCAGCCGGCTCATCAGAAGATCCTGATGGGCCGGGCCCATCGTCCACAGCAGTAGCTGGTCAGTGCCGGCAGCTCGCTCCAACCGGATCGTGATGTCTTCAACGACCAGCCGCTGCAGCGCGCCGGCGAGTTTGTCCTCGTCGTTGCGGCTGGCCGCGCGAATTGCTACCGGCAGCAGTGGCTCGGGCAGCAACCATGGCTCGATGACGATCGGGTCCGTGACGGCCGATAAGGTATCGCCGGTCTCAGCGGTGCTGAGCTTCGCGACCATCACGATTTCCCCCGCGACCGCGGCGGTCTTGGGATACAGCTCCAGACCATTGGGCGCGCTCATCAGGCCGACGCGTTCATCGTCGTCGTGATCGGGGTGATGCGGGTTGGCTGCGCCCTGCAGCTGCTCGCGGTGCCCGGCCACATGAACGGTCATATCGGGACGCAAAGTGCCGTTGAATACGCGAACCATCGATTGGCGTCCGGCATAGGGGTCCGAGGTGGTGCGGATAACTTCAGCGAGCAGCGGACCGTCGGCGCTGACCTCGGGAGGATCGACCGGATCTCCGTTCAGGTCAGCCATCATCGCGGGCTGATAGCGCAGCGGCGTCGGGAATCCGCGATCGATCACGCTGATGAGCTCTTCGGTTCCGACCCCGCTGGTGGTGACGGGGATGACCGGATGGAATCTGCCGTGATACAAGGCCTTCATCAGGTTGCTCACGACCTCATCAACGGCCAACTCGTCGCCCTCGAAATAACGCTCGAGCAGTTCGTCGTCCTCGGATTCGGTGATGATCGATTCGACGTAGTCGGTGCGGAAATCTTCGATCGCGGCCAACTCGGCGCCGTCCGCGGGCCTTGCGACACGTTCACCCGTCGAATAGTCGTGCACCTTGCGGCTCAGCAACGAGAGGTTGCCGACGATCTGATCGTCTTCACCCACGAAGGGCAGGTATGCCGGGTGCACACCCGAGCCGAAGATCTCTTGGCAGTGTTTGACCGTCTGCTCGAAGCTGGCGTGCTCGGTGTCGAGCTTGGTGACCACGATCGCCCGGGGTACTCCGGCACCGGCGCATTCGGACCACAGGATCTGGGTGATGACATCAATGCCATCAGCCGCACTGACGATGAACAGGGCGGCGTCGGCGGCGCGTAATCCGGCGCGTAACTCGCCAACGTAGTCGGGGTTGCCAGGCGCATCCAGCAGGTTGATGACCGTGGACTCGCCGGTGGTGATAGTTGCCAGCGTCAGCGCTGCCGAGCGCTCCGCGTTCTCCTTCTCTCCGCGATATCCGGGGATACGAGTCTTGATCAGGTTCTCGAACAACGTGGTCTTGCCAGAACCGGAGGATCCGACCAGTACCACGTTGCGTATGTCTGCCGGAGAGTTCACCTTGGGTGCGTTCGCGCTCGTCTTTGAAGCCATGACCCAAGATTGCCGTTCTTGATGGCCTCTCGCAAGGATTCCGGCCATCTGCCACGCTAGGTTTCTTCGTTCGACGGTTTATCAACGTTTAATATCTCATGTTTGCAACAAAGCAGGCAGGGTATTCGCTACCGTGAAGTCTGATTGGGTAGCCTCACTGCGTGCTCTTGCGTCCAGATATCGTCAGCCGCTACTCGGGTTTCCGGCCCGAAGTACAGGGTCTGCGTGCCCTGGCGGTCGTGATGATCGTGGTCTACCACGTTTTCGTTGGGCGCGTTTCCGGCGGCGTTGATATTTTCCTGCTGATCTCCGCGTTCTTCATGACGGGCTCATTCGTCCGCAGGCTGGAGGGCGGCAAACCGCTGGCGATCGGACGCTATTGGTTGCACACTTTCAAACGCTTGCTACCTCTGGCCGCGATAACGATCCTGCTCACCACGGTGGCGTTGGAGTTGTGGTATCCGGAATGGGCGAAGTGGACCTATCGTGAGGGTGCGCTGGCGTCCATCTTCTATGTAGAGAACCGACATTTGGCCGCGATAAACGCCGACTACTACGCGGCGAGCGAGTCCTTGGCGTCGCCCTTCCAGCATTTCTGGTCGCTGTCGGTGCAAGGCCAGGTCTTCTTGATCTGGCCGCTCATCTTCGCCCTGGCCTATCTGATCTGCCGTGTGACCAGTTCGCGGCCGGTCAACGTGCTGGCGGTGCTTTTCGGCCTGGTCTTCGGGGGATCACTGGTTTACTCGATCGCACTGACCACGGCAGACCAGCAAGTCGCCTATTTCGACACCGGGGCGAGGCTGTGGGAGTTTGCGCTCGGTTCGCTGTTGGCGTTGGCGATCCCGTTCCTGAAGCCGCCGAAATCGTGGCGTCTGGTGCTCGGCTGGGTGGGTCTGGTGGCGATGATTTCCTGCGGCATCCTGCTGGATGTCCAAGGCATCTTCCCGGGCTGGATCGCTTTGTGGCCGCTCGGTGCCGCAGCCGCGATCATGATCGCGGGGCAATCCGGGGCCACATTCGGCGTCGATCGCTTCCTCTCGTGGACGCCGGTGCAACGGCTCGGCGATTCTGCCTACGCCCTTTACCTCGTGCACTGGCCGATCCTGACCACCTACCGCGCTATCACCGATGATCTGGAGGTCGACATCCTCCCGGGAATAGGGCTGGTGCTCGGCTCAATCGGCGTTGCGATCGTGGCGACCAAGTTCATCGACGAACCGTTACGGCGTTGGCGTTGGGCCGAGGCGCGCACCGTCAATATGGCAATCGTTGTTGCTGTGAGCGTGGCGGTCACCGCGATCCCGATCAACAGCTGGATCGATCACGAACGCACCCGTTTGCAGGTGGAGACCGAACAGGCTCGGGCGGACTTACTTCGCAATAATCCTGGGGCGCGCGCGTTGATGAGCGATTTCGTCTACGAGGGTGACCCCGGTGCGTCGGTACTACCGCGTGTGGGTGAGCTCGAGAATCAATGGGTGGAGTTGCCGGACTCTTGCTCTGACGAATTCGAACCTCGCGAAGACATCTCACCCGGCTACTGCTGGCAGACCCCGGCCATCTCCACGCCGTCCCGCACCGTGTTAGTGGTGGGCAATTCGCATGCTCAGCAATTGCTGGCGACCCTGGTGCCCATCGCCGAGGAGCGCAACTGGCAGCTGGTCGCACTGCTGCAGCCCGGTTGCAGTTTCGGTGTCGGTGGCCCGGAGATATGCAGTCAGACGAGCGAGGCATTCGTCCAATATGCGCTCGATCTGCATCCCGATACCGTGATCACGATGGGTAGCCGTACCGAGGCCGGTAATCCCGAGGGAGAGAGTATCCCGCTCGGCTTCGAAGAGGTCATCGATCCGATCTTGGAGATGGACATCCCGGTTGTGGGCATCCGCGATACTCCTCGTTTCGAAACCAGCCAGGTTGATTGCTGGACGCGTAATCGTGCGTTGCCCGAGGCCTGCACCATACCGGTGGAAGAGTTCATGGCAGACGAGAACCCCGCAGATGCTTGGGCGGAGGATCACCCTGGGTTCACCACTGTGGATCTGATCGATCTCTACTGTCCCGGCGAGCAGTGTCCAGCGGTGATCGGCAACGTGCTGGTGTGGATGGATCATGACCACTTGACCAAGGATTATGCCGCCACTATGGCCGAGCCTGCGCGCGATCGTGTGGTCGCTGCGGTGGAGGGGATCTGGTTTTGATGTCGAGAGCCCGGCTGCTACAGTGTGCGATGGTCGTTCCCGCGCGGCACTAGTTTGATGGTGCTGGGTCCCAGGAAGAATGGGAGCGGCCACTGAAGCATGTTCACGCGAGCACACGCCCGCGTGTTCTGGACATCCACAACCGGAAGACGCACTAACCGTGACTACTTACAGCCCGAAGCCTGGTGAGATCACCAGGAATTGGCTCGTGATCGATGCCACAGACGTCGTGCTCGCACAAGCCGACTTTCGCACCGCACGTCGACGTCGGCGATTTCGTCATCGTCGTCAATGCGTCCAAGATCGCGCTGACCGGCAAGAAAGCCACCGATTCGAAGCGTTACACCGTCTCGGGGCGTCCCGGCGGTTTGCGTAGCCGCACCGCCGGCGAGCTTCGCCAGGACGATCCCCGCGCGCTGGTCGAGAAGGCTGTATGGGGCATGATGCCGAAGAACAAGCTCAGCCGTCAGCAAATGGCCAAGCTCAAGGTCTACTCAGGACCCGATCACAAGCACACTGCGCAACTGCCGCAGCCCTACGAGATCACCCAGATCGCGCAGTGAGCGCGCACAAGAACGAGGATTTGACCGTGTCCGAGACTCAGACCGAAGACATCGAAGTAACCAACACCACGCCGTTCGTGGACGACGAGAACCGCGAGATCGCCTATCGCGCTGACTCCGCGGCCTCTGCGCAGGCCGCCTCAAGTTCGCGTCCGTCGGTGATCGCGCCCGGCCAGGGCACCGGTCGCCGCAAGGAAGCCGTCGCACGCGTCCGCCTGGTGCCGGGCACCGGCAGCTGGTCGATCAACGGCCGCACCCTGGAGGAATACTTCCCGAACAAGGTCCACCAACAGTCGGTCAACGAGCCCTTTGTGACCGCGGGTGTGGTGGATTCCTACGACGTGATCGCGCGCATCAACGGCGGCGGCGTGACCGGCCAGGCCGGGGCGCTTCGCCTTGGTATCGCCCGGGCACTCAACGCCATCGACACTGAGGCCAGTCGTCCTGCCCTGAAGAAGGCAGGCCTGTTGACCCGCGATGCTCGCATCAAGGAACGCAAGAAGGCCGGACTCAAGAAGGCCCGCAAGGCTCCGCAGTACTCGAAGCGCTGAGCTTCAGTATTCGCCTGCACGCGAGCAGCCGACCACTTCGGTGGTCGGCTGTTTTGCGTGCAACCCGCGTCCAACGATGCCCCACAGCGGAGCCCCGTTTTCGCAGCAGAGCGACGGGCCATTACGCTTGGCGCTTATGGCTCGACTATTTGGAACCGACGGGGTGCGTGGTGTCGCCAACGCCGACCTCACCGCTGAACTCGCGATGGAATTATCTGCGGCGGCTGCCAAGGTGCTTGGTGAGGCGCGTGCGTTCGCTGATCGACGTCCCACGGCCTTGGTCGGACGCGATACCCGCATCTCGGGAGAGATGCTCTCCGCGGCGGTGAACGCCGGGCTGGCGAGCACCGGGGTGGACGTCATCGACGTGGGCGTCATCCCGACCCCCGGGCTGGCCTATCTCGTGAACACCCAAAACACCGACCTGGGTGTGATGTTGTCGGCATCACATAATCCGATGCCCGACAACGGCATCAAGTTTTTCCAGCGCGGCGGCGTGAAGCTCGATGATTCGATTGAGGACTCCATCGAAGAACGACTCAACGAGAACTGGGAGCGGCCGATCGCCGGCGCGGTTGGACGGATCAGCAGCGATCAGGCTCATGTCTTGCGCCAGAGCTATATCGATGCCTTGGTGGCCAGCCTGGAAGGCACCCGCCTGGACGGACTGAAGATCGTCATCGACGCGGCCAACGGCGCGGCGTCATTCACTGCGGTGCCGGCCTTCGAGGCGAGCGGTGCCACGGTCGTGGGTATCCACGATGCGCCCGATGGCCTCAACATCAACGAGAATGCAGGATCGACGCACCTGGGGGCGCTCCAGGCTGCCGTCGTCGAGCATGGTGCCGATCTGGGTATTGCTTTGGACGGTGACGCCGACCGCTGTTTGGCTGTGGACGCGACCGGCGCGGTCGTCGATGGCGACCACATCATGGCGATCCTGGCGCTCGACCTGAAAGAACAGGGCAGGCTGCACAACAACACCCTGGTTGCCACGATCATGAGCAACCTTGGGTTGATCAACGCGATGCGCGAGAACGGCATCCAAGTCGAACAGACTCGGGTTGGAGATCGTTATGTGCTGGAGGCTATGGCCCAGAATGGCTTCACCCTCGGTGGTGAGCAGTCCGGGCACGTGATCATCAGCGAGTATGCGAATACCGGCGATGGCGTTTTGACCGGTTTGCATGTCGCAGCGCGGGTGGCGCGCTGCGGACGCTCACTGGCCGAATTGGCCTCGGTGATGACGACCCTGCCTCAAGTGATGATCAATGTGCCCAATGTCGACAAGATGCGCGCAGGTATCGATCCAGAGATCATCCGCGCTGTGACCCAAGCGAATAACATGCTGGGTACCAGTGGGCGGGTGGTTTTGCGTCCGTCGGGAACCGAGCCGCTCGTCCGCGTCATGGTCGAGGCAGCAACGACTCAGGACGCCCAGCACGTGGCCGAACAGCTGGCCGAGGTGGTCGCGAATCGCCTCACGCTCTAGGGTCAGGATTCGTCCAGCGTCATGGTCATCGAGTCGTTGACGCTGGACGACGCGGGTCAGATCCGTCGGATCCGCACCTCGGAGATCACATGGTCGCTGCCCTTGCGTAAAATCGCGGTGGCGCGTTCGCGGGTCGGTTCGATGTTTTCGATCAGATTCGGTTTGTTGATCGCATCCCAGACCTCGTTGGCTTGCGCTACTGCCTCTTCATCGGACAGTTCGGCATAGGCACGGAAGAAGCTTGTCGGTTCCCGGAATGCGGTGTCGCGAAGCGCCATGAAACGTGCCACATACCAATCGCGAATGTCGGACTCATCGGCGTCCACATAGACGGAGAAATCGAAGAAATCGCTGACCGCCAGGTCTCCTCGTCCCGACGGTGCGGGTTGCAGCACGTTGAGGCCTTCGACGATCAAAATGTCGGGATTGGTAACCGTGATCTGCTGGTCGGTAACGATGTCGTAAATGACATGCGAGTAAACCGGCGCTTTCACGTCAGCTTTTCCAGATTTCACGGCGATCACGAAATCCAGTAATGCCCGGCGGTCGTAGCTTTCCGGAAAGCCTTTCCGGTCGAGAATGCCGCGTTCTTCCAGCACGGCGTTCGGGTACAGGAAACCGTCGGTGGTGACCAATTCGACGCGCGGCCGGCCTGCCGATTGCCGCAGGAGTTCTTGTAGTAGACGCGCTGAGGTCGACTTTCCGACGGCAACCGAGCCGGCCACGCCGATGATGAACGGAGTCCGGGTGGGGGCGATTTTCAAGAAGCCGTAGGAGTCGGCATAGAGCTGATCATGGTTGATCCGGTAGAGATTCAGTAATTCGGCCAATGGGAGATAGACCTCGGCGACATCGCGCTCATCGGTCGGATCCTGGAGACCCCGCAGCCTGGCCACGGTCGCTGAATCAAGCGTCAGCTGTCCGTTTGTTGCAAGATCTGCCCACGCTTGGCGCAGCAGGCTCACCCACGGGCTGCTCACGGCAACTGACCCGGTTGTTTTGACATGCCGGAAAGCCTAGCGGGCACCGGAGTGTTAAGCGGTGGCATTCGACTCGCAGCCTCCCCGCGCCCGATGTGTGTATCAGATGTCATGGGGCGTTAGTTATGATGCTCTTCATGTGCGGAATCATTGGTTACGTCGGGCCCCGCGACGCGCGTGAGGTCATCATTGCGGGACTGCGGCGCTTGGAATACCGCGGATACGATTCGGCAGGTATCGCAGTCGTGGCCGATGGCCGCCTGAGCGTTGCCAAGAAGGCCGGCAAACTCGCCAACCTCGAAGCCGAGCTCGCCACTATCGATTTCCCCGTTGCACACCAGGGCATCGGGCACACTCGGTGGGCGACGCATGGTGGCCCCACCGACGAGAATGCGCATCCACACGTTTCGGCTGACGGACGTGTGGCCGTTGTGCACAACGGCATCATTGAAAACTTCTCCGATCTGCGTGCTGAGCTGAGCAATGCCGGTGTTGAGTTCAAATCCGAAACCGATACCGAGGTAGCCGCCCATCTACTCGCCGCCGAACTGCTCGGAGCAGACACCCTGATGGACGCGATGCGCGCCGTCGTCAAGCGTCTGGACGGCGCTTTCACCCTCGTCGCTGTCGACATCGCTGGGTCCGGTGAGGTCGTTGCTGCTCGCCGCAATTCGCCATTGGTTGTTGGGGTCGGTGAAGGTGAAAACTTCGTGGCCTCCGACGTGCTCGCCTTCATTGAGCACACTCGCGACGTTGTCGAGCTCGGGCAGGATCAGATCGTCCGCATCACCGCCGACGAGATCGAGGTCATCGGTTTCGACGGTCAACCTGCCGAGACCACGCGCTACCACGTCGATTGGGATACCTCGGCGGCGGAGAAGTCCGGTTTCGACTGGTTCATGCGCAAGGAGATCTTCGAGCAGCCTCGTGCGGTCGCCGATACTCTGCTCGGCCGCTTCAACACCAAAGGCGAGCTGGTGCTCGACGAGATGCGAGGTATCTCACCCGAGGACCTGCGCCGCATCAACAAGATCGTCATCGTCGCATGCGGTACCGCATATTACGCGGGCATGGTCGCCAAATACGCCATCGAGCACTGGACGCGGGTGGCATGCGAGGTCGAAGTGGCCTCCGAATTCCGCTACCGCGATCCGATCATCGATCCTCAGACACTGGTGGTGACGATCAGCCAGTCCGGTGAGACCGCTGACACCCTGATGGCCATTCGGCACGCCCGAGTGCAGGGGGCCAAGGTGATCGCCATCTGCAATACCAACGGGGCGACGATTCCGCGCGAATCCGACGCAGTCATCTACACCCATGCGGGTCCCGAGATTGGCGTGGCTTCCACCAAGGGATTCCTCACTCAGCTCGTCGCCTGCTACCTGCTGGGTCTTTACCTGGCACAGGTGCGCGGTATGAAGTATGCGGATGAGATCCGCATCATCACCGATGAGTTGGAGCGCACCCCCGCGATGGTCCAGCAGATGCTCGACGGCGCGGAACGCATCTACGCGTTGGCGCATAGTCTTGCCGAGGCCGGAGACTTCATCTTCCTGGGGCGCCATGTCGGCTACCCGGTGGCACTCGAAGGTGCGTTGAAGCTCAAGGAGATCGCCTATCAGCATGCGGAGGGCTTCGCAGCCGGCGAGCTCAAGCATGGCGCGATCGCGATCATTGAGCCTGATATGCCCGTCTTCGTGGTCGTTCCCCCGGAGGGCCGCGACCAGCTGCGCGATAAGGTGCTCAGCAACATCAAGGAAGTCAAGGCGCGGGGCGCGTACACGATCGTCCTGGCCGAGGAGCGCGATAAGCAGATCAGTGAGGACGCTGATGTGATCATCCGGCTGCCGCATCTATCGACGCTGCTGCAGCCGCTGGTGGCGACCGTTCCGCTGCAACTGTTCGCCTGCGAGCTGGCGACCGTGTTGGGTCACGATGTTGACCAGCCGCGCAACTTGGCGAAGTCTGTCACCGTCGAGTGAGTCAAGCGTGATCATCGGCCTCGGGGTGGACATCTGTCAGGTTGACCGCCTGACAGCGATGCTGGAGCGTCGCCCCGGGCTGATGGCTCGGCTGTTCACGGACGCCGAAGTGCGCACCCCGGATGGCAAACCACGATCCGGGGAGTCGTTAGCGGCGCGGTTTTGCGCAAAAGAAGCGCTCGCCAAAGCACTCGGCTCGCCGGGCGGAATGAGCTGGTTGGACGCCGAGGTAACGACATTGCCCAACGGGGCACCTGAGCTTGTCATTCGCGGTACGGTTGCCGCGAGAGCCGCTGAATGCGAAGTGGCGAAGATCCACCTGTCGCTGAGCCATGATGGCGGATTGGCAACGGCATTTGTCATTTGTGAGGGGAAAACGTGATCGGGATTCAGCCTGTCGACAAGATCCGCGCCGCCGAAGAGGAATTCGCTAAAGAAAACCCCGACGTCAACCTGATGCTACGCGCAGCCGATGCGGTGGCCGAACTCGCTGAACGGATGGCCCCCGAAGGTCCCATCCTGGTGGCGGTGGGCCCCGGCAACAACGGCGGCGACGGACTGTTCGCAGCCCGAAAGCTGGTTCGGGACGGCCGCAGACAGGTGATGGTCTGGCTGGTAACAGGAAAAGGTCATGCGCAAGGCATCGTCGCGGCGCGACAGGTCGGCATCCGTTTCCTCGATGATCTCGACGTCGGCAGGCTGCTGCCCGATGTCTCCTTGGTGATCGACGCAATCACCGGTATCGGCGGTCGTGCCGGGCTGCCGCAGAATGCCCAGTGGTTCGCCGAGATGTGCGATGTCTTGAAGCTGCCGGTGTTGGCCGTCGATATCCCCTCCGGGCTGGCAGCCGAGGACCATCATCGTCCCGAGCATGTGCTGGCGGCCACCCGAACGATCACTTTCGAGGCCCCCAAGCTCTGTCATCTTGCACAACCCGCCGCCAGTGCTTGCGGTGATGTTCAGGTGGCGAAGCTCGGCGTTGAATTGCCGCGCTCAAATCTGCGTCAAATGCAACGCGTGGATGTCGCCCGTTGGTGGCCATGGCCGACTCCCTTTGCCGACAAGTATTCTCGCGGTGTCTTGGGAGTGGACACCGGTTCGAATCGTTACCCGGGCGCCGCGGTGCTCTCGGTCACCGGGGCGGTTTACGCAGGCGCGGGAATGGTGCGGTTCACCGGAGCAGAACGGCTCGCCGATCTTGTCTTGCGTGAGCTTCCCTCCGTGACCGTCAGCCCGGGGCGGGTGCAGGCTTGGCTCGCTGGCTGCGGTTGGAGCGATGAGGGATCCGCAGAGCGCTTCGGCCCGATGATCGAATCCGGAGTGCCGCTGGTGATCGATGCGGACGCACTCTTCCACATGCCCAAGAAGCTTCCTGCGGGATCGCTTCTCACCCCGCATGCCGGTGAGTTGGCGCGAGTATTGGGGATCACACGACGCGAGGTCGAGGACGATCCGGTCGGCAAGGCCTACGAAGCAGCCGAGCGCTGGGAGGCGACGGTGCTGTTGAAGGGTGCCACCCAGTACATTGCCAATCCCTATCTGGAGCGGGTCACGCTCGCGATCGCCGGCCCGCCGTGGTCGGCGCAGGCAGGTTCGGGCGATGTTCTCGCGGGTATCTGCGGTGCACTTCTGGCGGCCGGGCTCGAGGCGCCCAAGGCGGCCGCACTGGCTGCCTCGGTGCAGGCGATGGCGGCTGCGAAGAAGCCGGGACCGTTCCCGCCAGATGTTGTCGCGCAGGCGATCCCCGACGTCGTGGTGCAGTTGGCAGAGTTGAGTAATCAGCCGGTCTTGGCCGGTGAGCTGACGCCCAAGTCGATTGCCGCTGAGTAGTAATCCAGCAGTTGGTTGCAGAGCTTCGGCCACGTCCGGTCTTCGACTCGAGCGCGGGCGGTCTGGCCGAAGCTCGTCCGCTTGAAGCTGTCGCCGACCAGGTCACTGACTTGGTGGCGAAGCATCTCGAGGTCACCGGGAGTATAGAGCCAGCCGGTATGTGACGGATCGACCAAATCGATAGGACCACCACGGCGCGGCGCAATAGCCGGTAACCCGCTGGCCTGCGCTTCCTGGATGGTCTGGCAGAAGGTTTCTGATTCGCCAGGATGGACGAACAGATCCAGCGAGGCGAGGAAGCGTGGCAGCTCGTCCCCAGCCTTCATGCCCACGAAGATCGCCTCAGGTAGTGCTGTCTCGAGATCGGCGCGCAACGGACCATCGCCGATGATCACCAGTCGGGCGCCAGGCAGATCAGCGAGCACATGCAAATCTTGGACCTGCTTCTCAGGCGCCAGGCGTCCCATATAGCCGATGACGACCTCGCCGTTTGGCGCCCAGGAGTCGTGCAGTTGCTGATCGCGTTTGTCCGGGTGGAAGCGTTCGGTATCGACACCTCGTCCCCAAACATCGACCCGAGAAAAGCCGTGGGAGATCAGCTGGTCGCGAGTGAAAGTCGAGGGCGCCAGATTGATGGTCGCCATATTGTGCACTTTGCGCAGGTGGCGCCAGAAGATGGGCTCGGCGGCCGGGTAGCCATACTGCACCGCATAGCGCGGTACCTCGGTCTGGTAAAGGGCAACGCTCGGAATGCCCAGTTCGGCAGCGGCCATCACGCCTTTCGAACCGAGGATGACCGGTGCAGCCAAGTGCACGACATCGGGTGCGAAATCTGCCAATAGCTTGTGCACCGAATTGGCTGAGGTTGCTGATAGCCGCATATCGGGGTACCAAGGCAGATAGAGAGAAGCAGTGGTCGCCACGGGAAAACCCGCGTAGCTTTCGGGGACCCCGCGGGGATCGTTGGGGGCGATGACCAGAGCCTCGTGGCCGGTCTCGCGAAGATGCTCCAAGACCCGTAGTACAGAGTTGGTTACGCCGTTGACTGACGGCAGGAAGCTTTCGGCTACAAACCCAACTCGCACAACTCACAGTCTAGGTTGCCCGGGCAGGTTGTCGGGCACGGCCGGGGGCATGTCGCCAAGACCGCAGCTGGTTGGG
>JALHFX010000137.1 GCA_022837595.1 Propionibacterium sp.
CGGGTCTCGAGGTCAGGTGGCTGTACATCGGTGATCAGACCCCACTCGAATCGGCTGCGGAGCCGAGGTTCGAGCGCCTCCAGTGCTTTGGGGTGCCGGTCGGAGGTCATCACGATTTGCTTCTGCGCATTGTGGAGCGTGTTGAAGGTGTGAAAGAACTCTTCTTGGGTCTGAATTTTTGACTCTAGGAACTGGATATCGTCGATGAGTAGCACATCGACGTCGCGATAGGTGCGTCGGAAAGCAGTCGTGCGGTTCTCTGAGATCGCATTGATGAAATCATTGGTCAGTTCTTCGGTGCTGACGTATTTGACTCTGACATCCTCGAAATAATCACGCACATAGTGGCCGATCGCGTGCAGCAAATGAGTTTTGCCTAAACCAGAATCACCGTAGACCAATAGCGGGTTGTAGGCCTTGCCAGGGCCCTCGGCAACTGCTGCTGCTGCCGCGTGCGCGAATCGATTCGAATCACCGATGACGAAGTTATCAAAAGTGTACTTCGGGTTCAGACGATCTTGATCAGAGCGTTCCACAGCAGGTGCGCCTGGTGATACATCTGGTGCAGTATCGCGGCGAGTGAGTTCGGTAGGAGTGATGTCTGGTGGCCGTGGCGGATCAGGAGGCTGTAGATCGAGCTCGAGATCGGGTTGCACAGTGACAGCTATCCGCATCGAATTATGGAAGTAATCCGAAAGAGCCTGTTCGATTTCGCTCCGTTGACGGGTTTCTAGGCGCTCGCGGGCAAATTCGGATGGCACGGCAATGAGTACGACCGTCTCATGCACGGTGAGTGGATGTGAGCTCTTCAGCCAAGCGCGCGAGCTCTGGTCGGCGTGATTCAAGACATGCTGCCAAGCCTTCGTCAAAGTTTCGTCGACCGAAGTGGATTCATTCTCTTTGGGCATAATCTCGACTCACCTCCTGTTCAGCCGTCGGGTGTCTGGACGACCGTGGACGTCCGGTCAACTTCACCAAGAGAGGGTTCCACGGGAGGACCATTGACTCCTCTGCTTGTCAGATCCTAATTCGGGGCGGACATTCAGCTTCGATGTAAATGAGTCGTGCCACCTGTGGAAAACTCGCTTCAGGCGGTAGACGCTAGCCACTTTTTCGACTGCACGCAAACGATACTGCAAAAGACTGAGGTTCGTTCGGCGTGTCGACTGGACGCTACTGTGCAACCGTGTTCAGCAGGGTCTTTTGCGGTTCGTCGATGGTGTGGCGTAATATCGATGAGCCGTCGTTGTGACCAGATTGTATGCATGCCCGCACGGACCGCACTTTCGGACGATGATGGCCCCTAGATCTTGCTTCATCCGAAGCATGCAGGACACGAACGACGGAGACTTCCCTTGAGCAAGCGCACGTATCAGCCGAGCAATCGCCGACGCTCCCGTAACCATGGCTTCCGTACGCGTATGAGCACCCGTGCAGGACGAGCCATCATTTCTGCCCGTCGCCGCAAGGGCCGGGTCGAACTGTCTGCCTAACGAATGCTTCCGGCGGCCTCCCGGATGCGCGCATCGCGTGAATTCGGTGCTACGGTCCGCAGTGGCGTTCGCGCAGCACGATCGACTGTCGTGGTGCATGCAGCGGTGGCTGGCGACCAACAAAGACGAGTTGGATTCGTGGTTTCCAAGAAGGTGGGTAACGCTGTGACCCGGAATCGGGTGAAGCGGCAGTTGCGTCACCTAGCGCGCGTTCACCTTGATGAAACTCCGCTCGGCAGTCGGATCGTCGTGCGTGCGTTACCTGCGGCAGCGCTAGCCTCAGCAGATTTGAGTGGAGACCTAGCAGACGCGTGGCATGCGAGTCTGCACAAGTTGGAGCGATGCCGATGAAGTACCTGCTGATCGGGTTCGTGAAAGTCTGGCGTAGGCTTATCTCGCCTCTTTATGGAGATGTATGTAAGTACTACCCCAGCTGCTCCGCCTATGGGCTGGAGGCCTTGCAGCTACATGGTGCCATTAAGGGCTCCTGGATGATCGTCCGACGAATCTCCAGTTGCCACCCCTGGGCGCAGGGCGGTTTTGATCCAGTGCCCGGTTCAGCTTTCGAGGCCGAGATGGCCGCGAACCCGGAGCATTTTCCGGAGGGCGCTCACGCGTCCGATGACTGTGAGGTGTCGACCTAATGGATTTTGATCCGTTCCTTTTGCTTGGAATCTTCGATGACCTGGGAAAGATCGCAAGTGCGATCATGCAGCCCCTATATTGGGCTGTCTCAGGGATCATCGTCTTAGCGCATCGGCTCTGGGCGCCGATCTTCGGCGCGGACTCAGGTACTACCTGGGCGCTTTCTATCATCGTCCTGACCGTGGTGATCCGGACCTTGATGATGCCGCTTTACGCGAAACAGCTGAACTCGTCGCGAGCGATGCAGTCTATTCAGCCGAAGATACAGGCTCTGCAGGCGAAGTATGGCGCCGATCGAGAGCGTCTGGGTCAAGAGACGATGAAGCTGTACAAGGAGGAGGGCGTCAGTCCGACCTCCAGTTGTCTCCCGTTGTTGATCCAATTGCCCATTTTCTGGGGTTTGTACCGGGTGCTGTACGGAGCAGCTCAAGGTCAGGCGCGCGGGACCTTCTTCATCAATAACCCGGACCTAGTCGAGTCGCTGCGACATGCGACCCTTTTTAATGCGCAGTTGTCGGGCACGTTCCTACCGATAAACAACGGTTTCGGGGCAACCCAGATTCTTTCGCTCATCATGATCATCATGATGACGGCGTTGCTCTTCTTCCAGCAGCTCCACATGATGCGGCGCAATATGCCTCCTTCGGCTTTCGAAGGTCAGATGGGGCAGCAACAGAAGATGATGCTCTATCTCATGCCGGCGATGTACATCTTCATCGGACCGCAGATCCCGGTCGGTGTACTGGTTTACTGGATCATCAGCAACCTCTGGACTTTTATCCAGCAGTACGTGATTATTCGGAATTACCCCACGCCTAATACTCCTGCCTATATCGAGTGGGAGGAGCGCATGGTCGCCAAGGGAAAGGATCCCAAGGAGATCGAGCGGGCACGGGCCAGTAAGGGTCGTAAAGCGAAAAGCAGCGGAACGGTCCCGGGAAGCAGGGCTGTCAAAGGCAACTCTGGCGATGCTCCTACGGTAAGCCGCCAGGAAGTGAAGCGTGACACGGTGCGCAACGATGACTCGCAAAAGAAGGTTGTCCAGCGTCAGCAGGTACAGCGGACGAGTCGCGCGGCCCGCAA
Organism: Propionibacterium sp.; assembly: GCA_022837595.1. Taxonomy (GTDB): domain Bacteria; phylum Actinomycetota; class Actinomycetes; order Propionibacteriales; family Propionibacteriaceae; genus Brooklawnia. The sequence continues at coordinate 3,222 of JALHFX010000137.1, forward strand.
GAAGAAATAGCGGGAACACCAGATCAGATTCGGTTGTAGTGCGAACAAGCGTTGAAGGCAGGAGTTTCACCATGGATACCGACGAACTTCACAAGGTCCTCGATACAGAGGGTGACGTCGCCGCTGACTATCTCGAAGAGCTCTTGGAGATAGCCGATCTCGATGGTGACATCGATATCTTCACAGAGGGCGATCGCCCACATGTTTCCATCGTCACTGACAGCGATCTTCTGGTTGGACGCGATGGAGCGGTGCTCAGCGCCCTGCAGGAGCTGGCGCGCCTTGCCGTGATGACCGAGACCGGCAAGCGCAGTCGCTTGATGTTAGATGTCGCCGGCTTTCGGGAAAAACGGCGGACAGAACTGCAAGCCCTCGCGACGGAAGCAATTGTCGAGGTGCGAGAGACCGGTGAGCCGGCGAGGCTCGGTGCGATGAATGCGTTCGAGCGCAAGGTCGTGCACGACGTTGTGGCGGCTAGCGAGACGGCTCTCATTGAGCAAGTCTTCGGCGAGGCCTCTCCGGCAATAAAACGATATGTCGATATATTGGCAAATCGAGGAATCGACTGGGGTTTGATCGGACCAAGGGAGCGCGAGCGACTCTGGGAGCGTCACGTTTTCAATAGTGTCGTGCTCGAACCTTTTGTTCCGGCAAATGCCTCGGTGGTGGACGTGGGCAGCGGTGCCGGCTTACCCGGCATCCCACTGGCTATTGCTCGTCCAGATGTCATGGTTGTATTGGTGGAGTCGCTGCTTCGTCGTTCTGTTTTTCTCAGCGAGGTGGTTGCGGAACTGGACCTTTCAGATCGGGTGGAGGTCGTCAGGAGCCGTTCTGAGGATTTCCGCGGATCGTTCGATGTCGTCGTTGCGAGGGCGGTGGCACCACTAACACGCCTTGGACGAAGCATCTCTTTCTGCCTGATGGTCAACTATTGGCGTTGAAAGGTGCTTCCGCCGCTGCCGAAGTGGAGGCGGCGGCGGGGCTGCTCGGGGAACTCGGACTAGTGGCAGACGTGCACCCTGTTCGTGCGGCCGCTAACCTTGAGGAGACTTTCGTGGTCAGGGTTCGAAGCGTTTCACGTGAAACGCACGTTGTGAACTAGAGGAGGCAGGTCGGCGATGAAGTCCAGACCTAACGGATCGGCTGTTTCACGTGAAACGCCGTTACCAGCGCCGAGCCAGACTCGAACCATCGTCATTGTCAACCAAAAGGGCGGCGTCGGAAAAACGACGACCGCTGTGAATATCGCCTCTGCTCTGGCCCGCGGTGGCCTCAATGTGCTGCTTATGGACCTCGATCCACAAGGCAACGCCAGTACAGCACTCGGTGTTCGTCACCAATCCGGCGTTCCCGGAACCTACGAAGTCCTTTTACAACAAGCGACGATAGCTGAGGTTCTGCAGGCATCTCCCGAGTCTGAGAGGCTCGCGGTGGTGCCAGCCACCATCGATCTGGCTGGTGCCGAGATCGAACTCGTGCCGCAGGTGGCAAGAGAGCAACGACTACGTAAGGCCGTTACGACGCATCTGGCCTCGCGGGAGGTTGACTACGTTATCTTCGACTGCCCACCATCATTGGGTTTGCTCACTCTCAACGCGCTCGTCGCAGCCAACGAGATTCTGATGCCTATTCAATGTGAGTACTACGCATTGGAAGGAGTCAGTCACCTGCTTCGTACGATCGATATCGTGAGGGACGAACTCAATCCGACGCTTGAGGTCGGCACTGTCTTGCTAACGATGTACGATGCGCGGACCAAGCTTTCAGCTCAGGTCGGAGCGCAGGTGCGTGAGTACTTTCCTGACCAAACGCTACTTACTCTCATTCCGCGGTCTGTGCGACTCAGTGAAGCTCCCAGCTATGGCCAGACGATACTGGGGTATGACCCGCAGTCCGTCGGGGCGAAGGCATATCGTAGAGCGGCACAGGAGATTGCCGAGCGTGGTGCGAGGGTACCGGTAGGTGCCGGCTTCGCAGGAGAGTACCGGTGACTGCGCGTCCTGGTGGTGGACTCGGACGAGGGCTCGGCGAACTCTTTCAGCGCACCGATATCGATGCACCGAACTCACACGCACGCACAACCGATTCTCCACAGCCCACGTCCGAGTTGCCCAGCACTATGCCGGATGGTTCGTATTTTGCGGAGATCCCGGTTTCGAAGATCATTCCCAATCCCCGACAGCCTCGTCAGGTGTTCGACGAGGACGAACTCGCAGCGTTGGCGGAATCGATAGCCGAGATCGGACTCCTCCAGCCGATCATCGTTCGTGAGTTACCTGACGGCGGATATCAGTTGGTCGTCGGCGAGCGTCGCTGGCGTGCACATAAGCTCGCCGAAATCGAGGCCATACCAGCGATCGTCCGGGTTACCGACGATGACCAGATGCTGCGAGACGCACTGCTGGAGAATCTACATCGAACCCAACTCAACCCGTTGGAAGAGGCCGCCGCATATCGACAACTACTGGACGATTTCGGCTGCACGAAAGAGGAGCTTGCGGGCCGAATCAAGCGTTCGCGCCCACATATTTCGAACACGCTCAGGCTCTTGAACTTGCCAACATCCGTCCAACGAAGGGTGGCTGCCGGCACACTCTTCGCAGGGCATGCCCGTGCCGT
>JALHFX010000138.1 GCA_022837595.1 Propionibacterium sp.
GCCGGAGCATACGATGTTGTCAAGGCGGTACTGGCCCCGCTCGGGGTCCAATTCGTGAAGGTGGCGATGCAGCCCGGAAAGCCTCAGGGCTTCGGCGAGATGCAGGCCGGTGACCGAGGTCGGGTGCCGGTGATCTGCCTGCCGGGAAACCCGGTCAGCGTCTTCGTCTCGATGCAGCTCTTCGGCCTACCCCTGATCGATGCGCTGATGGGGCGTCCGGTGTCCGGATTCGATGGACTCTTCCAAGAGGAGACCGTGGCTCAGGGGTGGCAGCGTAAGCCCGGCAGGGTGCAGTTCATGCCATGTCAGCGTGACGGCGCAGGCTTGGTGATACCAGCCAGCTCAGGCGGGTCTGGTTCTCACTTGATCGGTTCATTGCCGAGGGCAACAGGCCTGGCCCAGATCCCGGCCGATCTGGGCCACGTGGATGCCGGTCAGACTGTGCAGGTCATGTGGTTCAGGACAGGAGCAACGATGGATTCTGAGGTCGCTTTCACCCACCTGGATGAACAGGGTGCAGCGTACATGGTCGACGTAACAAACAAGGAACCTTCGGTTAGGGAAGCCACCGCGACCGGTCGAGTACGGTGCTCACCGCGGGTGATGGCCGCGTTGCGTGATGGCACAGTACCCAAGGGAGATGTGCTGGCGGTCGCTCGTATCGCGGGTATTCAAGCGGCCAAGAAGGTCCCGGACCTGTTACCGCTGGCCCACACCATTGGCGTACATGGCGCTCGGTTAGAACTGGAGCTGGCCGACGACCACGTCGCGATCCGAGCCACCGTGCGCACCGCGGATCGCACAGGAGTGGAAATGGAAGCGCTGACGGCGGTGAGCGTCGCAGCACTGGCGGTCGTTGACATGGTCAAAGGCGTCGACCGTAGCGCCGAGATTACCGACTGCAAGATCATCCATAAATCGGGTGGCAGAAGCGGCGACTGGTGGCGTCCAGGTGATGAGGCCGATACCGAATGAAGCTGCGCGACCCTTGGCAGATCTACGACGGACTGCTCGATCTGATCCCCGCCGAGCTGATGGTCACAGATCTAGCGGTCAGCAGGGTCTCCCTGGTGGGTAACTCGGCCGGTGGAGTCGGCGTGGCGTCCGCCGATCGCAGCGGGCAACGCCTGCGGCATCATGATCGACGGCTCATCGGTAAGCCATTGCGTGAGCTGGCGAGCCTGGTGCGGTCGTGGGATTTCGAGCTCGCCAGTATCGGGGTTGCCGCGATGAACAGCTGGTTCAATAGCTGGAACGTTTGGCCACCGATTCGGCCATGCGCCTGGATCAGAGCGACTGCGATGTCTTGACGAGTCGGGCAGAAGAACTTGCCGGTCACAAGGTGGGCCTCATCGGCCACTTCGAGCACGGCATCAACGCACTCTCGGGGATATGTGATCTGACCGTCCTCGAACGTGACCCGAAGGGCTCCGACCTGCCCGATTCCGCCTGCGAATATCTGCTTCCGGGCATGGACATCATCTTCATCACCGGAATGACCGTGGCCAACAAGACCCTTCCGCGGCTGCTGGAACTGGCCGGTGACGCGCAGATCATTCTGGTCGGCCCATCCGTGCTCGGCCCATCCGTGCCCTGTGCCCCGGAGGTCTTTCGCGGACGAGTCAGCCAGCTGGCGGGCAGCTGCGTGGTCGATGCCATGCTTGCGCGATCCCTGGTGTCAGTCGGAGCCGGGATGCCGGAGATCTCGCCGACCACCACTCGATTTGTACTCACCCTTTAAGGATCAGCCATGACTATTCCCGTTTCACCCGCAGAGCTGACGGATGTTCTCGCTCGCTTTGGATCAGCGTGCCTTGTTACGCAGGCGAGGCCGTATGTCAAGATCCACACCGTGGATCCGGTCGTCAGCGGCGAACAGCTGATGATCAACGAGCCTCGAGAATCGATGAAGACCAATATCATCGCGGATCCACATGTCACGTTGGTCTGGCAATCGCCGGTACATCACGGCTGGACGTTGATCGTCGACGGCCTTGCGCAAATCGACGCAGACCGCCTGCGGATCATCGTCGAAAGCGGGATGCTGCATAGGCCGCGAGCCCACAGCGATGGGCCGGCCTGGTCTTTGGCATAGGCGCCGCCCAGACCGAACCAAGCCAGCATTGGATCGGGTAACTCGCTCATCCGTGGCACGGTTGGCTCATCTTGAGTGTGGAGTCCGGCCGGGTAACGAGAAGAATCAGCAAATCCGCAGCTGCGGAGATATCCTTCTCATTGTGACGCAATTACGGATCATGGCCGCGGGGGCTTTGCTTGGAGTCAGCGACGATACTATCCGGCGCTGGGTCGACAAGGGGCGCCTTGGCGCCTCGGTCGTCGACGGTCGCCAGGTCGTCGACGGTGCGGAGCTGGCGGCTCTGGCCAAGGAACTCGCCGATGATTCGCTTGACGCTCTCGATGACGGTATCGGTCGGCGCTCGGCCCGCAATCATTTCACCGGGCTGGTAACCAAGGTCGTGAGCGATCAGGTGATGAGTCAGGTCGAACTGCAATGTGGGCGGTTCAAAGTTGTTTCGTTGATCTCGACCGAAGCCGTGAACGAACTTCAGCTCGAGGTCGGCTCCGTCGCCACAGCTGTCGTCAAAGCAACCAACGTGACTCTGGAAGGACCACGCTCATGAAACGATTTGCTGCCCTCTTGGCCGCTGCCTTATTGATGACTGGCTGCGGCGGCGGAGCGTCGACCTCGACGCCTGAACCGAGCGAGAGTTCCTCGCCGGTCGCCTCTGCAGCAGGCACCGAAGATGTGATCGTCTTCGCTGCTGCCTCGCTGAACAAGGCGTTCCCCGAGATTGCCCCCGCGAAGTACTCCTTCGATGGTTCATCCGGCTTGGTAGATCAACTCCAAGGTGGAGCGCCAGCCGACGTTTTTGCTTCGGCGGATAAGAAGAATATGGACCGCGCTGTTTCCGAGGGCCTCATTGAGGGCGAGCCGGTTCTCTTTGCGACCAATTACCTCGGATTGGTAACCCCAGCCGACAACCCCGGTGAGATCACCGGTTTCGACTCTTCGTTGGATGGTAAGAAACTCGTCATCTGCGCGGCTGATGTGCCGTGCGGGGCTGCGACGCTGAAGGTTGCCGAGGCGAACGGCCTCACGCTGAATCCGGTCTCGGAGGAGTCGAAGGTTACCGATGTGCTGGGTAAAGTCACTGCCGGTGAGGCTGATGCCGGATTGGTCTACGCCACCGATGCCGCTTCCGCGGGTGACAAGGTCAAGGTTTTCGATATCCCGGGCGCTGAAGACGATCCCAACACCTACTGGATCGCTTCGGTGAAGGGTGCTCCGCACGCTGAAGGTGCAACCGAGTTCATCACACTGGTAACCGAGCCCGACGGTGCCGCGACGCTCGCCAAGTACGGGTTCGGTCCGGCTACTACTGAATGAACCGTTATCCCCGCTGGGCATGGCTGCCGTTCGTCGGCGGCCTTGCCTTGCTCGCGGTGCCGATTCTCGGCATGCTGACCCGGGTGCCGTGGGGGCGGCTACCCGAGCTGCTGATCTCGCCGCGCTCACTCGAGGCACTGCGACTCAGCCTCTTCACCTGTCTGATCTCCACCGGGATTGTGCTCATCCTCGGTGTGCCCACCGCACTCGTCCTGGCCCGCAGCCGAGGCGCCTGGACAACTGCGGCACGCACGCTGGTCACAGTCCCGATGGTCTTGCCGCCGGTGGTCGCAGGTCTGGCATTGCTGGTCACCTTCGGCAGACGAGGACTGATCGGTGCCCCGCTGTCCCAGGTCGGTATCGAGATCGGATTCACCACCGCCGCGGTGATCCTCGCCCAGTCATTTGTCTCGCTACCTTTCCTGGTCGTTTCGCTGGAGGGCGCGTTGCGTGCTTCGGGCGGAGAATACGAACGGGTCGCAGGCAACCTCGGGGCGTCGCCTTCGAGGGTCTTCTGGAAGGTGACGCTGCCCATCGCGGGACCCGCCCTCGCATCGGGCACGGCATTGGCGTTCGCCCGTTCGCTCGGCGAGTTCGGTGCGACCTTGACTTTCGCGGGTTCGTTACAGGGCACCACCCGAACCCTGCCGCTGGAGATCTATCTGCTTCGTGAGTCGGATTCTGAACTCGCATTGGCGCTGTCGCTGGTGCTGATCGTGGTTGCCATTCTGATCGTCGGGCTTGCGACCAGGCTCAGGGCATGGGGTGAATATGTCTGATTGGTTGCGCCTCGACGTCACCGTGAGGGACCGCGATCTGGTGCTCGGTCTAGGGGTCGCTCAGGGCGAGACCGTTGCCATCGTCGGGCCGAACGGGGCAGGTAAATCCACGGTGCTCCAATTGGTTGCGGGCTCGCTGCGGCCCGATTCCGGCGAGATCCGGCTCGGAGGAGAAATCCTCAGTGGGCCGGACGGGCACTTGCCGCCGCACCGTCGCAGATTCTCGTATGTTGAACAGCGCTCTCTTCTTTTCCCGCACTTGAATGTGCTGGACAACGTCGCCTTCGGTCCGCGTTCGAGGGGGATGACCAAGGCTGAAGCCCGGCAGCGCGCGATGGACGAATTACGGACGCTTGGGCTTGACGATCTCGCTTCACGTCGTCCGGCAGCGCTCTCCGGCGGCCAGGCACAGCGAGCCGCGATCGCCAGGGCTCTCGCGATCGATCCGCAAGTGCTGCTGCTCGATGAGCCATTCGCGGCGCTCGATGTGACGGTCAGCCCGGAGCTTCGGCGGCTGCTACACGATCGATTGATCGATCGCACGGCATTACTGGTCACTCACGATGTACTGGACGTGGTGACTTTGGCCGACCGCTTGGTCGCGATCGAGAGTGGCCGGATCGTCGCGGACGGGGGAGTCGAGGAGATCTTCGCAGCCCCACCTACCCAGTTTCTGGCCGATTTCGTCGGGATCAATCTGTTACACGGCATCGCTGATACGCCCGATGCCGTGCGTATCGGTGACCAATTGCTGATAGGAACAGGAGATCGACTCGTGGCAGGCCGCCCAGCACGAGCGACGGTCGCCCCTAACGCGATCTCGGTGCATCTGGAACCGCCGGGCGGGAGCCCGCGCAATGTATTGCCTGCGACCGTCACCGGGATCGCCTCACACGGACCGATCGCTGAGGTGTTATTGGAGGTCGGCGGTCAACGGTTGCGTGCCGAGTTGACACCGACCGCGGTCAGCGAGCTGCGCCTGGTGCCTAACCAGACCGTGGAGCTCGCCGAAGGTAGTTCGGTGGCTGAGCTCTGTGAGCTGCTGCGTGGCGCCCACGGCCCCGAGTTCGCGCGAATCCTGGCAGTCAGCGCTGTGTTGATCGATGGCAAACGGATGGCGGACGCAGCTATCGTGCCGGTGCACGAAGGGGTCATCATCGATGTTCTGCCGCCTTTTGCCGGCGGATAATAGGAGATTCCCAGGTTACTGGTCTGCTAGGCGGAGCCCGTCCACTCGTGGCTGCCGTCGAAGAATGCCTGTCGTTTCCAAACCGGGAGATTCAGCTTGATTTCTTCGATCAGCCTCTCGAGGGTTTCGAAGGCGGCTTGCCGGTGCGCAGCCGAAACCGCAGCGCCCAGGGCTATCTCGCCGACCTCGAGGTGACCCACGCGGTGTACGACGGCCACCTTGAAGGCGCCCGATCCTTGGGCCACATCGTGTGCGATCTGCTGTACCACTGCGTCGGCATCGGGATGAGCCTCGTAGTCGATCGAAGTGACCGAGCGTGCGTCGTCATGATCGCGCACCTGACCACAGAAGGTGATGATCGCCCCAGCAGTGTCGCCTGTAACCTGACGGGCGAGCTCTTCCATGCTGATGGTTTCGTTGCTGACCCCGGCGTGCGCCACTGACGCATCAGATCGGTCGTTCAGACCTCGATGCTGGACTGCCCATGTCGCAGATCTATGCCCGGGAGTACCGATCG
>JALHFX010000139.1 GCA_022837595.1 Propionibacterium sp.
GCCTGACGCCGCCGACCACCCCGAATCAAATCCACCCCAACGAAACCCCGTCGTCACCCGCCCTGACGCCAGCATCGGCACTCACTGAGACGCACGACAAGTGGGCGATGCGCTCCCCGCAACGTCCTACGACGAGCCCCCCGAAACTCGCCATGGCGGCGATTCTCAATGGCCTAGGGACACGATAAAGAACCCCGCTGGTTGATTGACGGGGAGCTTTGCAAATCGGTGGGCGGCGACGGCCCATCTGCCCAGATCGGACCACGGACTCAACAGGTCCTTACCGGCGAGGCATGGAGGCGGGACTGACAGAGACAATTCGTACCGTGATACATGATTTGGAGGTACTACTCTGACCGTGAGTATGCGATCCACAGAGAGACCACCCAAGTGGCTAATGCACCCGTCAGTCAGGACATCGCGGCAGCGCTGGCGAGCTACGTCCACGGCGGTAACGGACCCTCTCATGCCAAGCTCACAACTGCGTTCCTGGGAGCTGGGCTCGGCGATGTAGCACCGGCGCCTAGCCCGCCAGCTACGGGACCCAATAAGGAGGATCGCGTTCAGCGGACCGTAATGGCTGCGGTTCGTCGGCCAGATGCTGCTCGGGATCTCATTGGCGGGCTCCTGACAACACCTCCGACCCAGGCGCGATGCTCGGCACGGCCAAGGACCTCATGGAGGCTACAGCGAAGGTTGTCCTTGAGGAACTAGAGGTGCTTGCCCATGACAAGATGAGTTTTGACGAACTCTGGCACCATACGCGAGATCGTCTCGGGATCTTGCCCCAGCAGGTCAGCCAGGATGTCCCCGGAGCCAACTGAATTAGAGCCATCCTGCAGTCCGCGTGGAAGATCGCCGTATGCTCTGGAAAAACTTCGATCTGGAGATCGAGGAGCATTGTGTCACGTCCGCGAACCTCGCTCGAGAGCAGCTGACTCAGCTACTCAACAACCCCGAAATAGGAGCAGAGCTTGAGCGACGGATCAAAACGATTCAAGCGTCGCTCAGGAGTTTCATCGACGAAGTCGGCGACCCTGATGACGACCACTCCTACCATCAGTACAACAGAGGCTATGGCACTGATCGACTATCGATGGCACTTGGTCGCCTGCGAGCGCTTGTAGGTGTTCAGCTCGGGAGGTCGCCTCTATCTGGGGCATTGAAGTCGGAGATGACCTGGCCTCGATCGTGCCGGATGGCGTGGGCTGGTTCTTCGAGCGGTTCGACGCTTGAAGCTCAGACGCATGGGTCGTCGCAAGTCGTCCCCATTCGGACGTTCGACTTCGTCGTGGTTCAACACGGTGATCTGGTTCCTGCTGAGCGATGGCGGTCTTAAACTGCTTGACCAAGCAGCCAACTGGATTCGGCCGTGCTTTCGCGGACTCGCGGTCACCAGGATCTTGGTAGTGAGCCTCGTGAGCTTTGCGGTCGCAGCAGATGATCTCGGGTTGGCTGGTCACTCCCATATCGCTGCTGTGATGGCGGGCGACACGATTCACCCGTAGTCACCTACAGATCTTCTTAGTAGAGATCTGGCGGCGTCTCGGACGCAAGTGTTGCTGGCGGCTCTCGTGTGCGGACCATTGTTCTGACGCCAAGAGATTCAGGCGGCCAAGGCTTCAAGTATGGCGTCCATGCGTCATCAGCCAGTGCTCACATTTTTGGGGCAACATCGCTGTGGCTAGGCGTTGCTCCTGTGTGTCCCCCCTGAAATTGGGTGATTTTGGGGCTGTGGAAGAACATATCTGACGACACGGATTGCCAATCATCCTCTGTGAGAGACCACTCACGGAAGGGGACGATCGTGTCGAGGCTTCATGACGCGCTGGGTTTGGACGAGTTGTTGGAGGGTGCGGGGACCGCTATTCCTGGTTCGGGTTTGACTCATCCCGATCTCGGCGATCTGCGGACGTTGGACGATGTGGTGGCGGCGAGCCGGACGGGGTCGGCGCAGGCTCGCGATGATGTGTTGTTCGCGCCCGGCGGGCGTCGTGTCTTGCGTCAGGGATCGTGTCGCATTTGTGGGGTTTGATTAGACAACATCGTGGGGGTCTGGCTGACCTGAAAGAAGCGAGTTGATGTCTGTTATGAGCAAGGATGCGGTACAGGGTGCGGCGGGTCCGCGGCGGCGAGTGAAGAAGGCTTTGGCGCCGTCGGTGAAGTATGAGATCTGGTTGCAGTTGGTTCGGGGTGAGACCACGATTAATGCTGCGGCGGAGGCGGCGGGGGTGGATCGGTCCACGATTATGCGGCTGCGGCAGGTGGCCAAGGAAGGCGCTTTGGCCGCGTTGGCGTCATCGAAGCCTGGGAGCGGGAAGACGGTCAGGGATGTCGAGTTGGAGGCTGCGAACGCCGAGATCGCCCGGTTGTCGGAGGCGGTGAAGGAGTTGGCGGTCAAACTCACCTTGGTGGAGGGAAAAGGGGGCTGCGGATACCGGTGAATGAACCGGTGCCGGCCCGGGTGGACGCTACCGTCAAGGCTGGACTGCTGGGGTTGGTGGATCAGGTGGTCGGGCAGGGGTGGACGGTGCAGGCGGTGTGCGAGGTGCTCCAGATCAGTCGGCGACGGGTCGAGCGTTGGCAGCAGCGGCGAACCGAGCTGGTCGACCGTAAGCCGGGTGGGGTCGCTGTGAACAGTGTGCTTGCTGAGGAGGTCGCTGCTGTTTTGGAGGTATTCGACCAGTGGGGTGAACGTGACCGATCGCATCGCCGGTTGGCGTATCGGGGCTCCTATCTGGGCCGGTTCTGGGTGTCTCCGTCTACCGTGCGCCGGATCTTGATCGCTGCTGACAAGCACTTCCGTCCGATTCCGCGGCCGGTCAAAGGGGAACGTCGGCCGTTCCCGGATTGGGCGTCGTACCGGCCGAATTCGATCTGGATCTACGACACCACGCATTTCACTCGGTGTGGGGCGAAGGTGTTGATCATTGAGGACCTGGTCTCGCGTAAATGGCTTACCCATCTGGTATCAAGCGAGGAAACCACGACACAGGTCCAGGCCGGGTTCACGACAGCGCTGGAGTCCGAGGGCCTGCTCGAGGCAGCTCTGGCCCGGGCCGCTAGCGGCCGGGTCGACCCGACCATCGACGATGGCCTCAGCCCGATCCTGTTGGCGGTATCGGATAATGGTTCCCAAATGATCGCGGCCGGCACCCGCCAGTTCATGGCCATGGTGGCGATCGCTCAACACTTCGGCCGGCCCTCTACCCCGACCGACCAGGCCTGGATTGAATCGTTGAACGGCACCCTCAAGGCCGAGTGGCCCCACCTACTGGCTATCACCGACCCGGCCGTCCTACGCGCCGAGTTGGACCAGATCCAGATCGAGTACAACACCATCCGGCTGCATTCTGGCATCGGCTAGGTCACCCCCGATGATGAACACTCCGGTCGTGGCGACGCTATCCGCGCCGCCCGCCGCAAAGGCCTGCACGACGCCGCCCAGCGCCGGCTTGCCTACCACCGTCAACACCGACACAATAAGAAACACGACCAACGTCCAGACCCACCCAATGCGGTCTGATCAAAACCTCAAAATGCGACATTTGAGCTGAAACAGGTCAGCTGCGGGGTCGGCGTCCAGGTGGCGCGCGTTCGTTGCCACGTTCGAGGATCGGGGACGCCGCTGGGGCGTCACCGACTTTGGGTTACGGGACGACTCCGACTT
>JALHFX010000041.1 GCA_022837595.1 Propionibacterium sp.
GCGCTACTGGCCCTGGGCGGCGTACTTCGCCTCGACCTCGGCCTTCTGGGGGCGCCACCACGCCTCGTTGGCGCGATACCAGGCGATGGTGTCGGCGAGGCCGGAGCGGAAGTCCTTGAAGGTGGGCTCCCAGCCGGTCTCCTCCCGCAGCCTGGTGGCGTCGATGGCGTAGCGGAGGTCGTGTCCGGGCCGGTCGGCGACGTGCTCGTAGTCGTCGGGTTCGTGGCCCATCAGCTCGAGGATGAGTTCCACGACCTCCTTGTTGTTCTTCTCCCCGTTCGCGCCGATGAGGTAGGTCTCCCCGATCCGGCCCTTCTCGATGATGGCCCAGACCGCGCGGTTGTGGTCGAGCACGTGGATCCAGTCGCGCACGTTCGCCCCCGCGCCATAGAGCTTCGGCTTCACTCCATCGATGAGGTTGGTGATCTGCCGGGGGATGAACTTCTCGATGTGCTGGAAGGGCCCGTAGTTGTTCGAGCAGTTCGAGATGGTGGCCTCCACGCCGAAGGAGCGGACCCACGCGCGGACCAGCAGGTCCGAGCCGGCCTTCGTGGCGGAGTAGGGACTGGAGGGGTTGTACGGCGTGGAGGGCGTGAACTTGGCGGGGTCGTCGAGATCGAGGTCGCCGTAGACCTCGTCGGTGGAGATGTGGTGGTAGCGGACGCCGTGCCGCCGAACCGCCTCGAGCAGGGTGAACGTTCCGACGAGGTTGGTCGTCACGAAGGGGGAGGGGTCGCGCAGGGAGTTGTCGTTGTGGGACTCGGCGGCGAAGTGCACGACGAGGTCCGCATCGGCCACCAGCGGGTCGACGACCTCGCGGTCGGCAACGTCGCCGACCACGAGGTGGACGGACTCGAGGTTCGCGAGTGAGGCTCGGTTGCCGGCGTAGGTGAGCTTGTCGAGGACCGTCACGGCGGCGTCGGGGCGCTCTGCCACGGTCTGGTGGACGAAGTTGGCGCCGATGAAGCCGGCGCCTCCGGTGACGAGCACTCGCATGTCTGCCTCTTCTCCTGATCGATCGTGTTCATGATAGGGCCGGTCGCGGGCCGGTCGCGGGCCGACCGGGGGCTACGGGGCGGCGGGCACAGGGTGGATGGGAGGACCCGGCTACTGACCGATCGCCACCCGAGGATCGGTGAAGACATGCCCGACGGTGCGACCCTGCGCGCGCACTGCGAAGGTCGCTGCTTGGGACGCCGAGTCGAGCGGCTTCGACTTCCTGTCCCGAACTGCGACGTTCACGACGTACTCGCCCTCGCCGAGCGGCAGCTCCGGGAACGTCATCGCGAAGGTGGTCTCCCCCGAGGCGGTCGGGAGATGCTCTCCCATGATCCGGGTGTCGGTTCCGAACACCAGTCCGCCGAGGTAGTTCTCGACGATGACGACCAGCTCCCAGTCGTCGGTGACGGTCTCGAAGTCGACGAGCCCGCGGACCACGAGGTCGTTGCCGGGTGAGAGCATCAGGTCCAGGTCTCCCTCGCCGCGGCGGCCGCCGGTGGCCTCGAGACTGACGCGCCGGATCTTCGCCCGATACGGTGACGGGTCCTCGTCGGGCTTCCTGTCGGCCTCGATCTGGGTCTCGTAGTCCTTGCGGAGCCTTCCGAGAGCGATCCTCGGCGAGGCGTCCTCGATGATCCGCCCGTGCTCGAGGACGACCGCGCGGTCGCAGACCTCCGCCACCTGACCCGAGGAGTGGCTGACGAGAACGATCGTCCGTCCGTCAGACTGGAATTCACGGATCTTGTCCATGCACTTGCGCTGGAAGGGCTCGTCCCCGACTGCGAGGACCTCGTCGACGAGCAGCACGTCGGGGTCCACATGGACCGCGACCGCGAAGGCGAGACGGACGTACATGCCGGACGAGTAGAACTTGACCTGGGTGTCGATGAACTCCTCGATCCCGGAGAACTCGACGATCCCGTCGAAGTAGCGCTCCGTCTCTGCCCTTGTCAGCCCGAGGATCGAGGCGTTCAGGTAGACGTTCTCACGGCCCGTCAGGTCCGGGTGGAAGCCTGCGCCGAGCTCGAGCAGCGCCGCCAGTCGTCCGCGGACGTGCACGCTGCCGGTCGTGGGGGCCAGAATGCCCCCGATCACCTTCAGCAGCGTGGACTTTCCCGAGCCGTTCGGCCCGACGAGTCCAACGCTCTCGCCCGCCGCGATGGAGAGGTTCACATCGTCGAGGGCCTTGAAGTCCTCACGGAACCTTCGGGCACGCCCTGCGTTGACGATGCTCTCCTTCAGCGACTTCTGCTTGCGGATCGAGAAGTGCTTCGACACCTGCTCGACGCGAACGACTTCGATCGTCATGGCATCGCCCCGTCCTCGGTCCCGAACACTGGTCAGATCTCCTGGGCGAAGTTGCGCTGCATGCGGTTGAACAGCCGCTGGGCGAGGACGAGGACCGCCAGTCCCACGACGATCGCGATGACGAGCCGCAGCCCGAGGTGATCGGGGTAGGGCTTGTCCAGGCCGGACAGCCACATGGTCCGCTGCATGGCCAACACTGCGAGCGTGACCGGGTTGGCGAGGTAGATCTCGGCGAACAGGGGCCGCACCGTGTTGGAGACCATCTCCCACGAGTAGACGATGGGGGAGAGCCAGAAGCCCACGAGCAGGGCCACCTCGACCAGGTGCTGCACATCCCGCAGGTAGACGTTCGCGGCAGAGAGGAACAGTGCGAACGCAGTGCCCCAGATGAGGACCAGAAGGATCGCTGCGGGAAGGTGGAGGAGTGCCGAGTCGACGTTGATGCCCCGGATGAGGAGGGCCGCCAGCACCAGGATCGTCAACTGTATGGAGAAGTTGAACACCGCTGAGCCGACCGAACTCAGCGGGAAGATCTCCCGCGGGAGGTGGATCTTCTTGATGATGCCGGAGTTCGCGATGATCGAGACCGTTCCGGAGCTGACGATCTCGCTGAAGAACTGCCACGTCGTGAGTCCCGTGAACACGTAGATCGCGAAGTCGGGGATGGCCCGCTCGGCCTCCAGGAACTTGCCGATGGCGACGTAGTAGATGAGCAACTGGACAAGGGGCCGGATGAGGCTCCACACCAGTCCCAGGGAGCTGTCCTTGAACCGGGCCCTGATCTCGCGGCGCACCAGCATGTCGAGCAGCTCGCGGCGCTCCCAGATCTCTGCAAGGGACTGCCGCAGACCACCGATGAAGCCGCCCTGAACGCTCATCTGCCGCATGGGTTCAGCTGCAAGTCGCGCCGATCTCTCAGAAGCCTTGCTCATGGTGGGGCTGCTCGCTCCTTTGGGTGGTCGGGCCTGGTGCTGCCCATGATCGTAGACCCCGAGGCGTTCGCGGAGGGAATCGCTCGGCGACCCACCGGTTGTCGGTTCGCGCCGAGACCCCGTGGGTAGAGTGTGAGCGATGAACGAGCCGGGAGGAGCGCTGATGGCCGGGGTGGATGACATCGAGCTGCTCCAGAGTGTCCTCATCCTCGGCGTGGAACGGCCCGCCACCACCGGGTTCGCCGAGGATCGCGTGGTCTTCACCAGCGTCGCCGTCAAGGGCGAGGTCTCCGGTCTCGAGATCCGTCGCGCTCTCGAGTTCAGTCAGGCCGACCTGATCGCCATCGTCCGGTCCCCGCAGGACCTCGATCCGCGGTGGCTCCGGGACGCGGTCCGCCGTTTCGCTGATCCCCGAGTGGCGGCGGTCACCCTCGTGGCCGGGGACGGATCCGACCGAAGGGTGCTCCTCGCTGAGGGTGCCGCAACCGTCATGAGTCTTGCCGCGCTCCGTGAGGTGGGCGGACTGTGGTGGACCTTCGACGACGGCGGGTTGGAGCAGGACGCGCAGTGGCGGCTCAACGCGCGGGGGTGGGACGTCCTCGCGGTATCCGGGCTGGTCCGGGACGCGTCACGGACGCGGCGGCTCGGTCTCGCCGTCCGGTTGGCGTTGCTCGTGAACAACCTCGAGGCCGCCAACCTCGAGCGCGTCCTGCCTGCCATGGTGGTCGCGGCGGTGACCGCCCCACTCCGGGAGCATGATGTCCCGACCCGTGTGTTGGACCTGCAACGGTCGCCCGGCGGGGACGACGTCGGCACGGTTGCCGTGCCGACCGTGGCCCTTTCGGGTGTTGAGGCGGTCAATGGCTTCGCCGCACTCCTGCCGAGGGCAAGGGATTCGCGCGCCGTCACGCAGGAGACTCGACGGCTGAGCGACCGCATGATCGCTCCGCTCATCCATGAGTTCATCGAGGAGACATGGGCCAGCATCGGTGGCGCGCGGTCGCTGCTCGAGGACGCGTTCCCGGAGAGTTCCGGACCGCCGAACCGGGTCCTCCTCGCCACAGCAGCCGATCCCCGCGACGGGCAGGGTATCGGCACCTGGGTCACGACCGTGGCACGCCGGCTGGCGGATGACGCACACGTTCGCTGTGTGGCGGTGAGGGACAACCTGGTGCTCGAACTTCGTGCAGGGGATTGGCGAGAGCCCGTGGATGGGGGCGACGACGTGGCGTGCTGGCCCGACGCCATCGTCTTCGAGGGTGTCTATCTCCGGTCGCTGCCCTGGACGGCGGCAGCGGGAGTCCCGATCCTCGTCGACTGCACCCACTGGCCATACGAGGAGGACCTCGCGAACGAGTACTCGGGGCTCACCATGATGGTGGACGACCACGGAGTCCACGCGCACCTGCTGAACGAGACGCTCTCCCGGGCGGACTTCACCCTCGTGGCGGACACCGCGGGCCGGGACCGCATGCTTGGCCTCATGGCCGGTCTGAAGCGACTCAACGCGCTGGTGTACGACGAGGACCACTCCCTGCACAACCTCGTGGACGTGCTCGACCTGACGACGCTCGACCAACTGGTGAGCTGGTGCCGGACCCCACGCAGAGCGGTCGATCTCGTCCGTTCGTTCGGCCGATCGGCTCCCGAGGAACACCTCGGCAGCGGGTTGGCACGCGCGCTGCGTCCACGCGGTCGGAAGCGCTGAGGGGAGGAGAGACAATGAGCGAACCGATGATCGACGTCGCCGGCACTGCTGCCGACCTGCCGCTCGTCTCAGTCGTCCTCGTCAACTTCCGAGGTGCGGGCGACACCATCGCGTGCCTTCGCCATTTCGACGAGGTTGACTGGCCGGAAGACCGCCTCCAGTTGATCGTGGTGGACAACGACTCCGGCGACGGGTCCGATGAGGCGATCCGTGCCGCTGCCCCCCGTGCCGAGGTGTACCAGTCAGGCAGCAACCTCGGCTTCGCCGGTGGATGCAACTTCGGCGTTGCGCAGGCGAGAGGGGAGTACGTCGGGTTCATCAACAACGACGCCCGCCCGCACCCGCAGTGGGTGAGGGCAGCCGTGCGGGCCATGTCGCAGGATCCGGGCGTGGGATGCGTCGCGTCGAAGGTCCTCGACTGGGAGGGCCGGTCCGTGGACTATGTCGACGGGTCCTTGACGTGGTACGGGATGGGGTACAAGCGCGAGGCGGAGTGGCCCGACAACGGGTCCTACGAAGCGCCGAAGAACGTCCTCTTCGGGACCGGTGCGGCGATGTTCGTCCCGACCGCTCTCTTCCGCGAGGTCGGAGGATTCGACGAACGCTACTTCATGTTCTATGAGGACGTGGACCTCGGGTGGCGCCTCAACATCCTCGGCTACGACGTGCGGTACGTCCCGGACTCGATCGCCTACCACCGACACCACGTGACGATGAAGAAGTTCGGCAACTTCCGGGAGACGTACCTGTTGGAGCGCAACGCGCTCCTGTCCATGTACAAGAACCTCGGCGACGATCTGCTCGCCGCCTCGTTCGGCGCTGCACTGACGCTCGCGGTCCGCCGATCGCTGTCGCGCGCGCCCTTCGACGGAGACGCCGGCGCAGACCTGACATCGGTTCCGAAGATGGCCCTGACGGGGCCCTACGCCATCGACTACTTCCTCGAGCAATTGCCGGGGCTGGTCGACAGTCGTGCGGAACTGCAGCGATTGCGCAAGCGGACGGACCGCGAGATCCTGCCGCTCTTCCGCGAGGCGATCGAGCCGGCCTATCCGATCCCGGCCTACCTCGAGACCCACGATGCCCTGGTGGACATCTTCGATCTTGCGGCCCGCTTCCACGAGCCGTCGAAGGTGCTCGTGGTGACCGGGGAGCCGCTGTCCGACAGGATGGCCGGTCCGGCGATCCGCGCGTGGGAGATGGCTGCGGCGCTGTCCGGAGCGCACCAGGTGCACCTCGCATCGATGTTCGGCGTCTCCTCCTCGTCCGATGCCTTCAAGGTCGTGTCCGTCGCCGGCCAGGATGCGCTCCGGCGCGAGACGGAATGGGCGGACATCGTCATCTTCCAGGGCTTCCTCCTCGAGGCTGCGCCCTGGCTCATCGAGAGCGAGAAACTGATCGTCGCCGACATCTACGACCCGATGCACCTCGAGCAGTTGGAGCAGGCGCGGGACAGGGGTGAGAAGAAGAGGCACGAAGCCGTCTCCGACGTCACCGACGTGCTGAACCGGCAGATCGCGCGCGCGGATGTCATGTTGTGCGCCTCTGAGAAGCAGCGCCAGTTCTGGCTCGGGGAACTCGCATCCCAGGGTCGCATCAACATGGGCACCAGTGGCCCCGGGCGTTCGCTGGAGGAACTTCTGCGCGTGGTCCCCTTCGGGCTGGAGGACTCCGCCCCCGTCCAACGCAGCCACGGGATCCGCGGGACGATCCCGGGGGTTGGTGCGTCGGATCGGATCATCCTCTGGGGCGGGGGCGTCTACAACTGGTTCGACCCCCTGACGTTGATCCGCGCCGTCGGTCGTCTCGCCGAGAGGCACGACGACGTCCGGCTCGTGTTCATGGGGATGAAGCACCCGAATCCCGGGGTGCCGGACCAGCGAATCGCGTGGGAGGCACGAGAACTGTCCGACAGGCTCGGCCTCACCGACCGGGTGGTGTTCTTCAACAGCGGCTGGGTTCCCTATCGCGACCGGGCGAACTTCCTCCTGGACGCGGACGTCGGCGTCTCGACGCACTTCGAGCACGTGGAGACCGCCTACAGCTTCCGAACCCGCATCCTCGACTACCTGTGGGCCGGCCTGCCGATCGTTGCGACCACGGGGGATTCGTTCGGCAACATCCTGACCGCGGAAGGCCTTGGCGTCGGCGTCCCGCCCGAGGACGTGGCGGCCCTCGAGCAGGCACTTGAGGAGACGCTGTACTCGCCGGGGGTTGCGGACGGCATGCGGGAGAGGGTGCGTGAGTACGCCGAGGAGTTCCGGTGGGCGAACGTTCTCCGGCCCCTGCTCGAGTTCTGCGACAACCCGCGCCCGGCGGGCGACATCGAACTCCGGCACCACCCCGACCGGAACCTGGTCGTCCACCGTTCGAGGCTCCCGCTCTCCGTCCGGAGGGACCTCGGACTCGTCGTCGAGTACTTCCAGTCCGGGGGAGTCAGGCTCGTCTACAAGAGGGCGATGAACCGCCTGCAGCGTCTCCGGAGCGAGAAGCAGTGAGGACTCCTGAACGGCGCGCGTCGAGGCGTGGGCTCTCTGGTCGCCCGTCGGCGCGCCACGGGGGTCTCCTCGTCGACGATCGGCGCGCGCGCGCCCTCGCAGGGGTGATCTTCGTCCTGGCGTCAGTCGTCGCCGGTCTCGCGTGGTCGTTCTCCTCTCCGCTCGGCTCCTCACCGGATGACGACTACCACCAGGCGAGCCTGTGGTGCCCACCACCCATCGAGGAGTCCGGATGCGACCTCGTCGTCGACGACGCCGGTGACGTCGTCGGCGTCGTCGTCCCGGCACTGGTCGCGCAGGCGCCGTGCTTCGCCTTCGCAACCGATGATGCGGCAACGTGCCAGACGGAGATCGCAGAGGGGTTGGTGCCCACATCCCGGGTGGATCGCGGCGGCTATCCGGGGCCCTACTACCGCTTCATGAACGTGTTCGTGGGTGAGGACGTCACTCGTTCCATCCTGGCGATGCGGGCCTTCAACGTGGTGCTCGCGGTTGTCCTCCTGGCCGCCGCAGCACTCCTCAGCAGCAGGAACACGCGACACGTCCTGCCACTGGCGGTCCTCGCCACGTTCGTCCCTCTCGGGATGTTCATCACGGCGTCCGTGAATCCCTCGGCGTGGGCGCTCGCCGGGCTCGCGGCGTACTGGATGGCCCTCCACACCCTCCTGACCACCCGGGATTCTCGGGTCGCCGTCGCCACGGCGGCGCTCTCGGTACTGGCTGCCGGCATCGCCTCGGTGAGCCGAGCCGACGCCGGCGCCTACGTGGTCGTGCTGACCCTCGCCATCGGAGTCCTGAACCTCAGGCGTCTCCTGGTCTCTCCCCCCCGGCTCGCAGCGCCGGCGGTCGCGGTCGTGATCGGGCTGTGGTCCTACCTGACGTCGAATCAGGCCGACGTCTTCGCGGCGAACACGGATGCGAACGACACGAGGCCCTTCTGGGACCTGTTGATCAAGAACGTCTTCGAGCTTCCCGGACTGATCGCCGGCGTGTTCGGCCACTGGGGTCTGGGGTGGCTCGACACCCGGCTCGCGGGTGCGACCTGGGCAAGCGTGATGTTCGTGGCGAGCGGCCTCGTCATGGTCGGCCTCGGCGCTGTCACCGTTCGCAAGCTCGGGGCCCTGCTCGTCGTGGGGGGCGCCCTCCTCGTCCTGCCCCTGTACATCC
This sequence comes from Propionibacterium sp., assembly GCA_022837595.1. GTDB lineage: Bacteria > Actinomycetota > Actinomycetes > Propionibacteriales > Propionibacteriaceae > Brooklawnia. Next base: position 8,613 of record JALHFX010000041.1, read on the forward strand.
TCCAGGGAGCGGGTGACATGGTCGGGGAGAACGTTCAGCCCCGCTACTTCCTCCCGCTCGTCACCGCGCTGGTGGGGATCGCCGTCCTGGGGGAGACAGGACCCGTGAGACTGTCAGGGGTGCAGCGCGCCGTGGTGTGGGCCCTCCTGGTCGGGGCGAACTCCGTGGCGCTCCACTCGAACATCCGCCGGTACGTGACGGGCCAGGACGTGTGGTTGTTCAACCTCGGGCAGGGCGCCGAGTGGTGGTGGTCCTTCGGTCCCAGTCCCATGGAGGTGTGGGCGATCGGCAGTGCCGCATTCGCCGTCGTCGCGCTCGCGATCCTCCTCGTCGACGGCGGCCCGCCCGTGGCCCAGTCCGAGGACGTGGATGCGCGGCGGGTGCCGTCCCCGTCCCATCGGGCCGATCCATTAGAGTGACAACAGTTAGAGTGACAACAGTTTCCGTCGTGGATCGACCCGAGGACAGTGATGCGCACGAACGGCAGGACGCTGATCATCATGCCTGCGTGGAACGAGTCCGCAGTGATCGGCGGGACCATCCAGGAACTGAGAGCTTCGTGGCCGGAGATGGACCTGCTGGTGGTGGACGACGGCTCGGCCGACGGAACTGCGGACATCGCACGGGACGCCGGAGCCATGGTCCTCCGGCTCCCGTACAACCTGGGTGTGGGTGGAGCGATGCGGGCCGGGTACAAGTTCGCGCTTCGGCACGGCTATGGCCGCGCCATCCAGGTGGATGCCGACGGCCAGCACGATCCGGTCGGGATCGGACTGGTTCTGGACGGACTCGAACACTCCGACATCTCGATCGGCGCACGCTTCGCGGAGGTCGGCACCTACGAGGTGCGGGGGCCGCGCCGGTGGGCGATGAAGGTGCTCGCCATGGTGCTCTCCCGCATCGCACGCACGCGCCTCACGGACGTGACATCGGGCTTCCGGGCCGCGAACAGCCGGGCAATCGAGCAGTACTCCCGCTACTACCCCGCCGAGTATCTCGGTGACACGCTCGACTCGCTCATCATGGCGGCCCGCTCTGGTCTCACAGTGCAGCAGGTCGCGGTGCGGATGCGGCCGCGGCAGGGCGGCACACCGAGCAACAACCCCGCCAGATCCGCGATCTATCTCTTCCGGTCGATGTTCGCACTGCTCATCGCACTGACCAGGCGTCGCACTGTCAGGGAGGGGTGAGGACGGGTGACCACCGGGACCCTGCTGTTCTTCCTCGTGGCGGCTGGAGTCGCCGTCATCATCTTCCGCCTGCTGCGCTCGGGCCGGCTTCGCGAGAAGTATGCCGGGCTCTGGATCCTCGTGGGGACCTCGATCGTCGCACTGGTGATCTGGCCGCAGATGCTGGAGTCGATCACCGGGTGGCTGGGCGTGCAGGTGCCATCCAACCTGCTGTTCTTCCTCGCGATCTTCCTCCTGCTCGGCGTCAGCCTGCACCTCTCCCTCGAGATCTCCAAGCTGGAGGACGAGACCCGCATTCTCGCGGAAGAAGTTGCGATCCTTCGCCTCGAGGCCGAGGATCGTGGCGGGACCGGTGGGTCCTCCCAGGAACTGAATGGAGCGTGACTGGTCGGCGCACCGGGACGTCAGGCGCGCTCCAGGCGAGCGACGATGATCTCCGACGGGTGGAAGTCGTCGAGTTCGGACGGGTGTCGCAACGTCTCCCATGTCTCGAGGAAGTTGCGAAGCCTGTCGAGACTGAGGCCGGTCAGGATGACGTTGCGGCCGATGCCCTGGTAGCGCTCGGTGCGCTCCCGGTGGACCGCACACGGGATGCCGAGGACGGCGCACTCCTCCTGGAGGCCCCCCGAGTCGGTCACGACGAAGCTCGCGCGGACCAGGATCGGGAGGAACCGGGCGTACGGGCGCTTGTCGATCATCGTGAAGCCGTCTCCGAAAAGTCCCGAGAGGCCGAGTTCCTCGATACGTTGCTTTTCTGCCAGCCCAGCCACCATCACGAGGGGGATGTCACCATGATGCTCGGCGAGTGTGCGAAGGACCGTCTCGAACTGTTCCCCCTGGCGGATCATCTCGAAGCGGTGGAGGGTGACGAGGCCGAACCTCTCCGGGAGTTCGACATTCTCAAGGTCGTGATGGGAGGCGAACCTGAGTGCGTCGACGACCGTGTTGGCGCCGGTCTCCACGATCTCACCCCTCGCCCCCTCGCGCCGGAGGTTCTCCACCTCCCGGCTGGTGGGTGCGAAGTGCATGGTTGCGATCCGTGCCACCACCCTGCGGTTCGCCTCCTCGGGGAGGGGATTGCGGAGACTGCCGCTGCGGAGGCCCGCCTCGACGTGCGCGACCCGAGCGCCCAGCAGCCGCCCGATGAGACTGCCCAGGACGGTGGAGAAGGTGTCGCCGTGGACGACGACCGTGGGCGGGATGGTGCCACCCGCCAGGCTCGCCGCCAGCTCACGCCGATGCCGGAGCGTGTGAGCGCCGATCCGAAGCATCCAGAACGGCACCTGGCGGGACTGGGTGATGTGCCGACGGTCGCGGGGACGCACCATGACTCTGTCGGGGCGGCGGATCGCGAGGTCCTCGCTCGTCTCCGGGACGCCGGACACGTGCTGCGCCGTGCTCCAGAGTTGGTAGTCGACACCTTTCCGGTCGAGTTCGTGCATCACGGGGGCGAGCTTGATCAGCTCCGCCGTCGTACCTGCGATGAATGCGATGGACACGTGAACCTCGCTGGCGACGTCGTGATGGTGGACGTGGCTATGATACCGAAGCCGGCCCGACGAACTGCGAAGGTGATGACGACGCACCAGACGACTCCTCGTGGCCCGTTCGGCCCGGAGACTGCTCGATGACGCGGTCCGGCTGGGCGGGCAGGCTGGGCTCGATCGGAGCAGGGACGCTCACGGCGAGCGTCCTCGGATTCATCCTCCTCGGACTCGTGGCCCGTGTGCTGACCCCCGACCAGAACGCCACGTTTCTCAGCATCTGGGGCCTCATCTTCGCGTTCGGCAGCGTCATCAGCGCCATCGAGCAGGAGATCGCCCGCCAAGCGACCATTGCGTCGATGTCCGGACGCAGGGTTCCGGGGAGCGTGGGGCAGATCGCGGGGTCGGCGCTGGTCGTCAGTGCTGTGGGGGTTCTCGTCGTCGCAGCCTCGCCAGCGGGCTCCACCCTCTTCGCCGGGTCTGGCTGGGTGGTGGCCCTGGCGATCGTCAGCGTGAGCGGCCTGTCCGTCCAGTTCCTGGTCCGGGGCGTGTTTCTCGGCACCAGCCAGATCAGGAAGTACGTCCTCGTCATCGTCCTGGAGGCCCTGCTCCGAGCCGGCTTCGCCGCGGGGTTGTTGCTGGCCGCGGCGGAGACCTCTGTCGTGGTCCCCGTCGCCGCGATTGCCGTGGGGTGCTTCGCGTGGGTGCCTGTCTCCGCCTTCCTCGGGCGGTCAGTTGATTGGCGCGGTAGCCACGAGCAGTGGTCGAGGGTCGGGCAGCGCATGGGGCCGCTCGCCGTGGCGAACGGCTTGTCCGCGGTGGTGCTCACCGCATTCCCGTCGCTCGTGACCACGGTGCTCGGCACCTCGGCCGGGCTCGCCACGCTGTTCGGCGTCGTCACCCTGACGCGTGTGCCCATCGTTCTCATGTCTCCCCTCCAGGCGCTCACCGTCCCCACGGCGACGCGCCTCGTCGAGGAAGGCCGCTCCCACGAACTCAGTCGCCTCCAGGGGAAGCTGGCACTCGGCGCCACTGCACTCGCCGCGGTGGCGGGGGTGGGCGGTCTCCTGCTCGGTCCCTGGGGGATGCGTGTGTTCATGGGACCGCAGTACGACGCGAGCGGTACCCTCGTCGCCCTGCTCCTGCTGTCGAGTGTGTACATCGCGGCGGGGCTGCTGCAGGCAGCCGTCTGTGTTGCGCTACAGCGCTACGGGCTGGTCCTCGGCACCTGGGCGGTATCGGTCATCGTCGCCGTGGGGAGCCTTGTGCTCCTCCCCGGGTCGAACGAGGCGAGAGGCATGTGGAGCTTCGTGGCCGCATCCTTCGCGGCCTACCTGGCCTCCACGGTGCTGTTGCGGCGGGCGATCAGGCTTCACTCCGGGGTGTGAGGGGCCTCAGGAAGTCCTGTTGTTCCTCGAGGGCGGGGAGGAGACCCATCTCCTGTGCTTGAAGAAGGCTGGGAGCGGCCGCGTCCTTGTCGGAGAGGAGGATCTCGATCGGCGAGCCGTCCCGAGCCCGTGTCGGGAACTCGATGCCGACGGTCTCGCATCGCGGGTTGACCCCGAACTCACGGCCCGGCGCATAGGGAGCGGAACAGAGGTACATCACCGTCGAGCCGTCCTCGAGAGAGACGAACATGTGCCCGAGACCCTCGGAGATGAAGATCGCGCGGCGGTCGACGTCGTCCAGGAGCACCGAATCCCACGTGCCGAAGGTGGGTGAGCCCACGCGGATGTCGATGACGAAGTCGAGGACCGCGCCCTTGGGGCACGTCACGTACTTCGCCTGGCTCGGGGGTATCCGTGCGAAATGGATGCCTCGCGCAACTCCAGCGGCAGAGACCGAGCAGTTGACCTGCTTGAGGTCCAGCGGACGTCCAACGGAGTCGACGAACGGAGCCTCCTTGAACACTTCGAGGAAGACACCGCGCGAGTCTGCCAGTTGTCTGGGTGTGATCTCCCAGGCCCCATCTATCGCCAACTCCCGAAACTGCACCGCGACCTCCTCTGATGTGCGAGTCGAGCGCCACGCACCTGTCAACGATAGCGGTCCCGCTAGGCTGGAAGGCGAAGATCCCATCGAACACAGGAGTTGACATGCGGTGGTTGGTAACGGGTGCGCGCGGAATGCTCGGCACTGACCTCGTCGATCGCCTCCGGGCGGACGGGGAGTCCGTGATTGCCGTCGACGTGGACGAACTCGACATCACGTCGCCCGGGGCGACGGCGGAGATCGCCGACATCGACGTCCTTGTGAACTGCGCCGCCTACACCGCCGTCGACGCCGCGGAGGAGAACGAGTCCCGAGCGTTCACGCTCAACGCGGTCGGTCCCCAGTTGCTGGCGCGGGCGGCACGTCGTTGCGGTGCGCGGATGGTGCAGATCTCGACTGACTACGTGTTCCCGGGGACGGCCGCACAGCCATGGCCGGAGGACGAGGTGCTCGCACCGCTGTCGGCGTACGGACGCACGAAGGCTGCGGGAGAGTGGGCCGTTCGATCCGAGGCCCCCGACCACCTGATCGTCCGGACAGCGTGGCTGTACGGAGCGCACGGCAGGTGCTTCCCCAAGACCATGGCACGCCTGGCTGGTGAACGTGAGCGCGTCTCTGTCGTCGACGACCAGGTGGGCCAGCCCACGTGGACGGTGGATCTGGTCGACCTGATTGTTCGTCTCGTGGCCGCCGAAGCGCCCTCCGGGACCTACCACGGAACCTCCGCGGGGGAGTGTTCGTGGTACGAGTTCACCCAGGCCATCGTGGACAGCATGGGCATGCCTGGCTCGATCGTCGCCCGGACCTCCTCGGAGTCGTTCCAGCGGCCAGCACCCCGGCCGTCCTACTCGGTGCTGGGGCACTCGGCGCTGGAGCGTATCGGCGTCGCGCCGATCGCTCACTGGCGCGAGCGCTGGGCGCTGGCGGCGGAGCAGGTCCTGGCGTGACTTCGATCCGCGACTGCACGGCCCGGGCGGGCCGTCATGCTGCCAGGTGGACCGAGAACGATCGGGTTGCGGTGACGACGGCGCCGGTTGCCGGTTCCTGGACGCTGACCTCGAGGGTGTAGTAGCCGGGCAACCTGAGTGAGACAGTGACCGTGAAGGGTTCGAACGTTGCCTCCGTGCCCGGCGCGATCGTGCCGGACGCCATCTCCTCGCCCGCGAGGTCGGTCACACGCCACGTCAGTCCTGATGTTCCGAGCAGGGCTTCGCCCGCGATCGCGACGTCGGGATCAGTGAAGCGCTGACCCTCCCGGGGAGCGTCGATCTGGACGGGGGCGCGCACCTCGAGTGGGTTGGCCCGGCCGACCGGCTCCGCCCAGGTGACGCCGCCCCAGAGACTCCCGGCAGGCTCGCCGTCGATCAGCAGCGTGAGGGTGGCATCGGGATCCCCGGCTGCCTCGGTCACGGTGTACACCAGTTGCTGCATCATCATCTCGGCAAGGAGGGGGCTCACGTCCGCCGCACGCGCTTCCCCCGAGAGGTTCAGGGTGATCGTGCGGCCCACCTCCAGGCCCAGAACCGTGGTCTCGGCGTTCCATGGCGAGGTGTGGTCGGGGTCGACCGGTCCGGCGAGCATCGCCTCCACAGCGTTCTGGATCCCCCCGCCCTCGTCGCTGCGGACCTCGCGGACGAGCCGTGGCTCGTCCGCGTCGGCGACGAGGAAGTAGGCGATCAGGGCTGTTGGCAGGGGCACCGGCTCCACTGGCTCCGCCGTCGAGGGTGCAGAGGAACTGCCACCGGGCGTGGTTGCTGTCGGCGTGGTCGGGCTCCCCGCAGGTTCGGTCGATCCGGCGCATCCGGCGCATCCGGCGAGGGTCAGGCACGTGACGACAACGGCCAGTGGCCGGAGGCCGATGATCCTGCGGGGGACCGATGCAGATTCACGGTGTGTGGGTCGACAGCGAGTCCCTTCTCTCGAGCAGAACGCGTACCGCATCTTCACTCCTCCCCAGGTTCGCCACCTGCCGGCTCTACCGGTACCGGTGGAGGATGCCTGATCAGTAGCCTGGCTGGCTCGAGTAGACGGTACCCGGCTCCACCGATCCGAGCAGTTCGGTGACCGTGACGAGGGTGTAGCCGAGTGACTGGAGGTCGGCGATGAACCCCGGTGCGGCCGCCACGGTGTTCGCCACGTCGTCGTGCATCACCACGATCGAGCCCCGGCGAGCGCTGTTCACCACCTCATCCCGCAACTCTTCCGCACTTGATGACAGCCAGTCGCTGGGGTCCTCGTCCCACATGATCACGGCCATGCCCTCCGCCTCCGCGGCGGCGAGCACATCAGAGTCGTAGGCACCGTAGGGCGGCCTCATCACGGACATGACGTGCCCGGGGGCGGCCGCCTCCACTGCGGTGGCGGTCGAGGAGAGTTGCGTTCGTGCGTCCGCCAGACTCAGGGTGGTGAGGTCGACGTGGTCGAATCCATGTGCTCCGATGTCCATCCCCAGCCCGGCCATCCGATTGATGACCTCCGAGCGTGCCGCGACCTGGCTACCGGTGACGAAGAACGTCGCCCTCGCGCCGGCATCATCGAAGGCGTCGAGCAGTTGGTCCGTGTATTCGGCAGGGCCGTCGTCGAAGGTGAGGGCGATGCACTTCTCGACCTCGCAGTTGACGGTTGGCACGGACGTCGGCGTGGGCGTCGGCGTGGGCGTCGGCGTCGGCGTGGAGGTGACGGGGACCCCGATCGCCACGCCCGGGGAGGGCCCGACCAGGCTCGCCGTGACATGGTCCAGAGACCAGGAGTGCTCGTCCCCCGGGGTCTCCTGCATGCAGTAGTAGCTGTGCAGCGTGTTGTCGAAGACGTGCTGGAAGACGCACGCGACCCCATCCCAGTACGCGGGATTGTCGGGGATCTCGTAGAACGGTCCGACGGGCGATTTGCCCGTCATGACTCGGGTCTTCCAGATGCCGTTCTCCTTCGTCTCAACGGAGAGGTAATAGGTTCCGCCGACGACCATCATCGAGGGCGCCGCTAGGACCTCTTCCGAGTAGGCGACTCGCGTGCCGATGTCGGTGGGTCCGTCTCCGATGAGTCCTTCGAAGTTCTCGGCCGACTTGACGCGGATCTCGAAAAGGCCGTCGGACACCCGGTACCAGTAGAGGTACCAGCGATTCGTCGTCGGGTCGACGAAGATGTTGGGGTTGCCGTTCTGCTTCGTCGGTTCGCTGACGATGACGGTGGACGGCCCGAACGTGGTGCCGTTCAGTCCGTCAGTGGAGACCTGGGCCGTGATCGTGCGATCCCAGACCTCGTTGACGACGAGGGCGATGTTGTTGCCCGTGGTGACTGCTGATGCCGCCCACCGGCAGGGAGTGTCGGTGCGGAAGTCAGGCCCACTGGCGTCCTCGACCCATGCCTTGGCGTTGAGGTCGTTGGAGCGGGCGATGTAGATGCCGCCGCAGAGGTTGTGACCGAAGTAGCCAAGGTAGCGGTACCCCTTGTTGACCTTGGGGTCCTGGGACGCGTTGACGTCGAGAACGCTCATGGTGTGGGGGTACTCGTTCTCGGAGAGTTCGATGGGCACGACCGCCGACTGGGGGGTACCCAGGTCGAAGAAGCCACCTGAACTCCTCGTCTGGACCGCGTAACCGACGAGCGTCTTGTTGGTGTACCCCCACGCAAGCAGCGAGGCGTCGGGTATCTCTTCTGAGCGGAGCGTGATCCAGTCCCTGTCGGCCTTACTCCACCACCGGTAGATGGCGACGCGTCCGGTGGCCGACGTGCTGTACAGGAAGTGCTGGAACGTCTTGTCCGTGTACCCGAGCTGCGCCAGCCGCGTGTCGGAGATGGAGCCGTTGGGAATGTCCACCCAGTCGCGGTCCCGACTGTGCCACCACCGATAGATCGGAACGAGTGACGAATCGGTGCCGGCGAGCATGGGGACGTAGTACTGCGGACCGGTCCGGTTCGAGTAACCCTGGGCCAGGAGTTCATCCTGGGTGGGTTGGACGCCGTGTGCGGGCACGGTCAGCCAGTCCCGATCGGTCGCACGCCAGTACCGGTAGACGGCCGTCGGCGCCGACGCGCCGGGACTGAGTGCCGGAGCGTACTTCGTGTTGGTGATGGTGCAGGTCACGTCGGCGCCGGCGGCGAGACTGACGGTGTTGTTGTTCCTGACGGTCACGGGAGTCCCGGTGGCGCTCTGGCAGGCCCACGTGGTGCCGTTGGTGTACCCGGTGACGGTGCCGGACTCGGCGAGGGTGTAGGTCCCGGCCGGGACCTCGGTGCGCGCGACTGCGCCAGCACCGGAGATCGTCTGAGGCCCAGTGGCCGTGACGGTCCAATTCGACGGCGAAGCCGGATCACCGGTGGCGTTCACCACCTTCTTGAAGAGCGCAAGATGTGCGACGTTCGCCGGTGGGGTGTAGGTGTTGGTGATGGTGCAGGTCACGTCGGCGCCGCCGGTGAGGGTGACCTTGTCATCGGTGACGGTCACGGGGGTGCCGGTGGTGGTC
>JALHFX010000042.1 GCA_022837595.1 Propionibacterium sp.
CGTTGGCCGCGTCCACCGAGAAGCACTTCACATCGGTCTCGCGCAGACCGATCGGGTCGCCGCGGCGCTTGAACTTCGGGTAGCCACCTTCCTTCCTGAAAAAGCGTTGGAAGGCGCCATCGAGCGCACGCACGATGTTTTGCAGCACGTGCACCGGCACCTCGGCAAGATAGGCCGTCTCAGTGGCCTTACGCCAGGCGGTGACCCACTGGCACATGCCCACGAAGCCGGCATACTTCTCACCCCGCTCGCGTCGAGCCTGCTGCTCGGCCAGCGCAAGATTCCACACCTTGCGGCAGCACCCCGCCCAGCGTCGTAGCACCGCCTCGGCCTTGCGGTTGCTCCGCAGCCGATACCGGTACGCACGATGGAAGACCGATCCCTCACTCATGCGATCAGGCTCTCCAGTTCGCCTGCGGCGAACGCGCTATCCTTCCCCGGCCTGAAGTACCGGGGCTTGCCGCGCATTTCGGTCATTCGAGGTGTTCTGTCATCGCTCGCCAGCCAGTACGACGACCATGAACTACGCCCCCGGCACGCCGAAATGGTCGCCGCGATCGACGCGGGGGCCAACGGTTGAGAGCTGCATAGGCATCCCCCTCGCCCGTTCAGCAACACAACGAGCCATGCGAGAGGGCGGGAGGATGTCGAGTCGCTGCGCCGTACAACCAGCTAAATGCCATGTTTTGCGCAGCAATGGGTGAAGACTGTCTTCGGTATAACGATCCCTGTTAGGGCCTCCAATATCGCCCATCGCTTCGAGGATCGTAAATGCCGATTAAATCCACCTCTCCCGAGCGCACCCGAACCTCGAAGTACAGCGCTCAGCGCCGCTTCCCTTGCGACGGAGGTGCAAGGTGATCGAGCACCTGTTTGGCCTGACGGCCCCTTTGACGCGCCCCGCCAACGCGCCGGTTCGAAGAATTACGCCACTGCAGGAAAAGCGCGCAAAGCCCGAGGAGGTGAAGCGCTCCGCAAGCCGCGAGGATGTGCATCGTCTTATCTGCACGAAGACGATGGCCGCGGCCGAGGTCGGTGAGGCGCTGGCGATCTCGACCAAGGCGGCTGCGGCCCACCTTCGCAGACTTGAGGAAGCTCACCAGGCCGTTAAATGTGACAATGTCATCGTTAACGGGCGCAAAGTGCCCAAATTCAGGGGCGTTCAATGAGTTGGGATTTGGGGTACTTGGCTGGCCAGGCAGCGGAGCGGGCGATCTGCGAGAACATTCTCGCGATCAAGGAAGGTCAGTGGAGACAGAAGATCAACGAGGTAGCCGCTCAATGCGACCATCTCGAGCACCAGCTGCAAGTGCTCCAGGGCCAACTGCGAGAACAGATTGCCTACTCGGAAGACGTGCAACGAGATCTCGACAAAGCGCTACAGGCACTCGCGAAGGCCGGGGCCAACCCCATCGAGCGACAAGCGCTGACTGTTGCGCCCCACATCCGTCGACAGAAGATCGCTGAAGAGGAACGGCGGCGTCGAGAGGAAGCGGAGGAACAGAAGCGGCTACGTCAGCACGAAGAGTACCTCGCCGCGCTACCGGAGATGCTGCGCAGGGAGAGGATTGCAAACAGAACTCGAAAAGCGCTCCGTTTTATCCTCATCTCAGGCCTGTTGTACTGGGGCGGCACAGCCTTGTACGACTACGTGACCAAACCGAAGGTTATGAGCCGGATCCTGGAGAATTGGTACGTGAATCGAGTCCTGCCGCTGCAAAAACCTGAGCAGCTTTCACTCGACTCCTATGGGTGCCTTAACTGCCACCACAGCAACAGCGGTGAGTCCTTCATGGTCTACCAGTTGCGCTTCAGGCGTCTGGCGACAACCGCGCAAAAGAAGGAGGCGCTCACACGAATGAGCTCGGCAGTCGCCAGGAAGCCCGCCGTGAAGCGCTTCGACCTGTCCGAAGCGGACGTGCAAAAACTTGCCACCGACATCACCAGGGGCGTGTATGGCTATCGCTGATCCTCGTCACGTCAGCGCAGCCGAGAAGCAACCAGGGCTGGGCAAGACATTCCCGGTCCAGATTGGACAAGAAACCTACGGTGTCCGGGCGCAGACCGACCCGCAGATGGCCCACTTCTGGCAATCCGTACTCGGTCGGGCCAAGACAGCAGGGACGCCCGTACATTGTCTCTGTCCTGGAGATGACCGGGCGCGGCTGCTGTCCGTACATGAGCGTGACGGCAGGTACCACCTCCAAGCGTACCCGAACCAGGGCGAGTCGCACGCCATGGAGTGCCGCTTTCACCGGGATGCGAGCGGGCCGAAGAATGCGTTCCCGGAAACCACGGATGAGCCCGCACAGGATGAACCGCCTCGGGATCGTCTCCCCCTGGGCTTCGCGATGCCCACGCATTCGCCATCGATGGGCGGAGCAGGCGCCGGCGGGCCAAGGAATAGCCCACGGATTCATCGTGTCTCGCTCAAGTACCTGTTGATCAAGCTCTGGAACACGGCCAACCTCAACGAATGGAAGCCGTCTTGGGCCGGCAAACGCAACACGTTCACCGTACTGAACCGACTGCGTACGGCTGCCACCGAAATCGAGATCAACGGCGAGCAGCTCGCGCAGAACCTGGTGATCGGGGAGCTCCATGAGGGTGGCACGGGCGACGCTCACAACGCTGCGGTGATCAAGCGTGCAGCCGAGGCACGTCGCCGGATATTGGTCCTCGGGCGCCTGGCTGCGGCCAAGCGTCAGGATCAGCCGCTCAGCCCGCTACGCCTACGCAACTTTCACGGTGCTCCATTCCTGCTGATGAACGCCGAGGTCACCCACATCGCCGAAGGCAAGTACGGCCCGGCGATCGCCGCCTGGCGTCGTGCGCCCAAACCCGTTTTTACCCTGGCGATGGTCGAGCCCAGCGACCGTGGGCGATGGTTCGTTGTCGACGTAGGCTTTCTCGCGTGCGACGAACGTTTCGTTGCTGGCTCGGAACACTAGCGCCGGATCCGCTCAGGCGCCAGCCGGATCCCCGTCTGCCCCGCTATCGTCCTCCACGAACTCCTCGACATCAACCGTCTGGCCCTGTGCTTTGCTGAGCACAAACCGCCTCGCCGCTGGATATAGCTCAACGCGGACCGTGTCGCCGGGTCCGATCCCCCGTTGAGCGAGAGCACGGTGCATCCCTCTAATTCGAAGAACGCGTCCGTCGTCATAGGAGCGGGTCGCTACTGCACGCTCAAACCCGTCGACGCTGTAGGACGTGTCGGGCAGCAGGAAAGGTTTCAGTGAGGACGGTGCATCAAAGGCGCCTGAGCGAAAGATGACCGGAGGTGGCTTCAGATGCACAACCACGACCTCATCTTGAGACGCCTTCGAGCCATTCGATTGCGTGGACGCAAACCCCTTCGCACTAGCCTGCCAGCGTTGGAACGTGCGCAGGGCCGCCTCTGTGCCGATGAAGTTGCCCACGAGGCGATACAGTCCGTGATCGAGCGTCTCAATGATGGGGGACGTACCGATTGTCATGTGAAAAGTGATCGGTAGCACGCCAAGATCGCCACAAAGCGCTTGCCTGAGTTCGCTCCAGCTCCCGATTCCGCCACGTGCCAGGAGAGCGTCGCGCACGAGCAATTCAGTTTGGGATAGGACTTCTTCTGGGCGTAAGGGGGCAGATAGGACGAGGTCGTCCATCTGGCGAATCTCTATCCCTGGCGTTCTACGCATCAGCTCAACCAACACACTGCGGGGCGCATCAACCTCGAGTTCGAAGGCATCCTCCACGGTCACGTTGATGCGCCGCCGCGAGCGAGCCAGTGCGGACACGACATGGGCGATATCCACTCTTTGGGTACTGACGGCGAGGATTTTCCACGTTACGTGAAGCGCCTTGTTGTCCGCAGGCCCGTACTCTCCCAGCCAGAACCATCCCGTCCGCTCTTCAAGCCATTCAAACCCGGGCAGGGCCTGCAAGAGGCTCTGGAAGCTCGCGTAGTTGAATACGGCGCCTTGGTGCGCACAGAGTCCGTACACGAACTGAGCCTGAGCGGCACCGCATGTACGAATCATTCTGCACGACATCTCGTAAATCGCTCTGCCCGAGGACGAGGGCGAATCGCCGACCCGACAAGCAACAGGCTCATCGCGGAGTATGGTGTGACCGGTGACGTTGCGTTGCACCTCGAACACCCTGGTCGCAAGCACCTCCGTCCCGAACTCATACAACCCGAGGATCGATTGTCCCGGCCCGAGCCGTTCCGCGAAAGTCTCCCCCAGTAATGACAACGTTGCCGGAAGCAGGGGCTGAATGTCAGCTATTAACTGATCGATTACCGGCGTCGCAAAGCGGACTCCGGAAGAGCGGCCAAGCATCTTCGCGCAGATCTGCCTCACGCGCTCGCGCGTGACGCCAAAGCGCATCCCGATCGCCTCGAGCGTTCTATCCTCGCCGTCGCTCCCATACCGCTGAGCAAAAATCCGTGCATTGCGTGCCGTACTCTCCGCGAGCAACAAGGGATTGCACGATCTTCGACGAGCATTGGGCTCAGCCAACCAGGAAGCAATCGCAACAATCTCGTCCCGCACGGTCCGGATGTTCCCGCCAGAGTTACGTGCAAGATCGACGATAGGAGCAGCAGGTGCCCCATGAAGGAGGGTTGCTTGCGTGGGCAATGATTCAGAGCCTGGTCGCTTCACAGTCGTCGAACCGTCCGTCGTTCGTTGAAGAGCTGAGCGGTCGTCTCCAGCGCTCCCCACGAGCCACCTCGCTCGAGATAGGCCTTGAGCCAGTCGGGCTGCTCGCCTTCGCCATCCCACACCATCTGGCGACTAGCGGGGTGCATGAACTTCGGGCCTGGCTGCGTCGCTAGCTGTAGGTCTTCGGATCGTTCGCTTGCGGAAGGCGACGTTGCCACAATGCTAGGCGAGGAATCCACCTTCTTCTGCTTGCACATCTTCTCGTCGGCACGGACCACCTTCCGTCGAGCTGCCGCATCCCGTTGTCGCTTCTCGCGTTCGATGAGCTTGATCGCGCGCTCCACGTCGAGCAGCAGCGCCTTGAGTTCCGGAATGGTCTTGTCTTTCAGGTTTATCGTCATCGAATTCATTGCGGGCCAGATCGCAGCCCAAGTGTTGCGTGCAGATGGACCTTCCGGATGGCTGGGGTAGCCCTTGCGCCGGCAGGATTCTCAATTACCGTCATTCTCACATCTGGGAGAATGACGACATGAGCAAGAAGTTCAACTACACGATTGCATCGCACAACATCGAGGTCCATGCAGAACAGGATGGCGATAGCCGGTACATGGTGCGTATGTCGTGCGCTGGAAGGCTCGCCAATGTCCGGATCGGCTACCTCACCGGTGCCGGCCGCAAGTGGCTCGCCGAGTTCTTTGGCAGTCGGCCCAGTGTGCCCTGCAAAAGCGCGAAGCAGGCATGCGAAATCCTCGCCAAAGCGGCTGTAAAGCAACCGGGCCTCGTCCCGTTTTTCACGTCGAAGGAGACATCCCATGCCTGAGAACCTCAGCTCACACGCGCTTGCGGAAAAACTCGAACGTCTGAGCCGCAAGGTGGGCGAATTTGCGGGCGACATCCCTTCGGCGATGATCCAGGCGGCTACCGCGCTGCGCCGCCAGGCAGCGCTGATCGAAACCTCGGCTGCGAGACCTCGAACGGTCTCCATCCTCTTCAGCAAACAGGGTCGTGCCGCCCAGTCCCCAAAGGTGATCGAGGCTTCTGTGTCGTGGTCTGCGCAGGATAGTGTCGCCCAAGCCTTCGACGCCAGCGGACGCATGGTTGCCAAGCTCCACAACGCCCGCATCGAGTGGATTGAGGCCGGTGGGGTACGCATCAGCGGCATGGAGCCCACCGACCTGAGCGAGACAACGTTCCGCGTGCAGGCGTGGCAAGTTCGTCTTTGACTCGCAGCAGCTGGGCATTCATTGCGCCGGCGGCCTCAGATGCAGCCGGCCATCCTCCAAGGCAAGCATGAAGTGAAGATTCGCTGGCATGGCGGATCTGCCCCGCACGGGGTCAAGTCGTTCCACGTATCCACTCTCTCCGCGCACCTTCAGGGTTCCCACTGTCTGACCTTGTGCGTTTCGGACCACCCAGTCGGCGCATCGCTCAAGCAACGCAGACAGCTTCACCGTCAGTCTTGAAGCTTCGGTCGTTGGCACATCACCGCTCACCCTGGCTTCGATCTGGAGCGCCACCATGCGCTTGAAGTCGCGCTTGTGGCTCAGAATCTTCCGTAGGTAGGCGAAGACGGCGCGACCTCGAAGTGCCGAGATGTTGTGCCAGAAGAGCTTCACGATCGACCCCAATACCCCCTGCTGGCCTTGCTCCCTTGCGAAGGACATCAGGGCGCAGACGAGTCCTTTGCTGACGCCAAGCTCCTTCACCAACGGTAGAACGTCGATCGGAAGTCGGGTTGCAGGATCGATCTTGTTCTCCGAATCCCTCTCAACCGTTGGCGATTGGGTCGTGCGCATACGCGTGGGAGGCTGTTCTGAAAGTTGACGGGTAGGGGTAGGTTCATCTTGTAAACCGTGTCCCACCTTGGCACACGGCCCCTGTGGATAAACCATCCCGGAGGCGCTTGCCACGGCCTCCCTGGGTTCGCACCCATCCTCCCATCCCTGTTCGTTGTCCTCCCAGGACTGCCGACCGCTCTCCCACTCGTCGACGGCCGCCAGCGCGTCCTCTGAAGGCGACTTCTCAGGCCTGTCGGCCTGTACGACGACTCCGGCACCCAGGCCGAGCATCACGAGCGCCTTGTCCAGAAGGTAGATGTGGCTGCGGCCGTATTGACCGTAGCAGCGCGCGCCCCAGAGCCGGCACTGTTCGCGGCGGATGTAGCCTTGAGCCTCGAGCTCCTTCAAGCCGCGAAAAAGAGCAGAACGACTGCCGAGGATGCTTTCAGTCAGAAGTGTGTCGCGGAAGGCAAACACGGGCTCTTCTGGCTTTTTCGTGTTGAAGAACGCAAGTACGCCATAGAGCGCCTGGCGGGCGCAGCGACTCAGGTCGATGCAATGAAGTCGATCCAGTGCGATGGCGCGAGCACGGATGAGCGGAGCAGGCAAGAAGCGCGGGCGCGGTTTGCCCACATCCGCTGGATCTGCAGCAGATGGGTCGATCGTGGCCATAACGTTTGAAATGTCCAGGAACGCCTGCTTTTTGCAGGCATAGGTATCCCTTGACGCTTTCCACCGCTCTGGTACCATTTGCCTCGAGTTGGGGGCATTGACCGGTTGGCGCCGGTTGGTACCAGAGTGGTATGAAGCATCCCTTATCGAGAGAAACCCGGTTTCAGTTGGCGCTGAAACCGGGTTTTTCTTTTTCTGCAGGATGTGTTCGTTGTGCCGCTACATGGCTATCTCCGTGCTCCAAAAATGCGAAACCCCGCTTCAGGGGCGGGGTTTCGATGTGTTTAACCGGTTAAACACATGGCGTAACCAGTAAGGCTCGGGGTGGGCACGCAGGCCTCGGGCTAAAGTTTAACCGGTTAAACCCCATGCCCTTCCTCCTGGTCGTGAGACTGTTCGTCCACCTGATCCTCAGCTGCAGTTGCGATCAGCGCCTCAAGCTGCTCTGTGAATTTCGCTCTCTTGGCGGGGTCGGTGATCGTCAGGTTCATCTCGATGGAATCGCCGCGTTGCTTGTAGAAACCGTTGCTAAAGCGCAAATGTTTAGATGACCTTTGCGTTCTCTGGGGTTTAGGTTCAATCACGGCCTGCGCTTGGCTTGTGAGCCAGGCGTTAGTGTGATCTTCTTCTGAGAACCTAACTGCAAGTCGAACTGCGTGCTTCAAGCCGACTCGCTCAACAACCTTTGATATCTGGTATGAGGCACGTGCCCCAAACTTCTTCGGGTTGGCGCGCACGATTTCGAGTACATCTTCGGGAAGCTTTCCAAACGAGCGGTAGAAGGTGATGAGCGATTTCGAAATTCCGGCCCGCCTGGCGATCTCCGCCGCCGAATGACCCAGCGCGATCAGCTTCTCGTAGAACATCGCCCGATCAAGATCGCAGTGTTGATCACGCTCCTCGTTTTGCTGATATCCAAACCATGCCGACTCTTCTAGCGACATGTCCTCATGGACTTCGGCCAGAAGTTCGCGCATGACCTGATGGTCTCGGCACGCCTGCACGCGGGTCCAGCCGTCGCAGATGATGAATCGACCGGGCTCGTCGGGATTCGGAATGACGTGGATTGGATCGTGCTGCCCCTGGGTGAGAAGCGCGTTGGCACGGTCGCGGACCATTTCCGCCGTATAGATCTCCCGCGGAGCAAGCGGATTGGGATCGATGAGCGAGATGTCGATCTTCCGGTACTTGCGTTCAGACGCCTCCTCGGTCTTGGCCGTTACATGACCATCCGGCTCATGTTCGCGAAGCACCTCTTCGAGCGAGCGACTCGGTCCGGATGGAGGGTGAGTCATCACCATGCCGTGCGATACGGGTTTCGGAGTGCGTTCGGCACGCAACTGAGCGTTGAACTCGTCCTCGGACAAAGACTTCGAGGAGCGCGGCTTATTGACCATGTCAGATCACCCCCATTTTCTGCAAAAGCTCACGGGCCACATCGTGGAGTTGCTCCGCGGCACCCCCGGTCGGACGCGCAAGCACGAGCGGGGGTTGTTCTTCGTCTTCGGAGAGCGTCTTCGGAAACTCTTCGCTTCGATGCACCATCACACTGAGCAGCGCACCCGGATACTCCGTCGAGAGCTTGCCCACTTGGCTGTAGACCCGCAGTCTGTTCGGGACATGGAAGTTACCGATCATCACCAGCTGTGGTGAGCGGCCCACGTCGTCGTGCATGTCCTGCAACACGGACGAGAGGTACGACACCGCCTTAGTCGAGTAACGCTCGAGCGAGACAGGGGCAATCACGAAATCGGACGCCAGCAGCGCTCCACGGGTCATGCGGTTCTTAGCCGGCGCGGCATCGAACAGAATCACGTCGTAACCGGACAGATCGAAGAGCGGATTCGTGCCTGCAATCCCTTCAGCGATCAGTGCCGCGATCTTCAGATCCGACTTCTTTCCTTCGATCGCATCGTAGGTGAGGATCGTGTCCAGGCGATCCAGAGTGAGATCCGACGGAATGAGGTGCGGGCCGTTCTCGCCGAAAGGCTTCTTTATGACATCTGAGAGTGATGCGCGCCCACCCGGCCAACCCGGCACGAGGTGGCCCAGGTGATATTGAACGACCCGCTCCTCGGGCACCCCCGTCTCGCGTGCCTCTTCGAGCGTGAGCTCCGAGTCGTACCCGAAAGCAAGCGTCAAGTTCGCCTGAAAGTCCAGGTCGATCACCAGCGTCTTGAGCCCCATCAGAGCAAAGATCGATGCAATGTTCGCAGTCAGCGTCGTCTTGCCCACGCCTCCCTTGGGGGCATAGACCGTGCCGATTGCGCGCTTCTTGACAGTGATCTTGGGGCGGTGCTCCCGGCGCCACGCTGCCAGATCGAACACGTTCTCGATCGAGAACTGGCGAACCTTTGGACCCGACTCCTGGCGGGCAACCTCCACCCCTGACTCATCGACATAACGGCGCACCGAGTCGACGGTGGTGTCGAGCATTCGGGCAACCGCCTGAACCTTGTAAGAAGCCTGCACGACGCACCCCATCCAAAATAGATGGCGCATCTTACTTCTCAGATAAAGCTCGCTGCAAGGAGTTTACGACAATAACGGCGTTTTGCCTTGCAGCAAAGCTGCAGTATGAGTGCGATGGAAGTGACGCCGCCTAAAAAAGTGGCACTCGCTACTCTCCCTACGCCGCACTGCTATGGGCGCGTGGCCCAGTGAGATTTCCACAGAAAATGTGGATAACTCCGACCGGTGGCAGTGCGGTTAATCGCGTCGGTTACGGGAAGTGGTGAACCGGGACGTCATACCCCAACAAGAGGCCGACCTCAGCCGGGTTTCTGTTGTTGCAGCCTCAAAAATGACTCGCACGTCCCATCGCTGAAACGCTCGCACGTCCTGCACAGAAGCCCACCGGAGAGCCCATGCCGCACGAGCGCCCTGGCACTCTCAGCTTTCCTCTTGCTGTTCAAAACAGGACAACCTGCAAGCCGGTAAGAGAGCACGGAATAAGCAGTGTTTTGCTCGATCGTATTTTCCACCTTCTTCTCCAGTTGGGTGATGTCGTCCGGAACGCTCTTGCATGATCGGAGGGTTTTTGTATTCTGGATCCAAAAATCCACCAAGCGCATAGGAGCAGTGTGCATGGGAGTCCTCAGCAGCCGCAATCCAGCCATGACCGACCTCGTCATCCAGGCCGACGCATTCGCGGCTGCAGCGCACGCCGCGATCGATCACCGCCGCAAGTACACCGGCGAACCGTACATCGAGCACCCGCGAGAAGTCGCCCGCATCGTCGCTTCCGTAACGGCCGATCACGAGGTGATCGCTGCGGCGCTTCTTCACGATACGGTCGAGGACACGCCGGTGACGCTCGAGCAGATCGAGGATCTGTTCGGCCCTCGCGTTGCTTCGCTTGTCGAGCAGCTCACGGACGTGTCTCGTCCGGAGGACGGCAACCGTCGTACTCGCAAGGCGATCGACCTCGCCCACACGGCGACGGCAACGCCCGAGGCGAAGACGGTGAAGCTCGCCGACCTCATCAGCAACACGCGCACGATTGTCGAGTTCGACCCCGATTTCGCCAGAGTGTACCTGGCTGAGAAGGCGCGGCTGCTTGAGGTGCTCAAGGAGGGGAACGCAGACCTGCACGCAATGGCATCGATGCTTCTTGTCCAGTCGAGACAGAGACTGTACGAAGCCAGCGAGCGGTAGCGCACCGCGACATCGGCGCTTCTGCCAACGCCTATTTCGAGCGGGGTTGGCTGGCCCCCTTGTATAACGACCCAAAAGCCGTGTTTTATGAAGTGGTCGGTATCGAATCCATGCTGCATGATTGGCCTGCCGCATCCCAAGGAGATCAAGGCATGCCCATCGAGCCCCGCTACATCGTCATCAAGCGCCGCGATGCGCATGCTTACCTCACTTTGGAAGAGCAAAACCTGATTCACGCGCTGGCGATGAAGGTCGAGCGCATGCGCACTCTCAGCGGCCGCTCGCGCATGAATGCGCTGGTGATCGAGGAAGACTGGCCCGAGTACCACCAGGCACGCGACATGCTCACTCAGCGTATCGCCCTGTCTCAACATGAACAGCAGGGCAATCGTGAATGAAAAGGCCGAAATTGACGAAGCGCTGGCGCACTGGCCTGAACTTCAGGATGCATGGCAGAAGGCGAACACCCCGGCGGCGATTGAAGAATCGCCGCCAATACCAAAACACGATGCGTCGCCATTACTGGCGGAACTTGGAGTTCGGCTTTCCCTTTTTGGCTGCCCTGGCGTTCAGCTCGTCAGCTTACTCGCCACGACCTATCCATTCGGCGCTGAGCAATAGGCCCTTGCAAGCGCAAGGTTCTCTGAGAGAATTAAATCAAACGACACGCTTATTCCCGACCGCAATTCAGGCGATCGGGTTCGAAAGGCAAGCCGCTGACCTTCTTCAGCTTGCCAAGCAACCTCCTCGGTATCACCTCAAAGGTCGGCGGCTTCCCTTTCGAATCGGTGTGTAGCGCAGTCCGGTAGCGCGCTTGCTTTGGGAGCAAGACGTCGGGGGTTCGAATCCCTCCACACCGACCATTGTCTGCTCCAAGAAAATCAACTTCCGGCTTATTCAAGCCAATCACCGCAATAAGGAGTTCTGTATGAATATCAAGCTCGTCGCCACCTTCTCGACCGTTGCCTGCATCATGCTGGCCACCCTCTCCCCGGCGCATGCCGAGAAGGCCGAGAGTGCCGAGAATAAGATGAAGGTGGTGCCGACGCAGAAGGCACAGACCTAGGAACACGATGTCGCTCAAACTGCCCGTGATTACAAAGAAGGTAAGATCGTGTGCAAGAAGAGTACGCGCTCGTCCGATTCGGCGGACGTTGGTACCGTCCTGTGGATGTGGGCCAACCACTGCGATTACGTGAAGTAAACATCTGATGATCGGAATGCCTGGGTTAGGCCCGGGCAGTAAGCGAAAGCCCCTGAAGCAGCCGCTTTCGCTTACGCGCATCGAACTCCCTCAGCATCACGGCTAGAACTCGAAAATGATCAAGAAATTCCTCGTAGTTGCGCTTGCCGCAACCATTGCGTCCGGATGCGCCAAGAAGGAGGACGTTCCCAGCGACAAGCTATCAGCTGACGTCATCCGTCCAATCGCGGAAAGCTCTCTTCTTCCGGGCACGACGATGACCGACTACAAGCGGGAAAACGGCTGGGTTGATACGCAGTCGCCCAATAAATACGTGGTTCGCTACAACTACAACATCACGCTGACCAAACCGCTTCCCGAAGCGGTACTTGAACTCGCGCAACAGTACATGGCGGAGCTTGAGGAGACCCAGCGGAACCCCGGCCTGATGGGCATCAACAACATGCAAACGGTGATGGCCATCACCGCCGGAGGCAGCCAGTGGATGGCTGCCCAGGGTGATGCTTTCATCCAACGTCGCGATGCCTTTCTCACGAAATGTGCTCCGTGCGTGTCGTTCTGGAACGGACACGAGGGGGCTGAAGACGATAAGAAGTATCCCCGCTTCGCCTACGCGCTCGCATGGGCCCAGTACGACGAGTTGGGCTTCAAGGACACCTCCGCTGTCGGCGAAGGGGTGCCGCGACAGGCGTGGGCGTCGTTCATGAAGACCGAGAACGGTTGGGCGGCAGCTCAGTAAGACAGCGCCTGCATTACCATGCCGCTTCACCTCATCACCGACCTTCGCCCCGGCGAGCCCGACATCCTCACTCCGGTTCGACACGAGACTCTGGTCGTGCGGATCAAGGGCAATGCCGCCACGCAGGTGCGCATCCCGTCGCCCCCTGGCGGCTGGACGCATGAGGGCCTGATGGAGATCGCCGGCGGCGTGCAGTTACCCGTTGAAGAGCCGCTGGACGCGTACCTGGGTGATGTCTGGATCGGCAGTACCGAGGTCTGAGCGTTTCCGGAAACGTCGCATGTCCCAGCAAACCCTTTTCCCCATCGACGATACCCCTCTCGGCTCGCCGTCCTGCCACGACTGCAAGCTCTGTCAAGTCAGGACCAAGATCGTCTTCCCGACGCACCCCGCCGCGAGCGGCATTCTCGCGATCGGAGAGGCACCAGGGGCCGAGGAGGACGTCACCGGGGAGGGGTTCATCGGGAAGGCCGGCAAGAAGCTCGACAGCCTCATGGCGGCGCATGGCATCGCCCGTAGCCAGTACGGACGCGCAAACGTCGTTCGGTGCCGGCCGCCCGGTAATCGCAAGCCCGACACCGAGGAGAAGGAGGCCTGCTTGCCCAAGCTCGCGGCGGCGATCCTCAAGTTCGAGCCGAGGGTTCTGCTGCTCGTGGGCGGGACGGCCGTCGAAGCCTTCCTTGGCAAGGGGCTTGTGTTCGATCACGTCATGCAATCTCGACGCTCGCCTGTTTGCGACCTGGGCAAAGCGCACAAGGCGCTCCGGAACGGGTTGCGCCCACTGCTCAACCGCCAGGAAGGGCTTCTGTGCGTACCGATGCCACACACATCCGGTCTCGCCTGGAATCGCTACGCCAAAGATGGAAGTCGCTGGTCCGAGATTGGCGCTGAACAGGTGGCGCTGGCTGTGCACCAAGCCAAAATCGCTTACGATATCAATCGAACGAGTAGAGGGGAGAAACTACTTTGATCGAACGAAGTTACTACGTTTCCTATCGCTATCAGAAACAGGACGGCTCATTCTCATCCGGTTTCAGAATCTTCCAAACAACGGACGATCTTGATACCGAGCAAGGCTTTTTAAGAGCGCTAGTCATGTTGGCAGAGCAGCATTGTAAAGGGAATGTTCCGCTGATAACGTTCCTGAAAGAGCTCCACGAGCCTTATGGCTCGGAAGAGGATTTCGCTAATCTTCAGTCGAAATGCTGAGCCGGACCTCGCCTGACACGCCGGGGATCTCGTCCCAGTTCGTCGTATAGGCGGGAGACAGGCGCTCTCGCCGCATCTTCCAGCCCGAGGCCTCACCGGCGGCCGCAAGGGGACGCAGCGTGCCCCGGCCCCATTTGCGGTTGATCGCATCCATTGCCGCCATCAAGGCCGCAGAGCGCGCCATCTCTACGTCGGACCCGAAGAGACTGGCTTGCCGCCCCGCAACCGGTGTGATCTCGCTGAGCATGATCCCGGCCTTCTTGTACGCATAGCCCGGCCTGAACACCCCTTCGAGCACCGCGAGTGCGGCGCCCAGCAGGGTGCGCGTGTCTGCCGTGGGTTCGGCTAGGGGTGACGTCACCGTTCGCTGGTACTGCGGCTCCTCCGGCTTGAACACGTTGGTGCGAATCATCACCGTTACCGCACCCGCCTCGCACTCCTGGGCGCGCAGCTTCTCGGCCGCTCGCCCCACGTGGTTCGCGATCGCTTCCCGAAGCTCCTCGATCTCGAACACCGGATTACCGAATGACCTCGACGCCATGATCTGCTGCTTAGGCGGCGCCACCTCCTCAAGCGCGAGACACGGCTCGCCGCGCAGCTCGCGCACGGTGCGTTCGAGCACGACGGAGAACTGAGCACGGATCTTGTCAGGATCGGACTGGCGAAGATCCTGCACAGAACGCACCCCTATGCGCGAGAGCCGCTCCTCGATGCGCCGCCCCACGCCCCACACTTCACCGACCTCGATCTCCGCGCACAGCGTGTCGAGCTCCTTGCCAGAGAGACGGGTGAGGTCGCACACGCCGGCGTAGCCCGAGCGCTTCTTGGCAACGTGGTTGGCGAGCTTGGCCAGCGTCTTGGTCGGCGCGATCCCGACGCACACCGGCAAGCCGAGCCACTGGAGGACGCGGGCGCGGATTTGCTGTCCGTAATGGACAAGGTCGAGCCCCGCGAAGCCGGTCAGATCCAGAAAGGACTCGTCGATGCTGTAGACCTCGAGATTCGGAGTGAAGGCGGAAAGCACCTCGACGACACGGTTCGAGAGATCCGCGTAGAGGGCATAGTTGGACGAGAGCGCGACGATGCCGTGCTGCTGGGTCATCTCGCGCAGCTTGAACCAGGGCGCCCCCATCGGCACGCCGATCGCCTTTGCCTCCTTGGAGCGGGCAACCACGCAGCCGTCGTTGTTCGAGAGAACCACGAGCGGGCGATCGCGCAGACGCGGATCGAACAACGCCTCGCAGGATGCGTAGAAGTTGTTGCAGTCGACGAGCGCGAACATGCTCAACCCGGAATGCGCTTGGCGAGGCCGATCACCACGCCCCAGATCTCCATCTCGGCGCCTTCCGTGAGCACCAAAGGCGGGTAGGCCTTGTTCTCCGCGAGGAGTGCCACACGGCCGCCGCGCCTGTAGAACCGCTTGACCAGGCGCTCGCCATTCACGAACGCGACGACGATGTGCCCGTGGCACGCCTCGATGCTGCGGTCGACGACCAGGATGTCCCCGTCGAAGATCTGGGCGTCCTGCATCGAGTCCCCGCGCACCTGGAAGAAGAAGGTCGAGACGGGGTTACGGACAAGGTACTGGTTGAGGTCCAGCCGCTTGTCCGCATAGTCCTCTGCAGGGGAGGGGAAACCGGCGGAAACAGGAGTCAGCCCAAGCGGCAGGAGCACACAAGGGGGGTTCTCGACAGCACGTAGCGGGGCATCAAGGTGATCCGGGGCGGGCAGCATGGGAGGCGGCCAAGCTAAAAAGGGGCTGTATCTTCGTACAGTTTCCACAAGAGCTCAACCAGGTGCGCGGCGCGATACACTTAGACGCATGGCATCGCCCGACCACCGGATTCCGTTCGCTCTGGACAAGCACGGCAACATCGCATCGATCGAAGAGGTTGAAAACGGTGCTGCCTGCGCCTGCACCTGCCCGTCGTGCAGCGCACCGCTGATCGCGCGGCAGAGCAAGACGGGCAAGACGGTCTGGCATTTCGCGCACGCCAAGGGCTATGGCTGCAGCGAGGCGTTCGAGTCGTCGCTGCACCTGGGGGTAAAGCGCATCATCGAGGATGCCGGCTGGCTGGAGCTGCCCGAGTGCAACGTGCTCCGATACCCGGACGAGTTCGTCGAGGCGCTGCGCACCTCTGCCGAGGTGTGCCACCCGCCCTACAGCTACCGCACGCACGAACTGAACCCAGTGAGAAGGCGCGGCCCGGGCGAGGCTTTCGCGCCGGCGCGCAGGGTGGAGTTCGAATCGGTGCAACTCGAGAAGCGCGAAGGGAACATCCGCCCCGACATCGTCGCCACCGTCGCCGGCAAGACACTCTACGTCGAAGTCGCGGTCCACAACCCAGTCGATCGGGACAAGCTCGCGAAGATACGCGCCCGCGGCAACGCCACCATCGAGATCAGCATCGATCCGAAAAGGAGCACGTGGACGCCCGACGAGTTACGGACCTTCGTGCTCGAGAACGCCCGCTCGAAGGCATGGCTTTTCAACCCTCGCCTGGAGGAGAAAGCAGACCAGGACTACGAAGCCAAGGCCGAGCTTCGGAAGCGGATTGCCAACGATGAGGCCGAGGCGCGGCGTCGCCACGAGGCGTACCTGGAGAAGATCGACGATCAGCGCAGACGGGAGAGAGAGAAGAAGATGGCAGCGCAGCGCGAATTGGCCGTCGCGCGTGCAGCCAAGCTCGAAGAGATCCGTCGCAACGCTGGCACCTTGACCCGTACGGACGGCGCAGGGACCGAAGATCGCAATGGGCTGGGGTTGCCATCGTGGATGTCCGAGAGCCCGGAGGTCAGCTTTCAGAGAGCGAACGCCTATCGCATCCTGAGTAAGGAAACGCCTTCGCCAACCCACCCCGTACTGGCCCCCGTGCTATTCCTGGACCTCGATGGGCTGCTGCGGCCGCAGCAAGAAGGGTTCGATGAGCGAGTGCAAAGGCTGGCTGCCGTGCTGGCAGGGCGCCTTTGCAGCGTCATCGTGACTTCCGAGATTCGCCGCAAGTGCAACGCCCATCAGGTCGCCGGCATGCTCAAGGAATTGGGAGGCCGGCACATCGGCTTCACCCCCACACTGGAGGGCGGTGGCCCTCAGCAATGCGTTGCCGAGATCAACGCCTGGATGATGCGGAACCTCATGCCGACATCAAAGATCGTGGTCGCGCACAGCACGGTGCAACCATTCCCCGCAGCGTGGGACGTTCTCATCGGCCAATCCGAGTGTGGGTTCTCCGACGCTGATGGCTTTCGCCTCATGGACCTCATGGCGAACAAGCGAACATGGGGGCATTAGACCGATGCGGCCAGCATGCGAAGAAACGGGCGCCCCGAGAGGCGCCCGTTGTTGTCTTAGCCTGCCGCCTTGCCCAGGATCAGGCTTCTTTGGCGTGTTCCTTGCGCCCCCCACTGGCCGGTGACTTGGTTGGGATTCTTGGGGTCGAGCTTCAGTTCGTAGACCAGCCCCACGACGACCTCGCGCGCATCACCTTCGGGCGTCCCGACGAGCGACTTCTCCTGCAGGTTGAGCACGAGCAATCCCTCCGGATTGGTGCTGAGGGTGCCTTCGACGACCTTAGTGGCACGCCACTTGAGGGCCTTGTGGTTACCCTTCATGGCCGTCCATTCGATCGTGCCACTCACCTTGGCGTCCCCGTCCTGCTTGAGGTTGGTCCGAAGCAGATATTCCGGGATACCGGCGGTGCGCCCGGACAGGGACTCGAATGCGAGCGCTGTGAACGCCTTGTTCTGATTCTCGGCCCACGCCTTGCGTCGCTCCTCTCGCATTGCCTCCTCAGCTGCACGTGCCGCTGCAGCCTGTTCGGCGCGTTCCTTCTCGGCAAGGCGCTGCGCTTCGAACTTCTCCCGGATCTTAGTGATCCAGACCTTAGGTGTTTAGTCCCACGGTGTGCTGGTGTAATTTATAGCCAGCTACGGAGGGAAGATCTATGGGACAGGTACTTCACGGATGCGCCCGCACAACAGA
>JALHFX010000140.1 GCA_022837595.1 Propionibacterium sp.
TGCTTCACCAAGACCAAGCTCGGCACAACGACCACTGATCGCAGGCCGTCCTCCAAAGCCTCCGCGATTGCCGCGACGCCAACCCGAGTCTTGCCTGCGCCGGTCACCGCCTGCACCATGCCCGAACTACCCTGTTGATGCCACGCGTCCAGGGCTTCACGCTGCCAGGTGAACAGCTCGATCTGAACGGGAGTCTGAATAGCCAACTGGCTTGTCTGCCCTGGGTCGCGCAACACTTCCACTCCAATGTCCTTGTTACTAGGCAGACTAGATGAGCCCTACGACAGTTATGTTCTGGGACGAACCAGCAACCGGGTAGGTTTGACGCTCAACCGAGGAGGAGCCATGACCGATAAGTGGGCGGGCGACCCGCAGAATGCTTCGAAAACCGGCGAATTTGTGCGAGATGCCAGTTATATCGGCGACCGCATTGTGGCGTCCGTGCCTGCCGGATCCGACCCGCAGCCGATGCCTGGCACCGAAGGCAGGGTGGGAGAACTGCTGTGGCCCGCCGAACCGGGTCGCTATCGGCTGATGGCGGCTCGCGCCTGTCCTTGGGCGCACCGGGCGATCATCGTCCGCCGGTTGATGGGCCTAGAAGATGCCTTTTCGCTCAGCCTGGCCGCGCCGACCCACGATATCCGCTCCTGGAACTACGACGGTGTCTATCCCGATGGGCTCGACCCGGTACTTCGCATCCCACGCCTGCAGGACGCCTACTTCGCGCGCGTCGCGGACTATCCGAAGGGCATCACGGTTCCGGCGATGGCCGAGATCTCGTCCCGCAAGGTCGTCACCAACGATTTCAACCAGATGACGATCGATTTCATCCGCGAATGGGGGCCTTATCAGCGCCCAGGGGCCCCGGACCTGTACCCCGAAGATCTCCTCGATCAAATAGAAGAGCTCAATAGGTTGATCTATCCGTCGATCAACAACGGCGTCTACCGCTGCGGTTTCGCCGGTAGCCAGCAAGCCTATGATCGCGCTTACCGCGAACTCTGGCAAGCTCTCGACACGATCACTCAGCGACTTTCCACCCAGCGTTATCTGGTCGGTGATCACATCACGTTGGCCGATATTCGGTTGTTCACCACGCTGGTGCGTTTCGACGCGGTCTACCACGGCCATTTCAAATGCAACCGCTCGAAGATCAGCGAGATCCCAGTTTTGTGGGGATATCTGCGTGACCTCTTCCAGACGCCCGGCTTCGGAGACACCGTCGATTTCATCCAAACCAAACAGCACTATTTTATCGTTCATGCCGAGATAAACCCGACCCGGATCGTGCCACAAGGACCCGACCTGGCAGGCCTACTCACCGAACATGGGCGTGAAGCGCTCGGCGGCACGCCGTTCGGAGACGGCACTGCGCCCGGCCCGGTACCCGCCGACGAGCGGCCTGGGGCCGGAACCAACCCACTCTTCGGCTGACCCGGACGGCCACGATCCCGGCCACGCCGCGCCGCCACGGGCTGGTCCCGCGACGAATTTGAGCTAAGGTCGTGGGCCTATGTCGCTCACGCACCTGCCTACCCCGATTCCCGCCGGGCCAGTGCACCCATGAGCGATGCAGCATTCGACCGGATCTCACCGGCATTTCCTCGACGTGCCCCCTGGGGTACCTCCGCACGGCTGCGTGCCTGGCAGGCAGCCGCCGTTCAGCTCTACCGCGATCAACAGCCCCGCGATTTCCTCGCGGTGGCCACACCCGGAGCAGGCAAGACCACTTTCGCGCTGCGCATAGCTGCCGAACTCCTCAACGCGAAGACAGTGAACAGAATCATCGTCGTCGTCCCGACCGAGCATCTGAAGACCCAGTGGGCAGATGCGGCCGCCAAGGTTGGCCTCCAACTCGATCCTTCGGGCACCGGCGGGCGCCGTGGGCGCTCCCGCGAGTTCGACGGCATGGCCGTCACCTACGCAGGCGTCTCGATGCGTGCCTGGCATTATGAGGCGGTCACCCTAGCCACCCCTACGCTGGTGATCTTCGACGAGATCCACCACGCAGGCGATTCCCGCAGCTGGGGCGACGCGATCACCGAGGCCTTCGGCCACGCGACCCGCAGGCTGGCGCTCACTGGTACACCCTTCCGCAGCGATGACATCCCAATCCCGTTCGTGCGTTACGACGAGCAGCCCGACGGTTCGCTGATCAGCCACGCCGACTTTGTTTACGGCTACGCGGAGGCGCTACGCGACCATGTCGTGCGTCCGGTGGTCTTCATGAACTACGGCGGCCCGATGCGTTGGCGCACGTCCAGCGGCGACGAGATCGCGGCCAACCTGGGCGAGGCGATGACCAAGGATCTCACCGCGCAGGCCTGGCGCACGGCGCTCGATCCGCAAGGAGAATGGGTCGGCTCGGTGCTGCGCGCAGCCGACCGCAGACTGAGCGAGGTGCGCAGGCACCTGCCCGATGCCGGTGGCCTGGTAATAGCGGCAAATCAACGCACCGCGAGAGCCTATGCGGCTGTCTTAGCGCAGATCAGCGGCACCAAACCCACGCTGGTGCTCTCGGACGATGCCACGTCCTCGGCCAAGATCGAGCAGTTCGCCTCCGACGAATCGCGCTGGATGGTCGCGGTGCGGATGGTCTCCGAAGGCGTCGACGTGCCACGGCTGGCGGTCGGGGTCTACGCGACCTCGACCTCGACCCCACTCTTCTTCGCGCAGGCGGTCGGACGCTTCGTCCGGGCTCGGCGGCGTGGTGAGCTGGCCACGATCTTCTTACCGACGGTGCCGATCATCTTGGCGCATGCCGCTTCGATCGAGCGTCAGCGAGATCACGTGCTCGGGCGCCCCAAGCATCCCGAGACCGTCGATATCTGGGCTGAAACCGAGGCCTTGATGGAGCAGGCGAACACCCAAGAGTGCGCCAGCGACGATCTGTTGAATCAATACGAGGCCGTCAGCTCAGAGGCGGTCTTCGATCATGTGCTCTTTGATTCGCAGGCCTACGGCCTGCATGCTGCGCCAACCAGCGACGATGAGGCCGACTACCTGGGTCTTCCTGGGCTGCTCGAGTCCGATCAGGTGGCCCAGCTACTGGCCGAGCGTCAGCGGCGTCAAGCCAAACGGCACGAACGCGTGATGCGCAAAGAGAAAGTCAGCCCCGAGCAGGCATTGCATCGGCAGCTGGCCGACAAACGTAAAGAGCTGAACTCTCTGGTCGCTCAATATGCGCGGCTGAAGGGTATGCCGCACTCCCATGTGCATGCCGGTTTGCGCCGTGAATGCGGCGGGCCGGCGCTGGGGCAGGCGACCTCGGCGCAGATCGATGCCCGGATCCGTACTATCAAGCGTTGGCTCGGACGCTGATAGGTTTCATCGCCCGTTCTGGTGCTGATAGTTTGATCCTGCATGCGGTGAGGAACTCCGGTGAGAATCCGGGACGGTCGCGCCACTGTGAGGCCCTCAAGGCCAAGTCAGACCCTCAACG
>JALHFX010000141.1 GCA_022837595.1 Propionibacterium sp.
AATCGAGAGCTTGGCTCGAATCTCCTCGGCGAGCGTCAGCCCCCGAGCGCGGGCGAGATCGGTCTCCTCGACCGGCAGTTCCCGCGCCAGGTCAAGCACGTCGTCGTAATGGTCTGCTACCGACTTCATTCTGGCTCTTCTTCTCTTGGACTCAATTGATGATCGCCATCATCAGTATCGCGCCATCGTCATGTCGATGCTCGACCACCATGCTTTGATGCCACCGTCCACACTGATGGCGTTCAGTCCGGCATCGGCGAGAGCCTGCGCTGCTCGCAACGAACGGGTACCGGCCAAACAGTAGACGTAGACGGGTCCCGGTTCCAAGTCGCCGCCGCAGCCGACGGATCGTCCAACAACCGGCCGAGTGGCAAATGGATGGCTCCATCGATGCGATTGACCGCCCATTCATCGTCCTCGCGCACGTCGAGCAGTGTGAAGCGAGCTCGACCCGCCGCTCGGGCATCGAGCAGATCATTCAACTGCCCAACATCGATACTCTCGGTCTCCGGTACCAGCGTGCATGCTCCGACCAATGCCGCCCCTTGTAAGGGCTCCGGACGATCAGCAGAGCCGGTCAATTTGAGCGTGTCGTAGCTGGCATGTGCCGTATCCACCAGTAAGACACGGCCGAGCAGCGATTCGCCGGTTCCGGTGAGCAGCTTGATTGCCTCACCGGCCATGATCGAACCGACTTGTCCGCAAAGTAGCCCGAAGACCCCGGCCTCTCCGCAGCTTGGTGTGCTGCCCGGTGGGGGCGGCGCGGGGAACAGATCGCGAAGGCAGACACCAGGATCAGGGACGCCGTGGGCACGAGCCCGATCCCCCGTCCAGAAAACGGAGACCTGGGCGGTGAAACGAAGGATGGATCCCCAAACCTCTGGCACGGATAGCCGCGAGCAGGCGGCGTCCACGGTGTAGCGGGTGAGGAAGTTATCGGTACCGTCAAGCACGACGTCGTAGTCAGCGATGGTTTGAGTGGCGTTCTCCTCGGTGAGACGGTAGCGATGCTCGATCACCTGGATATCCGGATTGAGTTCGTGCACTGCGCGCGCAGCGCTGGTCGTTTTCGGAATACCCACTGACGCGGTGGAGTGGATGATCTGTCGCTGCAGATTGGTGAGATCAACGAGATCGTCGTCGACGATCCCGATGGTTCGGACCCCGGCCGCTGCGAGATAGAGCAATGCGGGAGATCCCAGACCGCCAGCCCCGACCACCAGTACACGGCTAGTCGATAGACGTCGTTGGCCTTCATCTCCGAAACCCGGCAGCCGGATCTGCCGTGCATATCGTTCACGCTGGTCAGCGGTGAGTTCGGCGCCGAGTTCGGCGATCGGCAGCAGGCTCATCCAGCCATGATAGAGCAGGCATCGGAAAGCAGCCGACGGGTTGGCGAGTGAGTGCTTCGGTCAATAGAGGATAGTGGCGAGCTCACCAACGGTTTCGAAACCGATCTCTGTGTAGACGCGCCGCGCGCGGGTGTTGAATTCGTTGACGTAGAGCGAGACCACCGGGTATTGCTGCTGGCAGAGCAGCACGACCTGTGCCATCGCAGGCGCCGAGAGCCGTCGTCCGCGCAATTGTGGGTCGAGCCAAACACCTTGCACCTGGCAGTACTGCTGCCAGGCCGACCCGATGTCGGATTTGAACCAGACGCGCTCGGGTTGTCGGCGGCCGGGCTGTGCTGCGACCACACCACCCATCGCGCGCCCCAATTGCATCAGCATCCGTACATACCGCGAATAACTGTCAGACGAATCCACCGGGCTGATTCCGATTTCCTCCGTGTACATCGCGATCGCCGCCTTGAGGTAGGCGTTGAAATGAGTGGTGTCGATGCGCTGGATGCGGCGATCAGCCCCGACCAGTGGGGGCTCACTGATCGACATCAGTGGTTGGTGCGCGCGGATCTCACGAACCTGCTTCCAGCTGAATCCCCAGCGTTCACATAGTCCCGCATGTAAGCGCATTACCGTCGACGCCGGACCGACAATCGAGGCGACCTGACGCCGATGTCCGATGGCATGGACGAAGCTCTCCATGGCCTCCGGGTGATCTCCGATCGGCACCAGATTCGAACCAACATGACAGGCAGCGACCAACTCGCCTTGCATGAAATAGCCGTAGACCGCACAGCCCAAGGATTCGGGAGCCAACCCGTAGGTGCTGACCCGGGATGCGACAAAAAGACTGCTCAACGGATCGCGACTCAGCAGGAAGAGAAACTCCGGGAGGTCCTCTTCCCCTAGAACGCGCAGCGATCCGCTCACCTGACTATTTGCCTCAGCTCACCAGTACTTCGGGGGAGCCGCTCTTGGTGATTTCTGCGGCGATGCGGTTGGCCTCGGCGATCAGTGTCGGCACGATCTGGTCTTCGGGAACCGTCGCTATGACCTCGCCACGCACGAAGATCTGTCCGCGTCCGTTGCCGGATGCCACGCCGAGGTCCGCCTCACGAGCCTCACCCGGGCCATTCACCACACAGCCCATGACTGCGACGCGGATCGGGGCTGTGATGTCTTTGAGCCCTTCGGTGACTTCATTCGCGAGCTTGTAGACATCGACCTGTGCGCGTCCGCAACTAGGACAGCTGACGATCTCGAACTGCCGCGGACGAAGGTTCAGCGACTCAAGTATCTTGATGCCGACCTTCACTTCCTCGACCGGCGGCGCAGAAAGCGAGACCCGGATGGTGTCGCCGATACCTTCTGCCAGCAGCGCGCCGAAGGCGGTAGCCGATTTGATCGTCCCTTGGAAGGCTGGCCCGGCCTCGGTCACGCCAAGGTGTAACGGATAGTCACAAACCTGCGAGAGGCGGCGGTAGGCGTCCACCATGATGACCGGATCGTGATGCTTGACCGAGATCGCGAAGTCGAAGAAACCGACTTCTTCGAAAAGCCGAGCCTCATTGAGCGCAGATTGCACGAGCGCACCGGCCGGATCGACTTCGTAGTTACTGCGCAGCCGTTTATCGAGCGAGCCGGCATTCACCCCGATGCGAATCGAGGTTCCGTGCTCCGACGCGGCCTTGGCGATATCGGCAATCTTGTCGTCGAAAGCCTTGATATTCCCGGGATTGACGCGGACCTTCGCACATCCCGCTTCTATGGCGGCGAATACATAACGCGGCTGGAAGTGAATATCAGCCACCACCGGGAGCTTCGATTTGGCTGCAATGGCGCGCAGCGCATTGGCATCGTCTTGGCTCGGTACCGCCACCCGCACGATATCGCAGCCCGCAGCCGTCAACTCGGCGATCTGCTGCAACGTGGCATTGATATCCGCAGTGAGCGTCGTGGTCATCGACTGCACAGAGATCGGGGCGTCTCCCCCGATATATGTGGTACCGACCTTGATCTTACGAGTCGGACGTCGGGTCGCGAGGGTCATCGGCTTGGCCGACGGGTTTCCCAGATTGATGGACATTGACCAGCTAGGATCAGCCATTTGGCACGTCAGTTCGTCGCGCGGGAGTCCAAGTTGGCAGCCAACTGGCCGCAAGCCCCATCGATATCGCGGCCTCGCGTTGCACGGACCGTCACCGGCACGCCCGCCCGCTCCAGGTGTTCGACGAAGGCGCGCTCGTCCTCGGGATGCGAGGCCGTCCACTTACTCCCGGGGGTCGGATTGAGCGGAATCAGGTTCACGTGGAACCAGCCCCAATCACCGCGAGCTTTGAGCCGTTTGGCGAGCGCCAAGCCTGATCGTTGATCTGCTTGATCAAGATGTACTCGATACTCACCCGGCGCTTTGTCGCCGACGCGTAATCCCAGGCCGCGTCGAGTACTGCGTCCACATTGAAATGGCGATTGAGCGGGACGAGTTCGTCGCGCAACTCGTCATCGGGGGCGTGTAACGAAACTGCTAGCGTGACCGGCAGATTCTCGTCGATCAGTTGGCGCATCCTGGGCACCATGCCGACGGTCGAGATGGTCAGGCTGCGAGCGCTGATACCCAAACCGTCGGGATTGGGAGCGTGGATCTGACGAACTGCCGCCATCACCGCACGATAGTTGGCCATCGGCTCGCCCATACCCATGAACACGATGTTGTTCACATGTCCCGGCCCACCCGGTAGCTCACCGGATACTAGCCGGCGGGCTGCGTCATGTACCTGCCAGACAATCTCCGAGGCGGTCAGGTTGCGCTGTAAACCGCCTTGGCCCGTAGCGCAGAAAGGACAGGCCATGCCGCAGCCGGCCTCCGACGAGATGCAGATCGTGGTGCGATCGCGGTAACGCATGATCACCGATTCGATGATCGCCCCATCGAACGCCCGCCAGGCGGTCTTGATCGTGGCACCGTGGTCGGCGAACTGCTCGCTCACCGGGTTCAGCATCACCGGGAACCAGCTCAGCTGCACCCGATCGCGCAGTCCGGCGGGAAGATCGGTCCAGCTCGAAGGGTCA
>JALHFX010000142.1 GCA_022837595.1 Propionibacterium sp.
GACAAGTGAAGATGACCTGGCCCCGTAGTGTAGTGGCCTAGCACGCGGCCCTCTCAAGGCTGTAACGGCGGTTCGAATCCGCTCGGGGCTACCAGGTTGGCGGAGTGGTCGGCCGTCAACATCACCAGGTGGCAATTAGCGCCGCAGCCAAAAGCTGCGGCGTTTTTCTGTTCAGGGCCGAACACCCGTCGAAACCGACGATTGCGACCGTGCGAGCACGCGTGCTTTCGACCGATCTCACGTTTTGCTTGGCTCGCGCGTCTACCGTGTGATGACGATGAAAGAACCGTTTGAAGCCAGCGTCAAGCAGCACGGGGCCACGGTGCTGCGGGTCTGCCGCGCGGTATTGGGGATCGGGCCCGATGCGGATGACGCCTGGTCGGAGACCTTCATCGCCGCTCTGCGTGCCTGGCCCGACCTCGAGGAGAACACCAATGTGGAAGCCTGGCTGGTGAAGGTGGCCCACCGCAAAGCGATCGACGTAACCAGGGCACGGGCCAGGCATGCGGTGCCGGTAGCTGACGTGCCCGACGAGCCGACATCCGGGGAGTTACTGAGCGATGCGGGAGATCTCTGGCAGGCGGTGTCCCGATTGCCGCAGCGCCAGCGCCTGGCGGTGGCCTACCACTATTTGGGCGGTCTGTCGCATGTTCAGACCGCTGAACTCATCGGTAGTAACCCGGCGGCGGTCCGCAGAGCGGCGGCAGACGGCATCGAGTCGCTACGCCGTCGCTACCTCGCGGACGCAACGGTATCCGACGATGGGGGAGTGAATTTATGAGCGTTGGAGAAATGTTTCCGGTTAGCGCCGCCGACCTCGCCGTCTTACACGCACAATTGGCGCAGACAGCAGACTCCGCCGATCTGCTGGATCTCAGTTACCGGCTCATCGACAGCCCTATCGGGCGCCTTCTGCTGGCTGCCACCCCGCGAGGCTTGGTGCGAATTGCTTTCGAGTATGAGGGTTTCGACGAGGTGCTCGAGTCCTTGGCCACCAAGATCAGCCCTCGCATTCTGGAGGGTACCAACCGCTTGGACGCGGCCTGGTCCGAACTGGACGAGTATTTCACCGGCCGGCGCAAAGCCTTCGATCTGGAGTTGGACTTTGCGCTGTCGTCCGGGTTCAGGCAACACGTACAGCGCTATCTACCGCAGATCGGTTATGGGCAGACCCGTTCCTACAAGCAGGTCGCCGAACTCGTCGGGAATCCGCGGGCCGTGCGCGCAGTCGGGTCGGCATGTGCGACGAATCCGCTGCCGGTTGTCGTGCCTTGCCATCGAGTGTTGCGTTCGGACGGCAGTCTGGGCGGGTATCTCGGGGGATTGGAGATCAAGCGCACGCTGCTGCAGATAGAGAGCAGCGCGGCCTGAACACCAACAAATCATTTGTTAGGGCAAGTGGCTCGGCTACCTGACAACTGAAGGCAATCGTTGCCTCCCCCGGGGGAGTCATGCCCTACTATTGGGCCCAGTACTACACGGGATTCAAGGAGGAATTGATGACCACTGTCGGATTCATCGGGCTGGGAACTATGGGCCGTCCCATCGCCCGTCATATCTTGGAGGGCCTGCCCAGCGGCGATACCCTCGTGCTGAATGACATCAGCTCCGACCGCATCAAGGACCTACTTGACGCTGGAGCTGCATGGGCCGAGACCGCCAAGGACCTCGCTGGCAAGGCCGATCTGGTTTTCTTCATGGTTCCGGACATTCCTCAGGTGAAGAGTGTCCTGGAGGGTGAGAACGGTCTTTTGGCCGGTGTTAATGGTGAGCTCTTACTGGTGATTTGTTCGACCGTTTCGCCGGACGCGGTTCGTCAGCTGGACGAAGAAGTCTCCGCCGCGACCAACGGCCAGGTGCGTGTCATCGATGCTCCGGTTTCTGGCGGTCAGGTTGGTGCCGAGGCCGGCAAGTTGTCGATCATGGTCGGAGGCTCCGATGACTTGGTCGCCAAGGCGATGCCATATCTGAAGCTTGCCGGTAGCCCAGTGCATCTGGGTCCGACCGGAGCCGGTGAGGTGGCGAAGGCCTGTAATCAGTTGGTCTGTGCGGCGAATATCGTCGCGAACGCCGAGGCCGCAGTGGTCGCCGAGCGCGCCGGGCTGGATGTGCAGAAGCTCTTCGATTTGATGCGCGGCGGCTACGCCGGCAGCAAGATCATGGACGACAAGGCGCCGCGCTTCATCGAGAAGGACTACTCGGTCTCAGGCGCCGCGATCTTCTGGATCAAGGATCTCAAGGCTTACCTCGACGAGGCTCGCAGCACCGGTACCACCACGGTTCAGGGCGACCGGCTGCTTGATGCCTTCCAGGGTGTCGTGGACGCCGGCTGGGGTTGGGACGACACGGCGATCGTCCAGAAATACATCGAAGAGCAGGGCCAGCAGGCCTGAGCATCCTCGCATGCGTGGCCTGGTCGGGTTCGCTGGAGGCCTGACCAGGCCACATCACCTCATCGTGTAGGTTGACGGCCCGTCTGGGACCCAGAACCTACACGATGGCGGTGTTTTGTCAGCTTTCTGCGTCGGTTCGGCGCAGCACCTCACTCAACCGATCAGCGGCAGCCATCACAGCCGGCGCGTGTAGGCGGCCAGGCTGGCGGCTCAATCGCTCGATCGGCCCCGAAACCGAGACCGCGGCGATCACTTTACCGCCGGGGGAGCGTACCGGAGCACTCACCGAGGCCACGCCCGGCTCTCGCTCGGCCACCGACTGGGCCCAGCCGCGGCGGCGCACGCCGGTCAACCCCACCGCGGAGAAGGTGGCGTTCGCCAGGCCGCGCTGCAAGCGATCCGGCTCTTCCCAGGCCAGGAGTACTTGTGCGGCCGAGCCCGCACTCATCGACAATTGAATACCGACCGGAATCGAGTCACGAAGACCTGTGGGCCGATCAGCTGCTGCGATGCAGACTCGGACGTCACCTTGCCGGCGGTAGAGCTGGCTGGACTCGCCGGTGATATCGCGTAGCCGTGCGAGGATTGGGCCGGCAGTCGAAAGCAAGCGGTCCTCCCCGGCCGAGGCCGCCAGTTCGGCCAGTCTGGGGCCGAGTACGAAGCGGCCCTGCAAATCGCGGCCCACCAGGCGGTGATGCTCCAGCGCAACGGCCAGGCGATGTGCTGTCGGGCGTGCCAGGCCAGTCGATGAGACCAGGCCAGCCAGTGTCATTGGGCCTGACTCCAAGGCGGCCAAAACCAACGCAGCCTTGTCGAGAACACCGACCCCAGAGGATTCGTCCATACTCTGAGATTAACATCTCATTATTTGAACCTCAATGTCATCATGTAAGACATGGGAAGAACTCTGAGCGAAAAGGTCTGGGACGATCACATCGTACGCTCTGCCGCAGGTGAGCCTGATCTGCTCTATATCGATCTCCAGCTGTGCCATGAAGTGACTAGTCCGC
This sequence comes from Propionibacterium sp., assembly GCA_022837595.1. Taxonomy (GTDB): domain Bacteria; phylum Actinomycetota; class Actinomycetes; order Propionibacteriales; family Propionibacteriaceae; genus Brooklawnia. The sequence goes on from JALHFX010000142.1 coordinate 3,404, forward strand.
AGGCATTCGAGGGGCTTCGACTAGCAGG
>JALHFX010000043.1 GCA_022837595.1 Propionibacterium sp.
AGCTATGAAACTGTCGACGCGCAATCAACTCGCCGGAACAATCGTCAGCATCGCGATGGGTGAAGCGATGGCCAGCGTGAAGGTCCGGCTCGACGGCACTGACCAGGTCCTCACGTCAGCCATCACCGCAGACGCCGCCAACGATCTCGGTCTGGCCGAAGGGCAAGCTGTCACGCTGCTCATCAAGGCCACCGATGTTGCGGTCGCCATCGACTGAGCGACTCCCCTACGCCCAGGTTCAGTAATACTGCTGGATCGACGCCCCGCCGCCGGGTTGCCCGACTGCACCGCAGCCAGAGAATCATTGACGCCAAGAATCGGCATTGTGGCACCACGCCGATTCTTGGGACAGTGCGCGCGCTGTCTTCGCCGCCCCAGCGTGTCGCCCAGCCGATTGTCGTCCGTGACGTTGTGGTTATGGCTGGCGATTGCTTTTAGCTATTTGATTTCACTTTCAGGCCTGAAATAGGATCTCACTCAGGATATTTCGAAAGGCAACGACCGCTTTTCGGCGAAAGGGTACGGCGACGTGGAATTCTATGAAGAGCTTTATCCAAAGGATGTTTGGCGCGACGCGGCGTATGACATTTTTGATCGCTTTTCACTCAAGGGAAAGAAAGCTTTAGTCACCGGCGCCTCAGGTGGAATTGGTCGCAATGCAGCCGCAGTGTTCGCTCAGGCGGGTGCAGATGTGATGATGGCCGACATTGAGCGGACCAGGGCCACTCTGGACCCGCTGGCTCAGGAGATTGCCGAGCGGTTCGGCACCACGGTGGTGCCCGCATACTGCGATGTCTCCGACGAGGCCCAGGTCAACGCCATGGGCGAGCAATTGGAAGCACAGTTGGGCACGGTGGATGTCGCATTTCTCAACGCCGGTGTGGTCTTGCCGGGCGACGACTACGACTCGTCGTTCGACACCTGGAAGAAGACGATTGATATTGACCTGAACGGGATGTTCTTGTGCGGCCAGTTGGCGCAGAAGATGATGCGCCGCCATGGTCACGGCGGCTCAATCATCATGACCTCGTCGATTTCTGGCTACGTCATGAACCACATGGCAGGCAATCCGAACCCGATCATGGCCTACGCCGCGGCAAAGGCCGGCGTATCCCAATACGCCAGGGCGCTGGCCGCCTTCAGCGTCCGGGACGGTATTCGGGTGAACACGATCGCACCGGGATATGTGTGGTCGGGCATCCATGAGGGCTTAATGACTGAGCAAGCCCACGACGTGGCCAACCAGGAGATCCCGATGCGCCGCTTTGGCCGCACCGATGAACTTCACGGGCCGCTGCTGTTCCTGGCCAGCGACGCCTCCAGCTACATCACCGGCATCAACATCCCCGTGGACGGCGGCTACCTGATCGCCTGAGGCATCCGGGACAGCTCCTGAAAGAGAAAGGACTCAGAACAATGACCACGACGCAAGGCGCAAACGCCGACCCCGTCGTCGACGATGGCAGCACGGTAGTTCGCATAAACAGCGTGCCCGAGCTCATCGAGAAGGCTGGATTCATCCGCAAACAACTCGCCCTCGGTACGCATCGCATCGGAGGGGTCCACATCGGTGGACCGTTGTCGGCGACCGATATGGCCGTTGCCCTCTACTACAAGCATCTTGGATTCGATCCGGCCAACTTGGATGATCCGTACCGGAACACGTTCATCTTGAGCAAGGGCCACAACGGCATCCTGCTCTACACGATCTTTTGCGACCTGGGTCTCTACGACTGGGATGAGCTGCTGGACACCTACAACACGGTGGAGGGAAACACTTTTGGTGCCCACCCCAATCGTCTGCATGTGAAGGGCATCGAGGTCTCCACCGGTTCTCTCGGGCACGGACTGAGTCTTGCCTGCGGGGTTGCCCACGCCAACCGCGACAAGCAGATTCCCGCACGGGTCTACGTCATGCTGGGCGACGGTGAGATGGAAGAGGGATCCAACTGGGAGGCCATCATGTACGCGGCCTCGAAGAAGCTGGACGGGATCGTCGCCATCGTGGACTTCAACCACTTCTCCGCCTCGTTCGCGGCCGGTGAGAACATCGTCTGGCCGAACATGGCCGAGACCTTCCGCTCCTTCGGCTGGGATGCTATCGAGGTCGACGGCACCGATATGCAAGCCATCGACGAGGTCTTGTCCAGCCTGCCGCCCGTGGACTACGCCAACCCCGGCAAGCCCATAGCGATCATCTCCTCCACCACCAAGGGGCAGGGCATCGACTACATGGAAGCTGCCCCCGGCGCCTGGCATATCGGCGGTCTGAGCAAAGAGAAGCTCGAGGAGACCTACGAAATCATCGACGCCTACACGGCACGGAAGCTCGCGGAGGTCTAGTAATCATGGCTGTCCAGTTCACTTTCAACACGTCCGGCATGATGATGGACGCCAAAGGCACCATCACCGGCACCATTCTCGACATGGTCGAGGAACTACCCCACGTCGTATACATCAACGGTGACGGCACCGGCAGTGGCAACCGGGTTCGGGCCGCCTTCGACAAGTACCCCGACCGGGTGCTGGACGCCGGCATCGCCGAGGCGAATATGGTTTCCATGGCCGCGGGGATGGCCCTGCGGGGTTACATGCCCTTCGCGCAGACCTTCGGGCCGTTCCTCAGCGTGCGCGCGCTGGACCAGGTCCACAACGATCTGGCCTACAACGATCTGCCCGTGCGTCTGATCGGCACCCATGGCGGCATCACGTCCGGCTACGGCCCCACCCACAACACCATCGTCGAGTTCGGCATCATGAACTCGATTCCGAATATGACGATGATCGCCCCCTGCGACGCGAACCAGTGCATCAAGTTCCTGGAGGCGTCCCTGGACTGGCCGCAGCCCATCTACATCCGCATCCCGCGTGGTGAGGAGCCCCTCGTCTACACCGAGGATTACAAGTACGAGATCGGCAAGGCCATCACGGTGCGTCCCGGCAGCGACCTGACGCTGATCGCGACCGGCTCCGGGGTCTATAACAGCCTCCAGGCCGCCAAGCAGCTCGCCGAGGACGGCATGAGCGTGGCCGTGATCGACATGCACACGATCAAGCCGATCGACCGCGAGGCGATCATCAACGCCGCCCGCACCACCGGCAACATCATCACCGTCGAGGACCACAATGTGCTCGGCGGGCTGGGCAGCATCGTGGCGGACGTGCTGATGGAGGCCGGGGTACCTGCCCGCCTGAAGAAGATCGGTATCCCCGACAAGTTCGTCCCCTTCGGATATCCCGACGAGCTGTACCCCGTGTACGGGTTCGACGGTCCCGGCATCGCCGCGACTGCGCGGCAGTTCATGCAGTAGGCACCTACCGGCGGGCGGGCTCGGCGCTGGCGCCAACCGCCCGCTGGAGTCCCTCCACGAACTGAATCCCGGCCACATTGAGCGGCTCGTGCAGGCGCTTCACCCAGTGCAGATGGTTCGTTGGGAACCGCTCCGAGTCGCTGAAGTCCACCAACCTGGTCCGGATCGCGGTCTCGCGGAAGAACCCGATCACCCAACTAGGGATGAACAGGCTGGCTTCGGTTCGCAGCAGGAACTGGATGCAGGCCGAGGCGCTGTTGAGGGAAATCAGCTTCTCGGCTTGCAAGTGGTGGCCGACCCCACCGGCCTGCAGCGTACGCACCACCTCCCCCTCCATGTCGAGGATCAGTTGCGTGCCGACCTCGATGCGCTCAACCGGGATCCGGTCCGACGGGTAATCGTACAGCGGCGACTTGGGCCCACAACTGACGTAGACAGCGGACTCGGCAACTCGGGTCGATTCGAGTCGCCGTTCCTCCAGCAGCCTGCTGAACACCTGCGAGTCACCATCACTTTGGACCAACAGGCCCAGATCCACCTCGCCTGACAGCACCGCCCTGATCACACCGCCGCGGTCACACTCAACCAGGTTCAGGTGAAATGCGTTGTCGCTCCAACCTTCGTAGCAGTCCAGCAGTAGCTCATAAAGGAAGTCGAACTGCTGGCTGGCGACCGACAACACCTTGCGCTCGGGACCTTCACGAACGACGAACGCCTTGTTCATAGCGTCCGTCGCCGCAATCACCGCTCGGGCATGGTCGACGAACAGCCGTCCCTCCGCGGTCAGATCCACTCCCCTGGGAGTGCGATCGAAGAGCCGGACCTTGTAGTCATGCTCCAGATTCGAGATGGCCTTCGTCAGCGCGGGCTGGCTCAGAAAGAGTTCCTGCGCAGCCGCAGTGATAGAACCGCACTCAGCGACCACCACGATGTACTCCAGCTGCCGCACTCTGATCACAAGGCCCTCCCGCCATCGGTAAGAAACAACTGCGAACATCCCCTACGGCAGCCAGCGTGTACGCCAGAGGACGCGCAACAGCGGGAAATCGGCGAATCCCGGTTCAGTAATTCTGCTGGATGGCCGCCGCCACCGCGCCGACATCATCATTCGCAGTCAGAACTCCTTCGATGTCGGACGCGAAGCCTTGGGTCATCATGATGGTGAAGGCGAGGTTGCGTCCGCTCTTCGACTCCATGACTCCGCCGAGCGCCTTGGTGGCCAGCCGGATTCGACCGTTCAGCGCATCACCGGCGACCAACGTGCCGGTCTTCGCGTGGACGCTGCCCGCCGCCGGGCTATCCGGCTGCACCGCGGCCAGTGAACCGTCCACCCCGAGAATCGGCATGGTGGCGCGCCACCGCTCGGCGTCCGGCCGTTTGGCCATGATCTCCTGGGTGGCGACCCCGTTGTTGGGGGTGATGAAGTTGCCGCTCAACCCCGAGCCGTCGATGAGCGAGACACCCAACGTGTCGAGCCCGGCCTCCGTCCAGATTCTGCCGACTTCGTCCATGCCTGCGCTGCAGTCATCGACACCGGCAGCCGCCGACAGCAGGCAGACGTAGGTCTGGGCGCCGCGGTTGTAGCTGACCTTCATGATGTAGGTCACCTGCTCAGCCAGTGGAAGCGAATCGAATTCGGCCACCGAAGGCAGCTGGTCGACCGCGTCCTTCGCGGGCAGCGAAGCCATCGAGTTGACCGCTGTCGGATCACCACTCACCGAGACCCCGGCCCGATCAAGAGCCTCAATGAACGCTGTCTTCGCGAACGTTGCGGGGTCGTCGAGCACGAAGACCTTCAACACCGGATCGCTGTCGGCGGCGATGGTGCCGGAAATCGTGATCGTGCCGTCACCCGCCGACTCTGGATTTGAGACAGCAAAATCAGCACCGGCCGCAACCGTCTGCACGTCGCTGACGACCCGCCACGGCGCCACCACCGGGGTCATGTCGACCGTCGCCGGTTCGCCGGGCGCCCCCGGTGTGACCAGCACATCAATGAGATTCTGATTGACCACGATCGGCGTGATCGGTCCACCCTCAAGGGTTCCTTGGAAGAGCCGGTCGTCAACAACGACGTTTCCGCTGACAGTGTCGATCCCGGACGCCTTCACCTGGGCCGCTAGGTTGTCCAAACCGGCCAGCGGATTTTCGGGCGTGAGTGTCGCGCCCGGAAGCGGATTGGCGTCGTTGTGGTCGAGGTTCGCAAAATCGACGGTACCGTCCGCCTTCGTGCGCCCACCCAGGGTCACATCACCCTTGCCGACCAGGACGAGATCACCGTTCAGGGTTCCGTCCGCCACCTCGCCGGTGCGTTTCACCGGTGTCGTGATGACGTGGTCCGGCCCCCACTTGAGCCAGGCCGCACCGGTGCTGTACGTCTTCGTGAACGACGCAGGCTCGGCCATCTTGTCACCGTCGAGATCGATGAGCACCTCCCCTGTGTCCAGGTCTTTCACCGAGATCAGCCAGCGTCCGTTCGAGTACTGCGGCTGATTCATGATCTCCAGAGCTGCTGCGGGGACGCTTGATTCGTCGCTATTGGGTTCGTCTCCGGCGCCTCCGGAGGTGCATGCGGTCACCATCGCGCCAACCAGGATCATGCCGAGGGCGGCGCTCCCCCACCGCCGAATACTACGTGTCATTTTGTGGTGCCCTTCTCGAGGATCTCCGCCAGGCGGCGGAACGTCTGGTCTGCGGGGTGAGCCTTGTCCGCGACGTTCGACTCATTGGTGAACACCACGATGCTGGCTCCGGTCTGCGGGTTGCTGAAAACGGCTGCGGTATAGCCCAGCCCCTCGCCGTTGTGGCCCCACCACCCGTTCGTCTCGCCGATGCCCAGCGCGTACTGGTCGTAGGGCGGACCAGAATCCAGCGGTGCCCCTTGCTCACGCTCGGCTTGGGTTGAGGTTTGCAGCAGCTCACCTGAGGCGAGCGCTTGGGCCCAGAGATGGCTGTCGTCCAAGGTGCTGACCATCGACCCGGCCGGTCCGAAGATCGAGAAGTTCTGGTCCATCGGCTCGCGCGGGTCGGCGTTTGGGCCGTAGCCCAGGGTGTGTGGCTGCGTCCAGGTGGTGACATCCAGGATGTACTTGGTGTCGGTCAGCCCGAGCGGAGCGAGGATCCGCTCGTTGAGCACCTCGGCGAAGGGTTGGCCGGTCACCTTCTCGACGACAGCGCCCAACAGATTGGTGTTGGCGTTGGTGTAGACATGCTCAGCACCCGGCTCGAACTGCGCTGGCTTGCCCAGGACGAAGCTGTTCAGCTCGTCCAGCGTGAAGATCCGGGTCGGGTCGGCGCTGAAGACTTCGATGAAGTCGTCGTTGATGTAGTCGGCGTTCCCGCTGGACATGCCCGCGAGTTGCCGCAGTGTGATCTGGTCGCCGTTGGTCACGCCGTCGACGTACTCGCTGATCGGGTCGTCGAGCGAGAGCTTGCCTTCGTCGACGAGCTGCAGTAGCAGGGTGACGGTGTACGACTTCGTGACGCTGCGAAGCGGCCACGACATGTCTGTGGTCGTGGGCGTGCCGTTCTCGATATCGGCCAGCCCGACGGCCGTCGTCCAGGAACCCTCACCCGGGATCCAGACGCCGGCGACCGCACCAGGTACGTCGTACTGCATGACCGTCTCGTCGACCGCGGCCTGCAGTTCGGCCTGCAAAGCCGCCGGGAGTGCACCCTCGACCGAGGGCGAACCCGACGGGGACGCAGTCTCGGCCGCCGGTTGCGAGGTGCATCCCGCGACGGCCGCGACCACGACAAATGCCGCCGAGGCGGCCAACGCCCGCCAGCCACGCCGCCGGGCCGGGATATGGGTAGACCTGCTCACCTGCATAGGGAGCTGCCCGGTGGAGAACTCTTCAGAAACCGCGAACTGCGCCATGGCGGACTCCTCGTCTGTTGCATTCAGCGCGGTGATTCAGTGGTCATCACATTCCATCGGCAGGGCGGGCTCTGTCAAGGGTTCGAGAAATAAGATCTTGACCAGATGTCCTCAGCAACGATGGCGCTCCCTCACCTCATGGTGAGGCAGTGACATCTCCGCGACACAACCCCAGGGTCTGCGGGGTCGAAACACCTAGCGTGGACGATCCTGTGAGGCGCAGCATCTGAACGCATCTGCCGGACGTACCGATCAGCATTGGGCAGCATCGTCGAGCCGATAGCGTTCGGTGAAGGTCCGGTGCGCCAACCGATACACCGTGTGACCGAACTCCTCGCCTTGCATGATGTAAGGGGCTGCTGCGTCCAGGGTACGGCTGACGTGTTCGTCGGTGACGGTCAGTCCACTCAGCGCGGAAGCGGCGGTGGCCCAGATACCGCCCTGATGTGGCAGTCCATTGCCGCGGGCGTAGGCGAGCGCGTGGAGCAGCGCCTCGATCCGGGGGTCGAGTTCGGCGAGCCTCTTGACGGCATGGGCGAAGATTCCGGTGTGTCCCGAGTTGAGTAGTGCTTGAAGATCGGCAGCGGCGTCCGGCTCGGTGAGGTGTGGGTTGGCCTTCAGCTCGTGGAGGGCGAGGCGGGAGAACAGGAAGGGTTGTTGCTGATCGGCGATCTGGGTAGCCAATTCTGCGATGCGTGTCTCGGTGAGACGATCGGCGAACAGGTCGCGCAGTCGACGATTGGTGTATTCCTTGATGGCGCCGGCGTCCCGGTCGAGAGTGAGCGTGTTCTCCTGATCGGCTCCGAGGGCGGTCAGCACAGCGCGGTCTGGCGGTTCGGGGTGATCGGGGCTTTCGTGGAGGGACTGCCGGGTTCCGACGACCAGTCGTAGTCCGTTGATATTTGACAGCCGGCGAACTAGCGCTCCGATAGTGACAGCATCACGGCTTTCATCGAGGGCATCGAGTAGGAGTGTGCGAGGACGTTGCGCGGCAGCCGTCGCAGCCTGGGCGGCCAAGGCGTCGGCGTCGGTGGCTTCAGGAACACCGATAGCTCCCGCGAGACTGCCGATCGCGTCGCCGACGGTCGCACCGCTGAGGTGGAGCGCAGCGTCGAAGGCGTGCTCGGGCGGCAGCAGGTCTTCTGCTGGCGTCGGATATCCCATCCTCTCCAGCGCGGAGGTGATCGCCGGGTCTGTACTGGCCAGCAGCATGCCTAACAACGCGGACTTGCCAGAGCCTGCCTCGCCGGTAACCACGAACAATCCCGATTCGGTTTCGTGCAGCCACTGGGCAATTTGCCGGCGTTCAGTTTCGCGTCCGGTGAAATACCATGCCGGTTCGCTGATCTCGGCGCCCCGAGCTTTCGGGAAAAAGTGATTCCGTGTGGCCTCGTCGGCAGTAGCCAAGACGGCTTCCAGCTCCTGATAGGTCTCCACGGTAGTGGTCAGACCCATCGGCAGACCCGCACGGCGCGGGATCACCGCTGTCGGGAGCAGTCGCGCGTGGACCGGTCGATGCTGGCCGCCGATGTCCAGCGATTCCTCGAGACGCCTCACCAACTCGGCAACCTTGATCTCTGGTTCCTCGGGGAACCACCGCAGCTTCTCCTGGAGCAGTTGTGCGAACTCGCCGAGGTTTGCCGTGCCGCCATCGGTGGAAGTGGCGATGATCGCCGTATTCGGGGGCAAGCTACCTTTCAGGGTTTGAACGATCTCGGCGGCACCCGGGCTTGACCCGCAGGTGTCGAGGACGACAACAAACCAATCGGCCTCATCTCCACGTGCACGGTACCGGTCCCGGATTGTTTCGGCGAAGAGCCGTGACGGCACGCTGTTGGCCGATCCCAGCGGTTCGGTACTGGTGGCAAGCGCCGCGAAATAGCCGTCGTCGGAGTACTCGCCATGTCCTACCCAGTACCACAAGCACGGGACCTTCGGCGTCACGAGTTCTTTTTGCAGGCCGTTCAGGGACACCAAGTCCTGCGCCGCAGACGACCTTTCCTGGAGCATGGCTCCGTGGTGGGCCAGTTCGTCTGCGACCAGTCGGGTGCTGGCCGTCAGGGTGTCGTCATTGAGGTTCCACTCGGTCTGCTGGGGGTAGGTGCTGACGCCAACCGTGACGACCTGGAAACCGGTCATAGCTCATCCGGGAATACCAGGATGGTGTCTGTGACTGGGGAGAACCCTCCTGCCTTCACCTCAATCCGGTGCAAACCCGGCGCTAACGCTGGGCCCTCGAAGCGCGCCATGGCATCGGTTTTCTTCCCGGACGGCCAGGTGGTAGGTCTCGAGGTTGTCAGGTCAGTGCTGGTGACGCTGACTCCGACGGGATTTCCGGCGGTACCGGTCACCGTAACGATCGGTCGGCTACCTGCCTTCACCAGATCAGGTATATCAGCACCGATCGGACGGGTACCCAACGGTGGGCCGGTCACCTTGCCCAGGATCCAGTTGTGGATCAACGTCACCGCGCTCGAATCCTGCAAGAGGCTGCCATGTTTTTGCGGGAGTGCTTGACAGGTGACCCCGATCGGGGACGCTGCACCTGAGTACACCGTCGAATCACCCGAGTAATTCACCCCGCTCAACTCGGACGAGAACGCGCAGGTTCCGCCGTTGAAGGCGACGCTCTGCCAGGTGGGCTGGTCGGTCCCGATGACAGCTTTGACCTTGCTCCAAACAGACTCGGACGTGTCCTGCTGCCGCAAGCCCAGCTTCTCCCAACGCTCCCCCGCGTCCTGGGCAAGATCGGGGCGTCCGCCCACGGCGGTGATATCGGCAACGGACAAGACGCGTGGTTCGCCCGGAGTGGCGGTCACGCACCGGTAGCGCGGAAGTAGGTCGTACACCGCGGGGCAGCGCACGGCGAGTTCCCTGGCAGCCCGCCGAGGCAGTGGCGGTCCACCCTTCCCGGTCGCGATCATCTCCAACGCGTTCAGCGACCCGAAATACGGCGTCCCGGCCGTGATCAGCTCACCGAGAATGTCCTCTAGCTCTAAAACTGCGGACGCGTAGCGAGCCACCAGCCCGCCCATCGAATGGGCGACGATCACTAGTCGCACGGCTGCGGGGTCGCCCATCCGTTCTGAAGCCACCAACTCTCGCCATCGGGTGAGGTGCTCCTCACCGGCCTTCACTAGCAAAGCTGCGTTGTAAGCGATCGAGAGCCGCCAGTCATAGGCGAACTCCGCGACAGCTCGCGGGTCGCTCGTCACTTGACCGGCCCGCTCGATCATCGCCGAATACGGCTCCAACCCGCCCAAAAAAGGCATGAACGCTGGGATGCGCAGCAGGCGTGTTGGACGAAGCCGTGGGCGACCCTCCAGTTCCTCCTCCGACGGGTGCAGCACGTCAAGTTGCCTCGTCGACCAGGCCGTTGCCAGCAAGCTTGGCGATAGACCCCATGCCACGCGGCCGTCGTTGTCGACGAGTTCGCTACCCATGATTCCGGGCACGACCATCACGGCGTTCAAGGTGCGGGGAGAGGTTTGTTGATCAGTACTCATCGTTGGCACCCCTTTCAGGTGACCATTCGATAGGTGTGAGGGCGACAAGGCTATCTTCGCAGCCAACTATCAGCAGGCTCCCAGCAAGACAGAGCGCCTGTGGGACCGACGGGGACAGATCCAATACACGGATCAAGGCGGGTTTCCCTAACGAGTCGATCCTCCACAATCGCACGGTCCGGTCGTCGCTGCTGCTGGCCAGCACCGTTCGCCCATCCGATAATGTCCCGAACGCGACCGCGGTCACCGAGCCGGTGTGGCCCGTCAACGGAACACCGACTGGCAAACCCACGGCCGGATCCCACAACCGCACCGTCGCGTCCCAGCTGCTACTCGCCAACACCACCCGCCCGTCAGACAACGTCCCAAACACCACCCCCGACACCCCGTTCCTGTGACCGTTCAGAGGATCTCCCACCGCCTGACCAGTAGCTGGATCCCACAACCGCACCGTTGGGTCCCAGCTGCTGCTCGCCAACACCACCCGCCCGTCAGACAACGTCCCAAACACCACCCCCGACACCCCGCCGGTATGACCGATGAACGGATCACCGGCAGGTAAACTCGTAACTGGATCCCACAACCGCACCGTCTGATCCGAGCTGCTACTCGCTAGCACCACCCGCCCACCAGGCAACGTCCCAAACGCCACACCAGTCACCACGCTGCTATGGCCAACCAGCGGATCACCCACCGCCTGACCAGTAACCGGATCCCACAACCGCACCGTCTCGTCCCAGCTGCTACTCGCCAACACCACCCGCCCACCAGGCAACGTCCCAAACGCCACACCAGTCACCACGCTGGTATGGCCAACCAGCGGATCACCCACCGCCTGACCAGTAACCGGATCCCACAACCGCACCGTCTGATCCGATCCGCCGCTCGCTAGCACCACCCGCCCACCAGGCAACGACCCAAACGCCACACCAGACACCCGTACGGTATGGCTGGCGATAGTCAGGTCCGAGGTGACCCGAATCGGCCGCGCCCATGCAAGCTGAGGGCTGGTCAGCGTCGGATTCTCGATGCCCATGCGGGCTGAGGTCAGGGCTCGGGTTAGTTGACGCGCCTCACTGTCATCGGCATGGGCAGATAGCTCGGCGTGGGCGACCCCGGTCACAACTACCGCATCAGGCAGTTGGCCTCGGACTCCCAACTCGGCTCGCCACGCCTCCATGGCCACCACCAGTGGGTCCAATCGGTCAACGAGCTCGACCGCATCCAGCAGACTCCAATCCCCACACTCAGCCACGTGCTCAGGCAGGTAGCGCCGTAGATACGGCTCAATCTCGCCGCCGCCTGCACTGATCTGCTCGACAATATCTGCCAAGCCGTGCGCGATCCGACAGGCAGCAGAAGACCCGCCCGATACCACTGGTAGACCCATGAAGTGATTCTGACACTGGCCTGCGCGACTCGGGGCTCGACGCAGGCAGAGCACTTACGTTTCTCACGGGAATGCTCTGTCTCCGACAGCGATTCTTGCTCAGAAATCTCACCGACGCGCCGCAGGCCTCCATGCCAGGTCTTGTCAATACGCAGCCTGCGTTGCGTCGTCTCAGGACTCGCTGCGCTGTGGTTCCTCGTCCGCACGAGCAGCGCGACGAAGACGCCAGGCACCGGCGAGCCCGAAGAGCAGGAAAACGGTGGCGATCAGCAGCGCCCATCTTGTGGCGTCGGTGAAGCCGGTGACGAGCGCGTCCACGGTGGCACCGGCTTGATCCCCGAGCGAGCCGGCCGCTCCCTGGGCGCGCAGCTGCGTGATGGTCGTACCGGCGGATTGCCGGGTCGCGTCGGCAAGCTGGTCTGCTGCCTGGCCGGTGATGCCGGCCGCGGTGAGCGCGGAAGGCAGGGTGATCGCCAAGGCGACCGACAGCGTGGCACCGGCGAACGCCGTCCCCAGGGCTGCACCGATCTGCCTGACCGTGCTTTGGGTCGCCGACCCCTGGCCGGAGATACCCACTGGGACGTCGCGAAGCACCGTCCCGGTCAGCTGCGCGGACGCCAACCCCAGACCCAGGCCATAGACGACCAGCGGGATCGCGATCTGCCAACCGGGAGTGTCGCCGCGGATGAGCATCGCGAGAGCGATCACACCAGCGACCTCCATGCCCAGGCCGATCAGCACGGTTCCCGGTGCACCGAACCTCGCGGCCAAATACCGGGCGGCCGCCCCTGACAGGAAGGCTCCGAACGCCATACCCGCCAACACCAGACCGGCACCCATGACGTCCAACCCCAAGGCGTTGATGAGGTAGAGCGGCAGCACGAAGAGGATCGCGAACTCACCGACGGCGACCATCGCCGCGGTCAGGTTGCCCCACGAGAAGGTGGGCAGCAAGAACAGGCGGAGATCCAGCAGCGCCGAACGCTGCACCTTCTCCCGGTGTCGCTCCCAGACGACGAACAAGACGAGCGCTATTGCGGCGACCGCGAGCGCGACGGGCACGGCCGAGACCGGCGCATCCTGCGGCCAGTCCCACCCAAAGACCGTGAGCTCTCCCTTGGGAGCCCACCACCCCAGGTCTGGGCCTTCAATCACCGCAAAGACGAGCGCGCCGAACCCGACCGCGCTCAGAAGGGCGCCGTCAACGTCCGCGCCGGGACGATGGTCGCCCCCACGAGTCTCCGGGACGGTCAGGATCGCCCCGACCAAGACCAGCGCACCCAAAGGCAGGTTGACCAGGAAGATCCAGTGCCACGACACCCACTGAGTCAGCGCGCCTCCGGCGAGCGGCCCGATAGCCGCCGCACCCGAGATCACCGCACCCCACACCCCGAATGCCGCAGCCCGATATTTGCCGCGGAAAACCGCGTTCACCGTCGACAGCGTAGACGGCATGATGCACGCAGCCCCGACCGCCTGTACGGCGCGGGCACCGATGAGCACTGCCGAAGCATCGGCGGCAGCGGCGAGCAGACTTCCACCGACGAAGATGACCAGCCCGACGAGGAAGAGACGCTTGCGGCCCCACCGGTCAGCCAAGCCTCCGGTCGACAACAGCAATGCCGCAAGGACGACCGCATATAGGCTGTTCACCCACTGCGCATCGGTGAGGTCGAGCCCCAGATCGCCGATGATCGCGGGCAGCGCGACGCCGACGATCGTCCCATCAAGCACGATCAGACCGAGCCCGATCGCGAGGACGGCAAGCCCGAACCAGTCGCGTCTGGTCGGCGATTTCTCAAGCACTGAAGCAGGTGCAGAACTTACAAGCATGTTTCCAGAGTCGCTCTCGACGTCCGGTCAGCCATCGGGCTGGTGGTTGGTCGGGCATCCATCGAATGGTTGAGCCGGGCCTGAACAGCTGCACGATCGCGTTCCCGGGTGTCGCGGGGTTTGGTCGAATCCTGCTGAGCGCGGCGATCTTCGTCCGCTTATTGACCCTTGGCAACGCCCTTGTCAGGGGTACGTCGACTGCGGAGCGGTAACGTGGTGGCTTGTGACGACCGCCACGCAGCATGCGCCATCGCGCACAACCAGGGCACTGCAGGTAGGCCAGCACGCGCTGTTCGCGATCTTGCTCGTGATCGGGGTGGTAGAGGCATTCGCCGATGGACAGTTGACCGGTCTCGCACTCGCGACGGCGGCAGCTTTGGCGGTCTGGTATCCGGTGGGTGCCTGGTTGGCCGGACGAGGTACTCCGCGGCGACACGGTTGGGCCTGGTTCGGCGTCCTTGCCTTGCTGTGGGTGGTGACCGTCGCGCAGGCACCGTCGTTCGCCTGGCTCGTCTTCAGCCTGTGCCTGCTCAGCCTGCATCTGCTGCCGACGGCGGCAGGGCTGGCGTGCGTCACGGGACTCACCGCCATCGCTATCGCGGCGCTGTGGCCCACCGCCACCAGCCCAATTGGGGTGGTGGTCGGACCGGTGATTGGCGCCCTGGTGGCGATCGGGATGACCGCCGGCGACCGCATGATCCTCGCCGAATCAGCCGAACGCGGCCGTCTGCTGGACCAACTGCGCGCTGCCCAAGCAGATCTCGTCGCGGTGCAGGAGGAGTTGGCCACCGTGCAACGCGAGACAGGTGCCTTGGGTGAGCGTTCGCGCCTGGCACGTGACATCCACGACACGCTCGCGCAGGGATACAGCTCGATCCTCTTGCTGGCCAGGGCGGGCATCGCTCGTGGCGCTAGCGAGTCCGACTTATTACTCCAGATCGAGTCCACCGCCGCAGAAAACCTGGTTGAGGCGCGACGCGTCGTCCATGCGCTTGCGCCTGCCCAGTTGGACGATGCCCCGCTTCCGGCGGCTGTGCGTCGCCTGCTGGACCGACTGTCGTCCGAGACCGGTCTGCGCGCCGACCTCGAGGTGGTCGGTGACCCACGCCTGGCCAGCACCGAAGTCGACGTGGCCGTCCTGCGTCTGGTGCAGGGCGCGTTGGCCAATGTTCGACAACATGCGGCGGCCACCCGGGTTGTGGTTTCGTTGTCGTACGAGCCCGGAGAACTCCTGGTCGACGTGGTGGACGACGGACATGGCTTCGACCCGGCCTTGGTGGGTCCGGCGACGGACGCCGGAGGTTTCGGCCTGCGCGCCATGCGAGAGCGGCTGGCCGTCATCGGCGGGACGCTTTCGATCGAATCCGCCCCCGGTGAGGGCACCGCGGTCGCGGCGTCGCTGCCGTTGGAAGGAGGACGATGACCAGCGTTGTCGTGGTCGATGACCACCCTGTCGTGCGCGCCGGGCTCGTTGCGCTGCTCTCGACCCGGCCCGGGGTGACCGTGGTCGGGGAAGCCGCGTCGCAGGCCGAGGCGCTCGCGGTGGTCGTCCGCGAGAAGCCCGATGTGGTTCTGATGGACCTGCAGCTCGGCGCCGACGACGGAGTCAGCGCCACTCGCGCGCTACGTGCCCGTGACCCGAACACGAAAGTGCTGATTCTCACCACTTATGACACCGACGCCGACATCGTCGCCGCGATCGAGGCCGGCGCCTGCGGCTACCTGCTCAAGGACGCCACACCGGACGCCCTGGGCGCTGCTGTGGAGGCGGCCGCCCGCGGTGAAACCGTGTTTGCACCTTCGGTCGCCGGACGCCTGGCACGCCGCGTGGTGGCGCCACCGAGCGAACTCACCGAACGCGAGCGCGAGGTCATTGCACTGGTCGCCGAAGGACTGGTCAACCGCCAGATCGCCCGGCGACTGTTCTTGTCGGAAGCAACCGTCAAGACGCACCTGGTGCACGTCTTCGCGAAGCTGGGTGTCGACAACCGGACCGCGGCGGTCGCCGCTGCCCGGGCGTCCGGACTGATTCGCTAGGTCACTGGTCTCGTCCATATTCGAGGCACAGACCGGAGAGCGCGCGTTGAAGCAGTGCATGTCGGTGTGAGCAATTGCAGAGATACAGTGACAGCACGATCTCGGCCGTGCTCATCGGCCGCAAACCGAGCATGACAGTTCGCAACTCGCCGAGGAGGCTGGCCATGGGCAAGTTCTCGTTTGACAACTATCGGAGCCAGTGGCCTCGCGTCGGCGCGGTAACCGCCCTGGCCGTTGCCGGTATCACTGCGCTGGGAGCAAAGCGCATGTCCAAACCTCAACGATTGGCTGCCCTCAACCTGGCTGCGCTCATGGCGCACCAGTACGAGGAGTACGTCGATCCGGGCTGGTTCCCCGGACAGTTCAACCATGGGCTTGCCCACAGCAACCAACCGCGCAATTACCCTCTCAATCAAGACAGTGCGCTCGTCGTCAATGTCGCGTTCGGCTACCCCTTCTACCTGGCCCCAGTGATCTTCCCCAAGACGAAGTGGCTGGGTTTGGCACCAGCGATGTTCGGTATCGCACAAGCGGTAGCTCACGGCGTGGTCTTCCCCCGCCGAGCCGGCGACAAGTACAGTCCCGGATCCTTCACCGCCGCTCTCCTCCACGTGCCGCTCGGGCTCAGCTTCATCAGGGCGCTGCGTGAACAAGACGGCCTGGATCACTCCGACTACCTCAAAGGCGCGCTGGCTACGATCACCTTCGCGGTCATCGGTATCGCTGGGCCAATTCTGGTCGGACGCGACAACAACAGCCCGCACGCCTTCACCGAGGCCCAGATGGGTCCACACACGGGCGTTCCTGGATCTGATTCCCCCACTAAGTGACGAAACCATCTAGGTGGCGGTACGATCGAGTCGTGATCTCAGATCGGTGGCCCGCGGAATGGCTGCGGGGTGTTTTGGCGGTCACGGTGCTCTCTGTCATTTCGGAGGGCGAGACGTACGGTTACCTGATCGCACAACGACTCGAGGACGCAGGCCTGGGCAATATCAAGGGTGGCACCCTGTATCCCCTGCTGAGCAGGCATGAGGCCAACGGCCTGGTGACGTCAACGTGGCGGGAGGGTGACGGCGGCCCGGGACGCAAGTTCTATCGGATCACTCCTGAAGGCACTCGGGAACTCGAACGTCTCCGCAAGGACTGGAAGGCATTCGCCACGATCACTGCGAGCCTGATCGGCTCCCGGGTTGAGGAGGGGGACCCGCAAGGGTGAAAAAGGATTACCGGGTACAGCCGCCGCAAGCGACGGTCGAAGAGAATATCGCGAAGGTCGCCGATGTGGTCAGCGACCACGTGGTCAGCCTCAAGGGTTT
>JALHFX010000143.1 GCA_022837595.1 Propionibacterium sp.
GGAGACACCGGTTCGTCCGCAGAATATGCGATGCGTGGACGCGACCGGTTGAACGTCTTCATGCTGACTCCAGCCGGTCGCATGACACCATTCCAGCAGGCTCAAATGTTCGCTCTGCAGGACGCAAACATTCACAATATTGCCCTTGATGGGGTTTTTGACGATTGCCAGGATGTCGTCAAGGCAGTCAACTCGGACGCGGAGTTCAAGGCGAAATACAGCATCGGTGCCGTGAATTCAATCAACTGGGCACGGATCGTGGCCCAGGTCGTCTACTATGTCGCGCTGTGGTTGCGCGTAACCACTTCCAATAAACAGCGCGTCAGCTTCGCAGTGCCGACCGGTAACTTCGGTGACATCTGCGCCGGCCATATCGCTCGCGAGATGGGGCTGCCGATCGATACGTTAATTCTGGCGACAAATGAGAATAACGTGCTGCACGAGTTCTTCACTACCGGGTGCTATCGAGTGCGTGCCTCCAACGAGGTCATGGCGACCTCCAGCCCATCGATGGACATCGCGAAGGCATCGAACTTCGAGCGTTTCATCTTCGACCTGCTCGGCCGCGATGCATCCAGAGTCGCTGATCTGTTTGGCCGCCAACTCCCGGAGAACGGCTATTTTGATTTGTCCGGTACCCGCGAGTTCGGACGGATCAGCGAACGCTACGGGTTCGTCAGTGGTACCTCCAGCCACGCCGACCGATTGCAGACCATCCGCGGACTCTACTTCGACAACGGTGTGCTCATCGATCCGCACACTGCTGACGGCGTGCATGTTGCACACGAATGGATTGGTCGGGTTACTGCCCCGATCGTGGTCCTCGAGACTGCGCTGCCCCTTAAGTTCGCCGACACGATCAAAGAGGCTGTCGAACTGGACCTCGAGATACCGCCGCGATTCGCCGGCATCATGGATGCCCCGCGCCGGGTGGTTGATATGCCCAACGATGTACAAGCCGTCAAGGATTTTATTGCGAAGACGGTCTAGGCATCGAGTCAGCCAGACCTCACTGTGTGTTCCACGGTTCCGATCGGCTTCGAACCCGAGGCCAGATTGGGCTTGATTTAGCCGCTGCGTCGGTCACGAATAAAACAGCGTCGCGGACGCGTCCGCCCAAGGCGGACATAGGGAGCCCGATTCGTCTCAGGTGACTAGGGTTGGACGCATGGCTCTTCATTTCGAGCGAGTTGGATTCGATCCCGATTTCGTCGAGTACCGGGCTGGGCTGGAATTGCAGCAGCAGGTGCATGACGAAGTGCTTGCGGGTAGCCGGGGCAACACGGTGCTGCTGCTCGAACACGAACCCGTATACACTGCTGGTCGCCGCGCCGAGGCTACGGAATACCCTTATGACGGCACCCCTGTCGTGCCGATCGGACGTGGCGGCAAGATCACCTATCACGGCCCGGGCATGCTGGTCGGCTACCCGATCGTGAAGCTCTCGGTACCGATTCAGCCGGTCAAGCTGGTGCGGATGCTCGAGCAGATCATCATCGCAGTGGTAGCCGACTTCGGCGTCAACGCGGCCACAGTAGATGGACGCTCAGGCGCGTGGGTGCTCGCCGATGAACGTGGCCCCGACCGCAAACTGGCTGCGATCGGTCTGCAAGCGTCGCGCAAGGTGACCATGCACGGGTTCGCATTGAACTGCTCCAACGATTTGCGCCCGTTCGGCAAGATCATCCCTTGTGGGATCTCGGATGCCGGTATTACTTCAATAAGCCAGGAAGTCGGTCGAGAAGTCAGGCCTGCTGATCTTGTGGAACGGATGGAAATCGAGCTCGCATCCCTCGAATCCGGCGGCATCATCGAGATCTTCGAGCCACCGACACCGGCCGCACCACTTGATTTGGCTCGCCTGCACGGGCTGAGCCATGCCGCGAACTGATAGGAGAGTCTGCTTGTGACTACCGAAACCCGTCGGATGCTGCGGCTTGAGGTCCGCAACGCGGCAACCCCGATCGAAGACAAGCCCGAGTGGATGAAAAACACCGCTCACATGGGCGAGAACTTCACCCAGATGAAACAATTGGCGCGGGGAAAAGGCCTGCACACAGTCTGCGAAGAGGCGGGCTGCCCCAATGTCTACGAGTGCTGGCAGGACCGCGAGGCGACCTTCCTGATCGGCGGCGATACCTGCACCCGGCGTTGTGATTTCTGTGACATCGCCACCGGGCGTCCGGCGGTGCTCGACATCCTGGAGCCCCGGAAAGTGGCCGAATCGGTACGCGAACTCGGGTTGCGCTATGCGACGGTCACCTCGGTAGCCCGCGATGACCTGGCCGATGGTGGCGCCTGGCTGAATGCCGAGACCGTGCGGGCCATTCACACGATCAATCCGTCGACCGGCGTCGAGATCCTGGTACCCGACTTCAAGGGTGATCCAGATTCGATCCAGCAGGTCATCGACGCGAAGCCCGAGGTCTTCGCACATAACCTCGAATCGGTGCCGCGTATCATCGGCGAGATCCGTCCCGCGTTCAGCTATGAGGGATCGCTGAATGTGCTGACCCAGGCCAAACAGGGCGGCATGATCGTCAAGTCCAATCTCATTCTTGGTATGGGGGAGACTGATGACGAGGTGTATGAGGCGATGTGCGATCTGTTCGATGCGGGCTGCGATATTTTGACCCTCACGCAGTATCTGCGTCCGTCACCGCGGTTCCGTCCCGTCGATCGCTGGGTCAAACCGCAGCAGTTCGTCGAACTTGCCAAGCAAGCCAACGAGATCGGCTTCCTCGGGGTGATGGCTGGGCCGATGGTGCGTTCGTCCTACCGGGCCGGACGGCTCTGGGCGCGGGCTATGAAGAGGGCCGGCCGCGAGATCCCGCCGCAGCTGGCCCACATCGCGGACGAGGGCTCAGCGCTGCAGGAGGCGTCGTCCTTGGTCGCGCGCATGCATCACTGAGCACTGGATTCAGTACTCTCAGCGGCTACCGAAAGTTGCAGCGGCTACCGAAAAACACGTGTTTTTCGGTAGCCGCTGCGACTTTCGGTAGCTTCGGCGTCGCGTGGCGAACCAGGACGGTCCAGCCGACGATCAGCCCTGCGGGGCCAGCTCCACCTCGACGCTGATCTGCTCACCACCGGGGACGAACGCGAGTTCACCGCTGATCCGCCCGACCGCCCGCAGATCGCGGGTGATGGTCTTGAGCCTGGCCAGTGATTCAGCAGGCCCGCTGATCACAGCACGATCGACCTCGGTGCGCATTTTCACCTGCGCCCGAGACTTCGCACCCCGAATCCCCATCAGCACCTCGGCCAGATCGTCGAGTAACGCGGCATCTCCGCCCGAGGGCAGCTCATCGACACTGGGCCAAGACGCATGATGCACCGAGCCCGGCTGCCACCAGCTCCAGACCTCTTCAGTCACGAAGGGCATGAACGGCGCGAACAGCCGAAG
>JALHFX010000002.1 GCA_022837595.1 Propionibacterium sp.
GTCGGTGACGACCACGAGATCGGCCAGACATAGTGCCTCTCCGAATTCGTCTGCGAAGTCGCGGGTGCGACTGAACAGATGTGGTTGGAAACAGGCGACCAATCGTCCATTTCCGCGTGCACGCGCAGCTGCGGCCAATGAGGCCCGCAACTCGGTCGGATGGTGAGCGTAGTCGTCATAGATGCGCACCGGCAGCGCACCCGGCTCGCTCGTCAACGGCTGACTCGCCACCAATTGGAAGCGTCGAAGCGTGCCGGTGAACTCACGGGCAGCAGCGAGCAGTAGATCAGCCTCGACACCGAGCAGGCGTCCCACCGCGAAAGCCGCAGTCGCGTTCACGAGGTTGAAGCGTCCCGGAACCTGAAGCTCGAGTCGATAACTATCGTCATCGGTCTGAAGTTGAGCACTCGACGAGGTGTTCTCGAATTGCATCCGGCTGAGCCGGTAGTCAGCGTCGGCAGCCTCACCGTAGCTGACCACCTTCACCACACCGGCTTCACGCAATTCAGCCGCCAATTGACGCGAGCCCGGATCATCCACATTGATCACCACGCAGCGCATCGTCGGCCCGTGAGCGAAGTTACGGAACCCCTCAAAATAGGCCTGGGGCGTACCCCAATTGTCGAGATGATCAGCCTCGATATTCGTGATCACGCCGATTTCGGTCGGGTACTGCAAGAAGCTCCCATCGGACTCATCGGCCTCGATCACCAGCACATCACCGCCGCCCAGATGTGCGCTGCGCCCAGACGCGGCCAACGGTGAGCCGATCACATAGCTCGGATCGATTCCGCCGTGCGAAAGCATCATCGCGGCCATCGCGCTGGTCGTGGTCTTGCCGTGAGTACCTGCGACCGAAACCCCTCGGCGTCCGATCATCAGCGCAGCCAGCGCCGCGCTGCGGTGCCAGAGGCGTAACCCAGCCGTTTTCGCAGCGATGACCTCGGGATTGCTGTCGCGGATCGCCGAAGAGACCACGACTGTGTCGATATCGACCAGGTGTGCCGGGTCGTGGCCGATGGCCGTGCCGATCCCGGCATCAGCCAGGTGACGCAGGGCCGGCGAGTCGGCACGATCGCAACCCGAGACCGGGATGCCAAGTTCGTGATAGATCTCGGCGACCCCGCTCATGCCGGCCCCACCGATCGCGATGAAATGAACGCTGCCCGCCTGCTCGGCCGGCAATACCTCGACGACTTCCCGTAGCATCAGTGGGCTCCGGCCTGTGCCGCATCCAACACCAGGCGGGCGACTCGGCCAGCTGCCCCCGGACGCATCAGCTGCTGTGCAGCAGCCGACATCTCTGCAAGCCTGTTGGGCGAGGCGAACAACTCTGTGACCTCTCGCACGAGGCGATCGGCACTCAACTCGGCATCATCAATGCACACGGCAGCGTCGACAGCAAGCAGCGGCTCGGCATTGCGAGCCTGTTCGCCGTTGCCGATCGGTAGCGGCACCAAGATCGCAGGCAGACCAACGGTCGCCACTTCCACAACCGTCCCCGCCCCCGAGCGGGCCAACATCACGTCGGCCGCAGCGTAGGCACGTTCCATGGCATCCACATAGCCGACCGGAATGTAGCGCGCGCCGGTGGTCTGGTTGACGCGTTCGGTTAGTCCGTCGTGGAAATTCTTCGCCCCCCAGACATGCAGCACTCCGATGCCAGCCGCCAACAGCCGGTCGGCGGCATCGACCGTCGCATTGTTCAAGCTACGGGCTCCCTGGGATCCACCGCTGACCAGCAAGACCGGCAGATCCGTAGCTAACCCGAACGATTCCTTCGCCGTGACGCTCGAGGCTGCCCGCCCGGTCTCAGCCAACTCGGTGATCGCCTGGCGCACCGGTAGCCCCTCGAACTTTGCTCCGCGCAACGGGGTGCCAGGAAACGAAACGAGCACAGCGACCGCGAAATGGCTGGCGATCTTGTTCGCCAAGCCCGGCAACGCATTTTGTTCCTGGATGACCACAGGTATCTTCAGCCGACGGGCCGCCAGGTAGGCCGGTAGTGAGGCGTAGCCGCCGAAGCCGCAAACCACATCCGCATCGTGACGGCGCAAGATCTTCGCCGCCTGGCGCACCGCCCCGAGTAAACGCGACGGCACCTTGAACAGATCACTATTGACTTTACGCGGCAACGGCACCGCTGCCACGAGTTCGAGATCGAGCCCCGCTTCGGGGACCACCCGGGTCTCCAGGCCACGCGCTGTACCCACGCAGGTGATCTGCACCTGCGGATCAATCTGTTTGAGGGCCTGGGCGGTGGCGATCAGCGGTGACGTATGACCTGCGGTGCCACCACCCGCCAGGATGACGCTCACCATTGCTTACTCCGATCGTCCGATTCAACCGATGAGTCACCGACGTGTGTCGACCACGCTGGTCATTCTAGGCTGCCGATTGTTGCGGCCTGCCGCGAGTACTCTGGCGGCGTCCGGTTCTTGTCTGGCTGCCCCCAGCAGGATACCGACGGCGATCAGGTTGGCTAGCAGTGCCGAGCCACCCTGGCTAAGGAAAGGTAGGGGCACACCAACAACCGGCAGCATCCGCATGACGACGAAAATGTTGACCAGTGCCTGGATGACGATCCAGGCGGTCATCCCAGCCGCCGCATAGGAAAGCAATTTGTTGGTCGAGCGCGCAGCGATCCGCAGCCCGCTGAACGCGAGCACGAAGAAGAGCACCAGCACGAAAAGCACGCCGAACAGCCCCATCTCCTCGCCGAGCACCGCCAGCACATAATCGGTCTGGGCGCCGTTGTACAGCCCGCCCCATTTCTGCCGAGAGCCGCCTAGCCCGACCCCCCACCATCCTCCGGAAGCCAGAGCATAGATCGCGTTCATCGGCTGGTCGCTGATCGCCTCGCTGGGGTTCATGAAGCTGAAGAGCCGGTGCATGCGCTCGGGATCGGTAATCACCAACGCCCCGGCCACCACCGCGCCCATCGAACCGAGACCAAGCAGCACCCTCAGCGGGGCACCAACGAACCAAAGAACCGCAAACATGATCAACGCAATGACGATCGCGGTGCCCAGATCCTTCTGCAGCAGAACCATGCCTTCGACCACAGCGAAGCCGACCAGGAAAGGGAAGAGTAGGCGTCGGGGATCGCCGAGAGTCTTCGTGCGATTCGCCAGCACCGCAGCCGACCACAGAATGAGCGCTGCCTTCGCAAATTCTGAGGGTTGAATGGTGCCGAGTGGCTCAATCCGCAGCCAAGCACGGTTGCCGTAGGCATCCTCGCCAAGCGGGGTGAAGACGAGCGCGAGCAGCAGGACGCTGAAAATCATGCCTGCCCAGCCGAGGAAGACGTACACCGAAGCACTACACCGTGACAGACCCCAAGCGATCGGGACGCCCACACATAAGAAGACCAGCTGGCGCACCAAATAGTAGTAGGCGTCGCCTTGGTTGGTCACCGATGAAAAGACCGACGACGCAGAGAGGACCATCAGCACGCCCAAACCAACCAGCAGCGCAGCGCTGACGAGCACCAGATAATAGTCGGCAAGCGGGTGGGAGAGCAGCCGGGCGAGGTTACCTTCCCCGTGGGCCCCGAGCTCGGCCAGACCGTCCTTCAACCCGTGGTTGCGACGCTTCTTCGTCTGATGGTCGGCTGTCTTAGCCGCACGGCCCTTCGCCTCACCCGCTGGTCGCAGATCAGAGGTGGCACTCATCGTCGGTCTCCTCGGTTTGACAGCCTCCTGACGGCCGCTGCGAAGTCGTCCCCTCGTGCACCGTAACCGGTCCACATGTCTTTACTCGCTGCTCCGGGCGCCAGCAGGACGGTGTCGCCGGCCTGCGCCAACCCCGCCGCTCGATCAACGGCCTCTGCCATGGCACCGGCCGCGTCGTTTTGATCGATGACGATCACAGGCAGATCCGGGGCGTGGGCCGCCAAGGACTTCACGATCACATCGCGGTCGACGCCGAGTACGATGGCGGCACGAAGCTTGGCGGCATGAGCCTGCACTAAATCATCGAAGCTGGTTCCCTTGGTCTGTCCGCCTGCTATCCACACGATCGAGTCGAATGCTCGCATCGACGAGTTTGCGGCATGTGGGTTGGTCGCCTTCGAGTCATCCACCCACCTGACGCCGTCGATCGTGGCAACGGTCTCGATGCGATGACCGCCCAGCTTCAGATTGCGTAAACCTGCAGCGACTGCCGGACCTGGCACACCAAAGCTTCGCGCAAGCGCCGCCGCCGCGAGAGCGTTTTCGATGTTATGGGGCGCATTCGGCTGTACATCGCTGACGCTGGCCAACGGCAGCGCCGAATCACGTCGTTGCGGGATGAATGCTCGGTCGACCAGCAGATCGTCCACCACGCCCAGCATGGAAATGGAAGGGATCCCGAGTGTGAAACCGATCGCCCGCGCGCCCTCGATCACCTCGGCTTCGGCGACCATCGCCTCGGTCTGCGGCTCCGCCACGTTGAAGACGCAAGCATGGCGAACATTGTGATAGATGCGTGCCTTATCGGCTCGATAACCAGCCATAGCAGCATCCGAATCGCCTAGCCAGGGCCCATACCACTCGAGATGGTCGGCGTGCAGATTGAGCACCACCGCAGAATGCAATTCAAGCGAATGGGACCAGTGCAGCTGGAAACTGGAAAGCTCGACGGCGAACACATCGTAGGCGATCTCGTCGTTGATTGCTTCGATAATCGGACGCCCGATATTGCCGACAGCGGCCGATCTCAGTCCGGCCGCGCCCAGCATCGAGTGGAGCATTTGTGTGGTGGTGGTAGGGAACGATGCGGTCCGGATGCATCAGCCGCCATGCGAGCTCAACGTCCACCCAGATCGGTACTCCGGTGGCTGCAGCTGCGGCCAGCAAAGGGTAGTCCGGATGCCAGCCAGGTGAGGCAATGACCAGATCGGTCCCAGCAGGCAGGTGCGCAGAAGCACCTGGGCCCAGATGCACCGTGGCATCAAGATGCTCGAGCAGGGTGGCCTTCTCCCGATTCTCATCGGACTCGAGATCGTCCACCACGATCACTCGAGCGCCCACTTCCAGCAATGCATCGGCTGCCGCGAAGCCCGAACTGCCAAGCCCAGCTACCACTACCGAAGCCTCGTGCCACGGCGAATAGCGATCGGCGCGCTGAAGCCACGCCAGCCGCCTGGTCGTTGTCATCTTCGTCCTCCCGGGAAGTAGGAGCCGATTCTTGAGCCGCTTTCGGTGCTGAAGCTCAGCTGATTCTCAGATGGTTACTGGCCCAGTATCCACTGGGCATAGAAGAGTGAGAGCCCAGTGACGACCGACACGCCGCAGATGATCCAGAATCGGATCACCACAGTCACCTCGTCCCAGCCGAGAAGTTCGAAGTGGTGATGCAATGGAGCCATCTTGAAGACCCGCTTACCATGCGTCAGTTTGAAGTAACTGACCTGGATCGCCACCGATGCAGCCTCCACGACGAAGAGCAGTCCCAAGATGATCAACAACAGCTCGGTGCGCGTCAGGATCGCCAGACCGCCGACCGCACCACCCAGCGCCAGCGAGCCGGTGTCGCCCATGAAAATCTTGGCCGGCTTCGCATTCCACCAGAGAAAGCCGAAGCAAGCAGCAGCCAAGGCCGCGGAGATGACGGCCAGATCCCACGGATCCCGAACCTGGTAGCACATCGGGCCCGATGTCGAGCCCGGACGACACCACTGGTTGCGCTGCCAGATGTTGATCAATGTGTAAGCACCGAAAACCATCGTCAGGGCGCCGGTGGCCAGTCCGTCGACGCCGTCAGTGAGGTTCACTGCGTTCGAAGCCGCAGTCACCATGAAAGTGATCCATACGATCGCCACGACTAGTGGCAGCCGCAGCCATTCGATATCGCGAGTGAACGAGATAGCCGTACTGGCGGGAGTATCCCCATACGCGTTCGGCCCGACGAGGGCCGCCGCACCGAAACCAACACCGATCACGATCTGTCCGATGAGTTTGCCGCGGGAGGTCGCGGGAGTATCCCCATACGCGTTCGGCCCGACGAGGGCCGCCGCACCGAAACCAACACCGATCACGATCTGTCCGATGAGTTTGCCGCGGGAGGTCAGGCCGAGCGAGCGCTTGTGACTGATCTTCGTCCAGTCGTCGATGAAACCGAGCAACCCGCAGGCGACGAGCAAACCGATCAATAACAGCCCCGAGTAGGACGGCCGCTCCTGATTCGCCAGGTGGGCCAGCGTGTAGGCGATCACCACAGACAAGACGATCACTACCCCGCCCATGGTCGGGGTACCGCGTTTGGCGGTGTGAGTGGCCGGACCGTCGTCGCGGACGAACTGCCCGTACCCTCTGCGCACCAGAAAACCGATGAAGACGCGGGTGCCGACCAGCGTCCCGATGAGGGCGATGACCCCCGCCGCAATGATCAGTTTCATCGTCTAATCCTCCCCGACTACCAACCGATCGGCGACCTCTTCCAAGCGAAGGCCTCGACTTGCTTTGACCACGACGACATCGGCCGGTTGCAGATCCAGCGAGTCGGCGACGCTTGCAGCATCCGATACCCGAGCGTTGCCGCCGGCCTGCTGGGCGCCGGCTACCAGATCCTGGGCATAGTCGCCGAGCGCGACGATCTCATCGAAGCCGAGCTCGGCGGCCAGTCGTCCGATATCTGCATGATGTTCTGCCGATCTTGCGCCCAGCTCCAGCATGTCGCCCAAAACGGCGATCAGCCGCGCGGTCGGCAGGGATTGGCGACGACGTTCGCCGATTGCCGCAACAGTGCGCAGTGCGGCGGCCATCGATTCGGGATTGGCATTGTAGGCATCGTTGATGACCGCTGCACCATTCGGCGCCTCGTGAAGTTCCATCCGCCACGGCGAACGCGCGGTGGCGCTGCTCAGCGCGGTGGCCACCGTCGCCAGATCGACACCTAGCGCCAACGCCGCGGTGGCAGCTGCTACCGAATCGACGACCTGGTGTTCACCGATCACTCTCAGCTGGATCTGCGCATGCTCGTCTGGTTCTGCGCTCGCCGGGCGCGAAACGGTCAGGGTGAAGCCAAAGCGGTCGAGATCGTCTGCTCGTAGATCGCTCGCCCGCACGATCAGTTCAGCGTGAACCGGCGAAGTGCTGCTCACCGAGAACCGAGCGATGTGGGCTCTCGTGCGCGAATCCATCGCATTGACGAACGGGTCGTCAGCGTTGAGCACCGCCCAGCCGTCGTCATCGAGTGCCTCGACGATCTCCCCTTTTGCTTCAGCGATCGCCTGCTGGCTACCGAACTCACCGAGATGGGCGGTGCCGATATTCAAGACGATGGACGCGCTCGGATGAACGATCGAGCAAAGATGCGCGACATCCCCGATCGCGCGAGCGCCCATCTCGCTGACCAGATACCGGGTTTGCTCATCGATCTGACAGACCGTCAGCGGGGTGCCGAGCTCATTATTGAATGATCCGAGGGGGCTGATCGTCGGTCCGGCGGCAGCCAGGATCTGGGCCAACAGGTCTTTGGTGCTCGTCTTACCGGCGCTGCCGGTGATGGCGACTGTCTTCAGACCGGCGGCTCTGGCCTCGGCATGCAGACTGCGCGCAAGGGCTGTCAGCCCTTGCTGGGCATCGGGGCAAACCAGATGCACCAATGCTGCATCGGTCGGATGGGTGACGATGGCCGCGGCCGCCCCGAGGGAGGCTGCGGCGTCGAGAAAATCATGACCGTCGGTGTGTTCGCCGGGTAAGGCGACGAAAACTGCACCGGGTGTCGCCTGACGGCTGTCGATCACTAGATCGGGGCCGAGTTGCGCTGTCGGCTCTCCGATCAGCGTGCACGATTCGCCGCCGTCCTGAATGAGCCCGGCGACCTCGGCCGCGCTACGCGTCTTCATGATGGGGCTCCTGGAGTCTCGTTGATCTGTTTCCACCTATCGTGCGCGACCAAGAGGTCGTCAAAGTCGATCGTCCGATCAGCAAGCTGTTGAGTGTGCTCGTGGCCTTTGCCGAGGATCACCACGACATCATCACGATGAGCCAATCGCAGGGCCTGTTCGATCGCCGAAGCCCGGTCGCCACCATCAAGAATCTCCACCTGCGACTCATGGCTACCGGGTACAGCTGCGGCAACCGCCGCTCGAGCGCCCGCCAATATCTGAGCCCGAATCGCTGCCGGATCTTCGGAACGCGGATTGTCATCCGTCACCACGACCAGATCGGCGCCTGCCACACCCGCCTGCCCCATCAAAGGCCGCTTGTCCGGGTCACGGTCGCCACCGGCGCCGAAGACTGCGATCACTCGCCGATCTTTGAAACCGGGATGCCCGAACGCCGACAACGCAGAGGCGATGGCCTGCGGAGTGTGAGCGAAATCGACATAGACATGCGGCGCTTCCTCGCCGTCCAACCGCACCGGCTGCATGCGTCCGGGAATGACTGCGGTGGCAAGTCCGGGTAATACGGCCGCCACGTCGAAGCCCGCCTGATCGATCATTGCAAGCGCAGTCGCTGCGTTGCGGACGTTGTACTCCCCCGGCAAGCAGATCTCCGCTTCGATGCTTCGTCCATCATGCAGCAAAGTGAAAATGGAGCCCTGCGCATGCGGATGCCAGGATGTCACTCGGTAATCGCAGTCATCGCCCATACCCACGCTGACCGCAGGCACCCCCAGTTCACTCGCCTGAGCCAAGAGAGCGCGTCCATATTGGTCATCGGCATTGATCACCGCACGTCTGGCATGGTCAGGAGTGAAGAGCTTGGCCTTGGCGTGATAGTAGGCATCCATCGTCCGGTGGAAATCCAGGTGATCGCGTCCGAGATTGGTGAACCCGACAACATCGAATCTGACCCCGCCGACCCGGTCCAGCTCCAGCGCGTGCGAGCTGACCTCCATGGCCAGCGCATCCACACCGTCTGCCGCGAACGTGGCGAAGATCGCCTGGAGATCGGGAGATTCCGGAGTGGTGATGGTCGAATGCTCGATCTCGACCGGCTCGCCGTCTATCAGAAAGCCGAGTGTCCCGATGCTACCAACTCGGTGCTCCGCGGCACCCAGCGCAGACGCAAGCATGAGCACAGTTGTGGACTTGCCGTTGGTCCCGGTGACACCGAAACTGGTCATCTGCGACGCCGGGTTTCCCCACGAGCGAGTAGCCGCTATCGCCATCGCAGGGCGTAATTGCTCGCAGACTGCCATCGGCAAGCCGGAATCGGCGGCGAGCCGAGCACCGTCGCTATCGGTCAGCAGCGCTACCGCACCAGCCTGGTGAGCAGCTGCAGCAAATGCGGCCCCGTGATTTCGAGTACCGGGGAGCCCGACATACAGATCGCCGGGGCCCACTCGCCGAGAGTCAAAACTGACCCGCTCGATCACCGGATCCTCCTCGGGCAGTTGCACCGGCAGTCCAGCTAGCAGCTTCGAGATCGGCTGTGGGATGGTTCTGGGTTCGTGCTGGGTCATGCCCAGCTGCTCATCGGCTGCCACGATCAGTAGGTGAGGGGGTCGGTGTAGGCGGGCACATCTGCGGAGGGAACAACTCCGTATCGAGGCAATGTCTGAATCATCAGCTGGCGCGCGGTTGGAAAAGCCACGATGCCACCGTAGTATCCATTTTGCGGTTCGTCGATCACTACATAGACCAATATCTGCGGATCCTCGGCAGGAGCCACTGCAACATAGGAACCTGTGTAGCCGCCACCGTAGTTTCCGTACTGATCTGCTTTCTGTGCCGTTCCTGATTTGCCGGCCATTCGGTAGCCGTCGATCATCTGCGAGTCCGCGGTGGTCATCTCGGGCGAAGCGACGCTGGCTTCCATCATGTTGACGACCTGAGCCGAGGCGTCTTCGCTGATCACCCGTCGCGGCTCGGTACGGTCGAAGTCGATCTTCTCACCGCTCATCGTGGTGGCCGAGGCGATGACGGTCGGCTGGTGATAGACGCCACCGTTGACAATCGCCGAGATGGCTGAGGCCTCCTGCACTGCAGTCACTGATAATCCTTGCCCGAAAGAGATTTGATCACGGGTGTAGTCGGCCATATCGGTACCTGGCAGGATACCCAAGCTCCCTGCGGGCTCGCCCGGCAATTCGATGCCAGTGGAGGAGCCGAGCCCGAAAGATGCCAAATATTCGGAGAGCCGTGCTTTATCTATCTGCCGGGCCAACTGGACGGTGCCGATATTTGATGACTGGGCGAGCACACCGCGTGCGGTGAGCTCCAAAGTGCCGTGGCTCCACGCATCGCGGATCGGCGCATCACCGGACAGGATCTGGCTCGGCACCTGCACCCTGGTGTCGGGGGTGATGAGCTCGGCATCGAGTAGTGCAGCCATGGTCAGCACCTTCTGTACCGAGCCCGGCTCGTAAGCATCGGTGATGACGCGGTTCCCCAGATCATCGGGATCGGCTGCGGCGGGGTTGTTCGAGTCGAAGGTCGGCACCGTCGACATCGCGAGGATTTCCCCGGTCTGAACGGCCTGGATTATCACCGTGCCGCTCTTGGCCTTCGCGTTGTCGACCGCATTGGTCAAGGCTGTCTCGGCCATCCATTGCAGCTCGGAATCGATCGTCAGCGTATAGGATGCGCCGTCGATGGGTTCGATCAGAGTACTGTCGCCCAGCGGGATTGTGCCGTAATACGACGACTGGTACGTCTGCTTGCCGTCGGTACCCGTCAGGTGCTCGTCTTGGCCATATTCCAGACCAGCGGCACCCTCGTCGTCGTAGTTGACGAAGCCGAGCACATTCGAGGCCAAAGTGCCGTTCGGATAGTAGCGCACCGGATCTGGCGCAGAGTAGATTCCGTACCAGCCGCCTGCGTCCAGCTCTGCCGTCATCTGCTGATAGACCGCAGCCGACACCTTTCGGGCGATCAACTCGTACTGGTTGGGTCCCCCATCACTGGTGCGCGCGTTGCTGAGCTGCTTGAGATAGTCGTCTTTGCTGCCGCCGAGGTACTTCACCAGGATCCCGGCGATGGCGGCCGGAGCCTGCTCGGCCTTGGCGCGCTGCTCGGCGGTCATATGATCGGGATCGGCGCCGTTGGATGAGATCGAATACGGGTCTGCGATCACTGAAAAAGCCGGCTGGGTTTCTGCCAGCACCTCTCCGTTACGGTCGTAGATCACGCCACGATCGGCTTTCAGCACCTGAGACTGGTTGAGCTGAGCGGCGGCTGTCTGAGCGTACGCGGAAGCGTCGATACCCTGCAGCAAGAGGGCCCGACCCGACGCGATGCTGAGCAAAACCGCCACGAAGACGAAGAAGATCGTGATGCGTCTATTGGTCGAGGCGATCGGCAGCTGCGGGGTTTGTTGACACCGCTCATTGTGTCTCGTCCCCTGTCTGCGCGATGGTTTCGTCGACTGCTGGCTGCTCCAGCGCCGCAGCGTTATCTTCGGGCAGCGCAGCCGTCTCGCTCTGGATGTCTGTCTCCGGTTCGGACGATTCCGCTGGCGCTGGCTCAGTCTCGGTCGTTGCCGTCTCAGTCTCGGTCGTTGCAGTCTCGGTCTCGGGGGTTGCCGGTTCGCTTGGCTCGGCAACCACGGGCGCCGCAGGCACCATACCTGGAAGTTCGCTACCTTGCACTTCGGTCGGCACGCCGAAGATCTCGCCATCCGGCATCTTGATAAAAGCCGGATGCGGGTTCGGCCGCATTCCCAGGGCCCAGGCCTGCTCGGCGAGGTTCTGGGACGAACGTAAATCCTGTGCCTGCGCCACCAGCGCGGCCTCCTGGTAGCGCAGCTGCGCCTCCTGCGTCTGTAAAGCTGCCACCTCACTCGACTGGGTCTGGATCGTCGTCGATAAGACCAACACTCCGGTCAGACCGCCACCCAGCAGCGCCACGATGAAAAAGATGAACGGCAGCTGGGCCAGCTGGCGCGGCTGCTTGGGCACGGCCCGTAGAACTGTCGGCCGGGCATCCGAACCGGGGTTGATCGGTGCCTGTAAAGCACTCATCGGGCCTCCTTGCGGCTCGGAATCTGACCAGGGCGAATGCGTTCGATAGCGCGCAGGCGAGCTGAGGCTGCGCGCGGGTTTTGGGCGACCTCGGTTGCCGAGGGTTTTTCAGCACCACGAGTGAGCGCCGCGAACCGGGCCAACAGCGATTCGGGGACGACGGGTAGCCGGGGCGGCGCGCCATCACTGGTGGCATCCGCGAAGGTCTGTTTGACCAGCCGATCCTCCAGCGAGTGATAGGCAAGCACCGCGATGCGGCCGTGGACCGCGAGTCGATCAAGTGCGTCGGGCAGCAGGCCGGCCAGCGCATCCAATTCGCGGTTGACCTCAATGCGCAATGCCTGAAACGTGCGCTTCGCCGGATGCCCACCACCGTGCCGTACCGCTGCCGGCAGTGCCGAGGAGATCACCTGGACCAGTCGCGCCGAGCTGGTGAACGGTTCACGATCACGTTCGACAACGACCGCACGGGCGATCCGCTCGGCATGGGGCTCTTCTCCATAGCGGCGCAAAATCTGTACCAATTCCGCCTTGGAGGCAGAATTGAGCACCTGGGCCGCAGTCCTCGGATTGCGGGTATCCATGCGCATGTCCAAAGGAGCGTCGGCCGCATAGGCGAAACCGCGCTCACGCTGGTCGATCTGCAGACTCGACAGTCCCAGATCTGCCAGCAGAGAATTGATCTCGGCGACGCCCAGGTCATCGAGGACATCTGCAAGTTCATCAAAACGCGCCCTTATCAACCGGAAGCGCCCAGTGAAACGCTGCAAGGTGCGCTCGGCGATCGCGAGTGCGTCCTCATCCTGGTCAATGCCGATCAGCTCTGCCTGCGGACAACTCGCCAGGATCGCGCTGGCGTGCCCAGCCATGCCAAGAGTGACATCGACGTGAATCGCGCCCGGCCGCGCTAATGCCGGGGCAAGGATTGAAGTGATGCGGTCACGCATCACCGGGGTATGCACGACGGCACCGTGTTGGTCGAGGGCCAACGTCGCGGGGTCGGTGGGAGCTGGGACGGAGGTGGGCTCACTCACATCCATCGCTCCTCCCGGGCAGTAGTCGTCTGCTGTGACGCCTGGTTCCAATCCGGACTCCAGAACCCAAAGCCGCCTGGCATCGGGGAAGTGACGCCAGGAAGCTGTGAGCCCGGATTGAAGCCGGACGGCACAGCGGTGTCGTTCTTCTTTCGCTCACTGGAATCGACTGCCCGATCACAGGATCGGGAAGATCTCTTCATTCAGTTCGGCGAAGGAAGCCTCCTGCGCAGCGGAGTAGTCCTGCCAGGTTTGCGGGTTCCAGATTTCGACCCGGTCGATGGCTCCCACCACGACGATTTCCTTGTCCAGACCCGCGTAATCACGCAACACGGCCGGCACCGAAATGCGGCCCTGCTTGTCTGGCACTTCGTCGCTGGCCGATGACGCCAACATGCGCTGGAAATCGCGCACCTGACGCACCGTCGCCGGGGCTTGAGCCATCTGCTGGGTCTTCGCAACGAACGTGGCCATCGGATAGATCGCCAAACAGCGATCCTGCCCCCTGGTCACTACCAGCCCTTCGGCCAGCTCATCCCGAAACTTCGCAGGCAGAACGAAGCGGCCCTTGTCATCGAGTTTGGGAGTGTGCGTACCGAGAAACATCGGCACCACCCCCGCTCCAATCCAGGACCCCATCCTCCACTTCGCTCCATCTTACTCCATTCACCTCCACTCTCGTCCCATTCTGGACGTGGCTCCCTCGCGTGTTCACCACCTCGCGCGATGAAATCAGATTGGGCCGCCCGGCTAAGATTGCTGGCGCCCGCATTCGTCAACCGAGGGGATCTCGTTCCGTGACAGCTCAACGCGTCTTCACCCCGAAACTCGATCTCCGGCAGGTGCAACAAACTGCGCAGGCAATGCGGACCGCGATCTCCAGCGTCATCGAAGGTAAGGCCGAACAGATCGACCTGACGATCCTGGTTCTGTTCGCCGGCGGCCACCTGCTCATCGAGGATGTGCCCGGGGTGGGTAAGACCATGTTGGCCAAGGCTTTGGGACGCGCAATCGACTGCCGAGTGCGGCGCATCCAATTCACCCCCGATCTCTTACCCTCAGATATCACCGGGGTCTCGGTCTATAACCAAGACACGCGGGAGTTCGAGTTCAAACCCGGTGGAGTCTTCGCGAACATCGTGGTCGGCGATGAGATCAACCGCGCTTCACCCAAAACCCAGTCGGCGCTGCTCGAGGCAATGGAAGAACGCCAGGTAAGTGTGGATGGACGGACACACCGGCTACCTCCGCCATTCATGGTGGTCGCTACTCAGAACCCAATCGAGATGGAAGGCACCTACCCGCTGCCCGAGGCACAGCGAGACCGTTTCATGGCCCGTATCGAGATGGGCTATCCGACCCGAGGCGCCGAGCTCGAGATGCTCGGTTCACACGGCGCAGCCAATCCTTTGGCCAGCCTTCAAGCGGTGACCGATGGGGCCACCGTCACTCGTCTTGCTGCCGGAATCAGCGAGGTTCACGTCGCTCAGCCGGTCAAGGAATACATCGTCGACATCATGGAAGCCACCCGACTCAGTAGCGACCTGCGGCTCGGCGCTTCGCCGCGCGCAGGCCTGCAATTGCTACGCGCCGTGCGGGTACGAGCTGCGATGGATGGCCGCGACTACGTCATTCCTGACGATGTGCAGGCTCTACTCGCTCCGGTACTCGCGCATCGCGTGCTGCCGAGCTCGGCTGCCCGGCTGGCCGGACGTTCCGGCGCGGACGCCGTAACAGCAGCCGCAGCGACGGTGGCGCTACCCCGGAGTGCCTGACCGTGCAGGCCTGGCGCCGACTTACTCCGCGCGGACGTATCGTCCTCGTCTTCGGCCTGCTGGTCGTGCTCTTTGGCATCCTCTTCACTTCGCGCGATCTCATCTGGTTGGGTGCCTTCGCCTGCGTCGTGGCGATAGGAGCACTGCTGATGGTCTCCTCGCCGGTCAAAGGTCTGCGTCATGAGCGCCGGCTGGCGGTGACCAGCGTGCCGGTGGGTACCGAATTCGGGGTCGCGATCGACCTGACCAGTTCGGGTGGCGGTCTGCCGCGACTACTGCACTTCGAGGATGTGGTGCCGCCCTCAATGGGGATTCGTCCCCGCTTTGCCTTATCAGGAGGGGTTCCTTCGAAAGGCTACCGGGTTGGTTATCGCTTGGAGGGTGTGCAGCGCGGAAGGTTTCGGATCGGCCCACTGCTGGTACGCAGTTTGGATCCGTTCGGTTTGGCACGTAACGATATGGCATTCGTGACCACGACCGAGATCGCCGTTACGCCACGCATCTTCGAATTGGGCGGGCTACGAGCGGGCAGCTCGGGGTTGTCTGCCGAGGCTCGGACAGCAAGCGCCGGATTGGTCGGCCAAGACGATGTACTAGTGCGCGAGTACCGGCGTGGGGACGATGTGCGGCGCGTTCACTGGCGTTCGACTGCCAGGGTGGGCGAACTGATGGTGCGCCGCGAAGAACAGTCCTGGCAACCCAGTACCCGGCTGCTGGTCGACAACCGCGCTTGCGCACATGCGGGGACAGGACCGCAAAGTTCGTTCGAATGGGCGGTCTCCGCAGCAGCTTCGGCCGGTCTCGCGCTGCTGGCGGAAGGCTCGACTCTGGAGCTTGCCGACGCCGATGGTCTGACGTTCAGCCCAGATTCCGACCGGAGCATCCGAAGAACGCAGCTACTCCACGAACTGACCGATATCACCCTGACCAGCGCGGAGTCGCTAGCCGCAGGGCTCTTCGCTGCCGGTGAGGAAAGGCGTCCAAGCTCTTCAGTGCTGGCGGTGCTCGGCCAGTTGACCGATGTTGACCTGGCGACACTGATAGAGGCGACCCCTCGATCAGGTTCGGCACATGCGTTACTGCTCGACGTCGGTACCTTCGCGGGTAGTAGACAGGGTTCCGCGCAAGCACACTATGCAATGGAATTGGCGAACCGAGGTTGGCAGGTGAGCCTGGCAACCGCGTCGACGTCAGTGCCGAACGCCTGGGCCGCGCTGCGCGAGGCGAGCGGGGTATTGGCCACATGATCGGCTCGGTTCGCAACACGACCGCAGTCGCGATCGCTGCTTTCCTCGGCACGCTTCCGCTGCTTCAGCTGACTTCGGATCCACGACTGCTGCCGGGTGCAGCAATCGTGGTGGTCGTCCTCGAAGCGGTGGCCTTGTCGTTACGGCGGCTGACCCAGCTGAATTGGCCAGGCACCCTTGCACAAATGTTCGCCGGCTTCGCCATGGTCTGGCTGGGCGCGGCCGCTGCAGCCGGCGGCTCGGACGAGACTCGGCCATGGTCGGTCTTCGAACTGACTTGGCAGCAGGCCATTGAGCAGATCTCGGTGCAGACGGTACCGATGGCCGCCGATGACCCGACGCTGGTCTTGCTGTTGGTTGGGGTCGGGCTGCTCACCATCGCGATCGATCTGGCCTTCATCAATGCTCGTAACGTGTTGTTGGCCGCACTACCGGTCTTGGGCGGCTATCTCGTCGCCATGCTGGTACTCGACACCGCCGTCAATGTCATCTCGATCGTGGCGGTTTGTACCGGGTGGCTCGTGCTGTTGGCGTCACGAACCGTCGACCACGAGCGACGCTGGCCCCGGAGTCTGAGCAGCAAAGACGAGGCAAAATTCAATCTTCGCGGTTTCGCCGGCCTGGCGGTAGGCCTGGGCATTGTGTCCATCGCGAGCGCTGTCGTGATTGGGCTTGCCGTTCCGCCCGACGGCCAAAGCTGGCTGCCCCAGGGCAGGTTCGGACGCAGCCAGTCCGTCGATCTGATCGATCCGACAATCGATCTCAATGCGAATCTGCACCGCCCCGATGAACGTCCACTATTGAGATACACCACCTCTGTCCCCGATGGTCTGCGGCTGCGCAGCACGGCTTTGACGGTGATGACTGAGAATGGCTGGCAGCTGGACCAGATGCGGCTCTTGCCTGGTTATCCGCGAGAACAGTCGGTCTCGACAACGCAGCTGCCTGTCGTCACCCAGGTCGATATCGGTGACTATGAATCGAACTATCTCCCGGTGCCCTATGCGCCGCTGAATTGGGACCCGGTAGGTTCGTGGAGCTACGATCCTCGGACTCTGACTGTCCTCGATATCGGCAGCGATTCCCGCGGTCTGGCCGGTCAGTCGTATTCGGTTGCGAGCCTGCTTCCCATCCCCGATGCCGAAGACCTGGCGCATGCCTCGGCAGGCACGATCGACGGCAGCACCATCCCCGACGAGCTGCCTGCAGAAATCATCGACCTGGCTCACGAAATCACCGACGGCGCGAGCTCCGATGGCGAGAAAGCCTTGGCCTTGGAGAGCTGGCTGACCGATCCCTCCCGATTCAGCTATGACCTGCGCGCCCCCGAAGGCACCGGGTATTCGGTGTTGACCAACTTTTTGTTCAATGACCGCAGCGGATACTGCATTCATTTCGCTTCAGCGATGGCTGTGATGGCCGAGACACTAGGTATACCGGCCCGAGTTGCTGTCGGGTTCACCTCTGGCGCTCAACAAGGCGATGGCTCGTGGCTCGTGACCTCGCACGATATGCATGCCTGGCCCGAGCTTTACTTCAACGGGCTCGGCTGGGTGGGGTTTGAACCAACCGTCTCAATTTCCGATCGGGAGGAAGAGGCGGATCCCGAGTCGTCGGCGGACGCGTCGCCGACCGACCCACCGCAGCAGGAGAAGCAAGAGGAGCAAGAAGCGCAAGAAG
Source organism: Propionibacterium sp. (assembly GCA_022837595.1). Lineage (GTDB taxonomy): Bacteria > Actinomycetota > Actinomycetes > Propionibacteriales > Propionibacteriaceae > Brooklawnia. The sequence goes on from JALHFX010000002.1 coordinate 17,635, forward strand.
AGCAAGAAGTAGACTCCACCGACCAGTCCTCGTCCAGCAGCGATCCCCAAGCATCCTCCGCACGCTCGCTCGATCCGCGGATACCACTGGGGATCATAGGTGCGTTGCTTGTTGCGGCGGGCCCGGCCCTGATCCGTGCGCTATTACGCCATCGGCGCCTGAGCGCTGTGCACAGTGCGGATCGAGTGACCGGCGCATGGCGTGAATTAGAGGCGACCGCGAGCGACCTGAACTTGGCATGGCCAGCCGTCACGCCAAGACAACTCGCTGGACTGCCTTGGCCCGGTCTGACCGCCGAAGGACGCGCTGCGCTGCGTCGGATCGCCGTGCTCGTCGAGCGCCAGCGGTATGCGGCTGCGCCACCAACCGAGGTCGAAGTGGGCGACGATGTCGCGCTCGTGAGCGCACAGTTGTACTCCGCGGTGGGAAAGCCCAAGCGATTGGTTGCGCGTCTGGCGCCACGATCGCTGTTACCCGGACGCAGAGTGCGGACCTGACAGACCCTGCCGGGAGGGCCTCGGCTAGACTGCCCGAGGCCCGCAGTCAACCTTGAGGACCGGTCTTCATGAACGCCGTCGTACTCGCTGTCATCGTCATGCTTGTGCTCTCATTCATCCGGGTGCATGTCGTGCTCGCATTGTTCATCGGTTCTCTGATCGGCGGCCTTGCTGCAGGTCTTGGGCTGGACAACACCATGGTCGCCTTCCAAGACGGCCTTGGTGCGGGAGCGAAGATCGCGCTGTCTTATGCGTTGCTGGGCGCCTTCGCAATGGCGGTCGCGCATTCCGGTCTTCCGCAAGTGCTAGCCGATTGGCTGATCGACAAGCTCGACTCACCAGACATGTCCGCGGCTCAGAAGGCCGCGGCCTGGGCGAAGTGGGGCATGCTCGCAGGTATCGGCGCAATGGCTGTGATGAGTCAGAACTTGATTCCGGTGCATATCGCCTTCATTCCGCTGCTGATTCCCCCGCTGCTGATTGTGATGAGTCGTCTCAAACTCGACCGGCGAGCAGTGGCCTGCGTGCTGACGTTCGGGCTGGTCACCACCTATATGTATCTGCCGTTGGGTTTCGGGCGGGTCTTCTTGTATGACATCTTGTACCAGAACATCATGAATGCAGGGTTGGACGTCAGCAACGTTTCCGCGATGAAAGCAATGGGCATCCCGGCGCTGGGAATGCTCTCTGGACTGCTGATCGCACTCCTGGTTACCTACCGCAAGCCGCGCAGCTACGTGGTACCTGAGATCGAGATAACCGAAACCAAGAAGATTCATCCCTACCGGATCGCGATCGCCGTGGCTGCCATCGTTGCCTGCTTCGGCATCCAGCTCTGGTTGACCGCCGCCGGAGGGGAGGCTGATCCGCTGCTCATCGGCTCATTGGCCGGCCTGGTTCTGTTCATCGCCTCCGGTTCGATCAAGTGGTCAGAATCGGACGCGGTCTTCACCGGTGGCATGCGGATGATGGCGCTGGTGGGCATCATCATGATCACCGCCCAAGGCTTCGCTGCGGTGATGCAGGCCACCGGCGAGATCGAACCGCTGGTCTCCAGCAGTGCCACCCTCTTCGCCGGCAACAAGGCAATGGGCGCACTCGTGATGTTGTTGGTGGGTTTGTTGATCACGATGGGAATCGGTAGCTCGTTCTCGACGCTGCCGATCATTGCCGCGATCTACGTGCCACTTTGCGTAACTCTCGGGTTCTCACCGCTAGCCACGGTTTCGATCATCGGCACGGCCGGCGCGCTGGGCGATGCAGGTTCACCGGCCTCGGACTCGACGCTCGGCCCGACAGCCGGCCTGAACGCTGACGGCCAACATGATCACATCAGAGATACCGTGATCCCGACCTTCATCCACTTCAACATCCCGCTACTGATCGCCGGATGGATCGCCGCGATGGTGCTATGAAAAGTTGGTGGCCCCGAGCCTCAGCAGACGCATGGCGGTGGCCACTGCCAGCTCAAGGTTCTTAGGACCATTGGCGAGCGCTTCTGCCAAACTCCCGGGGCCAGGCATGATCGGCACGATAGCCTCGAACCCTTTGCCGACCAAGTCCTGCGCTCCACGGCCGAGAGTTCCTCCGAAGGCGATCACGGGCACACCAAATCTGGCGGCAACGTCCGCCACCCCGGCTGGCGTCTTACCCGAAAGAGTCTGGAAATCCATCCCACCTTCCCCGGTCAGCACCAGATCGGCACCCTCGACCGCCTCTGCCAGGTGCGCAGCATCTGCCACCACCTCAGCACCGCGGCGCCTCTGGGCCCCGATAGCCAAGAAAGCAGCGCCGAGACCACCTGCCGCGCCCGCGCCTGCCCGGTCACGCACATCCGGGGTACCGGCGCCGACCAACGCGTCCGCGACCCGCTCAAGGATCCCGTCAAGGAAGACGACGTCATCTGCGGTCGCACCTTTTTGCGGGCCGAAGACAGCGGCCGCTCCATCGTTGCCGAGCAGTGGATTACTGACATCACACGCCAACTCGATCTGGACCTGGGCCAACCGAGGATCCAGCCCGCTCAGATCCGCGCTGGAGAGTGCGGCCAGTGCTGCCGGTCGCGGTGCGAGCTCTCGTCCGTCGGCAGCAAGCCATTTCACGCCAAGTCCGGTAAGCATGCCCGCTCCGCAGTCGGTTGTGGCACTACCACCCAACCCGATAATGAAACGAGTGGCGCCCGCGTCGAGTGCATCAATGATCAGATCTGCCACGCCCAGCGAGCTAGCCTGCCGGATCTCACGTTCATCCGGAGAAATCTGGCCCAAACCGACCGCGGCGGCCACCTCGATGATGACCAATCCGTCATCAGTGAGCCCGTAGCCGGCCTCGATCGGACGTCCCAACGCATCGACTGTTCGAACGGTGCGCCAGCTACCGTTGAGCACAGCAACCAGAGCATCAACGGTTCCCTCGCCGCCGTCGGCCATTGGAACCTCGATGCACTCAGCATCCGGATAAACTGCCCGCACACCTCTGGTCATCGCAGCCGCAGCCTGAGCTGCGGTCATCGATTCCTTGAACGAGTCCGGCGCAACCACGATCTTCATGTCTGCTGCTCGCTATCTCCGCGCCATTACGGACTCTGTCGGCAGCGCATCTCGCACTGCCGACAACCTCAGATTCTTACAGTCCGCCCTCTTGACGGCGACGCCAGCGATCCTCCATCTTGCCCATGAACGGCTCAGAACTCGATGCCGGCTTGTGTTTTGATTTGGTATCCGACCCTGTCGCCTTGTGCCACGAGCCCAACGCGATGACAGTCGCCGTCAACATTGCGATGAAACCCAACACGCTGACGATCCAGGACGTCTGCAGTCCGAGCACCAATAGAACCAGGCCGATGATAAAAAGTACGCCAGCCAACGTCGCGCGACGCCCATGTATCTGACGAGGGGTACCGGTCGATCCGAGGGTCTGAGCTAGTTTCGGATCGTCCGCAGCCAATGACGCTTCAAGCTGCTCCAGGAGTCGCTGTTCTTCTTCCGAAAGAGCCATCTTCCTCCCCTCTCTACCTCGCCTCAGCGGCCATTCCGTGCTGCAGCCGCTGCCTTCTTCCAAGTGTAGTTGGCCGGGGCGGTCTCACGAAAGCTTGAGACAGATCGTTGAGTAGCTGACCACGACTTGAAATCGTCCCCGACCCGCACCACGGTCTATCGCGACGCCATCCGAGTCGCACGCTCAGGCAGCCGATGCTCGATGATCTCACCATCGCTAATCCGGATTCAGCTGTGCCTTCGCCAAGGCATCTAGGCTAGTCGTGCGATTCTTGACGATTGCAGCCGCGCTCGCACCTAGCCCGGCAAGCAGCCACAGCACCAGTTGGAAGACCGCCACCACAGTGCCGGTGGAGGATGTGATCCACGAGCGCATCGCGTCCAGCGCCGGGCTCATCGGCGAAATCGAACGCAGGCTCGCGAGCAGGCTGGGCATCGCATCAGTCAGCATCGGCGCCAGCGCGACCACGACGAAGACAAATGAGATGAAGCGTCCGACTCTGCCGAACCAGGCAACCAGCGCGTGGTTGATCGCTACGAATGTGAGCGCGGCCAGCAGGCTGATGCCCAACAAACCCATCAGTTTCACGAACGGCAATCCCATCGCGGCCTGCCCGATCGCGGTCACTGCGACCGCTTGAATGCTCACCACGATCACGCCGGGTAATAGTGCCGCCGCTACCAAGTAGGCCGAGGGAAGAGCCGATGTCAGGAGCCTCTTGCTCAAAACCTGCACGACCATGAAGGTCGCCAATGCTCCAGCCCACAAAGCGAGCACCATTAGTGCGGTGGCCCATCCGGTGCCCACCGTTGCGGTACCCAAGAGATTGCCGGCGGCCACTGGAGAGGCGACCACCTGTGAGAGGGTCTCACGATCGCTATCACTGTACGAAGGGATCTGGTCCTTGCCTTCGGCGATCCCATCAGAGAACTGGCCCATACCGTCCGCGAGTTGCGCAGCACCACCGCTGAGCTCGACGCCGCCATCGGCGAGCTGGTTCATCCCGTCCGATAGCTCATTGGCGCCGTCACTCAGTTGGGTCATACCGTCGGCAAGTTCGTTGGCGCCATCAACCAGTTGGGCTCCGCCAACGGCCAACTGCGTGGCACCATCGGCAAGTTGCGTCCCGCCATCGGCCAACTGCGTGGCACCGTCGGCCAACTGAGCGGCACCATCGGCGGTCTGATTGATGCCTTCCACCAGCGGTTGCATACCGGCTGCGAATTCGTCCACCCCGGCCGCAAGTTCGGCGGTACCGTCCTTCAGTGCGACGCCGCCGTCGCGTAGCTGGGTGACGGTGTCGAGGAGGTTGATGCCGCCTTCGGGCAGCTGAATCCCGGCCAACTGATCCGGTAGCCCCTCCAGCACCTCGATGATCGGACCGAGGTCTTCATTCTGACGGATCTCGTCCAACACCTGGTTCGCAGATCCGATACCCAACCGGATCGCCCGGTAATAGGTTTCGCAGTCCATCGGCAGCTCCGGAGCCTGCGGTGGCGGGCAGGGGAAGAGTACTTCGAGCTCCGCGGTGCTCAGCCCGTTGAGTGCCTCGAGCTCGGCGACCGCGTCCTGTATCTGCCGCATCACGGCGACCGCTTGGTCCAAACCGGCCTGATCCCCCGAGATCTGTTGAATTGTTTCCGCTAGCTCGGGATATCGGGTGAGCAGATCGGCCACCGGGTCAACGATCTGGTTTATGCCGTCGACGTACTGGCCCACTCCATCGGAGACCTGCTGCATACCATCGGCCAACTGTGCGGCACCATCGGGCAGCGGTGCGACCTCTGCGGCCAGAGTATTCATGCCTGCCGCGTAGAGGTCCACTCCATCGGAGAACTCGCCGACCCCCGAAGCATACTGTCCGATACCGCTCGCGAACTCATTTATGCCGGCACCGTACTGTCCGATTCCGCTCGCGAACTGCTGAGTTCCATCGGACGCCTGCCCGACACCGTTCGCGAACTGGCCGACTCCCGAAGCCGCCTGGCCGAGACCATCAGCCAGCTGGGAGGTTCCGTCGGCCAGTTGATCAGCACCATCGGACAGCTGCGAAGCAGCATCAGCGAGGGTGACGAATTGCTCACCCATCTGGTTGAACCCGATGTAGATCTGGTCCAGATATGCCGACGTCAATGTCTCGTTGAGCACCCGCGCCGCTTCCTGAGCGACAACTCTGCCCAGAGTCGCGTCCGCGATACCAGCCACCGGCGAGGTCTCCACTTGGATCGTAGCGGAGTATGCGTCTGCTGCCGCGCCTGCATAGGAGGTCGCCGCGGCCGAGAAGTTTTCCGGAATCACGACCATCGCCGCATACTCGCCGGTCTTCAGCCCTGCTTCTCCACCGCTCAAGGTTGCCTGCTCCCAGGCAAGATTCTGTTGACGGTCCGAGTCAACCAAGGCAGCGGTCAGTTGACGTCCCATCGGCACCAGCTGGCCCTGCACTTCGACCGCGACATCCTGATTAACCACCGCCGCACGAACGGTCTTCATTCGCGCGTCACTACCCCAGGTCGCCCAGAGCAATCCACCAACGATCAATACGGGGACCAGCACCAGCCCGAGCCATGTCGTCCAACGGATCCGTCCCTGTGCATTCACAAGATTCGCGCTCATTGTCCAACCCCTCCAACGACGCTGGTCATCTCAGAAGCCAAGGTTTGATCGGACGAACCGTCCTCCTCGCTTCGCTCGTAAGCTGCTCTGCTGGGCCGGTTACCAGCCGCTGTGGTCTGCTCGGTATGCGTGAACCGATCCGAGCCACTGCTCAGGCGCAGCACACGTGCGTCCACGGTAAGATAGCTCGTCGGGTCCGCTCCGAGAGGTATCCCGAGCAACCAGCTGGTCGCTTGTTCTCCGGCGGGCACGGGAGCGACCATTGCTTGATTCAGTAGCTCGATGGTCTCCGACGGCAGTTCGCTCAGTGATGGGACGAAGACGACTCCTCCGCATCCTCGACGCAGCTCAGTGGCCGGATCCGGGGTCGCGGGCTGCAGTAGCGGCGTGTGGGTCCTAACCAGCGATGCTTCCTCGGGCAGTATCCGTCCGAGCACCTTAGCTTCGCCTTCGGTGAACTTCACCCGTCCACCCAAGCCATACATGAGTGCGAACCGGGCTGCTCGTGAGCCCTCCACAAGGAGCACCTCCCCGGGTAACACACTGAGATCGACATGGTCGAAGAGCGTGACACCTTCAGCGACCGCCGACAGCCCCTCTGCGTATATCGCCGATCTATCGCCGGGGGTCGGCCAGGCCGCAAGCTCGGTTTGATGAGTCAACGCCTCGCCCTCGACATCGATAACCGGTAGCCGTTTATCGAGCCACGTCGGCAGCCACCAGACCTTGGCGCCGCCCAGCTTCATCAACGCCGGGCCGAGAGTCATCCGCACCAAGAAAGCATCGAAGGCCACCCCGAGCGCCAAACTCAGCGCAATCGGCTTGATCGGTCCGATGCCGGTCGGTACGAAGAAGATGAAAACCGAAACCATGATCAATGCAGCTCCGATGACGACCTTCGACGAACCGACGAAGCCATCCTCGATCCAGTTGTCATTGCCGTGCGCGTATTCCTCGCGCATCCGTGAGGTCAAGAAGACCTCGTAGTCCATTGCAAGGCCGAATAAAATGCCCATCAAGATGATCGGTAGAAAACTGATGATCGGCTCGGGTTCGCTGAGATTGATCAGCCACGCACCAACACCCTCATTGAAGACCAGGGTGACCACGCCGAAAGCTGCGAGCACCGATAGCAAGTAGCCGAATGCCGCCTTGATCGGTACCAGCAGTGAACGGAACGCCGTCGTCAGCAGGATCAAAGACAGGCCCACCACGAAGATCCCGAAGGGCAGCAAAGCTGCTCCGAGCTTGTCGGAAACGTCGATTTGTACCGCGACCAGGCCGGTGACCGCAGTATCCACGCCATATTCGGCGAGCCAATGATCGTGCTGGGCGCGCAGGGCCTTGACAAGCTCCGCGGTAGCAGGATCATCCGGTCCGCTGCTGGGGATCACCTGAATCATTCCTGTATCGGCATTCTGATTCGGCACCGCCGCGGCCACCATGTGAACGCCGTCGATCTGTTCGATCTCGGCGCGCATATCGTCGAGCAGGCCCATCGGGTCATTCGACTCCACGATTGTGCCGGTGATCACCAAAGGGCCGTTGAAACCGATCCCGAATTGCTCGGTGATCAGATCGAATGTGACGCGGTCCTGGGCGCCGGGTGCCGAGCGTCCCGAGTTCGGCAGTGCCAGCTCGATATTGCGGGCGGGTAGTGCCACCGCTCCCAAGCCGACTACCACGATGAGTACGGTGACCAACGGCCATTTCGTGACTGTCCTGACCCACCATCTGGAGGCCCGTCCGGAACGTTGGTTCTCCAGTCGTCTCGCCTTGCGCTCACTCGGGCGCAGTCGGTCTCCCAGCAGGCCCAACAACGCCGGCAGCATGGTCAGCGCCAAACAGACCTCGATTGCTACCCCGACGGCGGTGAACATTCCCATCACGGATAGGAAAGGCACGCCGGCGATGCTCAGGCCGACCAGCGCGATGATCACTGTCAGGCCCGCGAAGACCACCGCAGAGCCGCTGGTAGCAACGGCCCGGGCAGCCGATTCCTCGGTATCCAAGCCTTTGATCAACTGGTCACGATGTCGGGAAATGATGAAGAGCGAATAATCGATGCCGACAGCCAAACAAAGCATCACCACCAGGATCAATGCAGTGGAGCTCACGGTGATGACGCTCGCGCCGATCAATACCAAGAAGACCGCGATGCCTACACCGGTGATGGCCGAGAGGATCGGCATGAACGCTGCGACGATCCCGAGCAGTACGGTCAGCACGATGAGCGCAACTACAACACCTAGCCCCTCAACAACAGTGATCTCCGGCATCTCTACCGAGAAGACATCCCCGCCGACCATCACCGAAGAACCCGGCAGCAACTCGGTGATCGTCGAAGCCGCCTCGGTCAGTTCAGCGCGCTGGTCTTGGGTGAACGTCGAAACCATCCCTTGTACCTGCACCTGCACCATGGCGTACGAGCCGTCCTCGGAGATCAGGCCCTTAATAAAATCGTTATAGGGGAGCTGGGCAGCATTGACGAACTCGAGATCCGTCTGAAGGAAGTCGACATACTCCTGCATGGCTTGGCGAGCTGGCTCGTCGTCGATGCGCGTTCCGGCGGGAGCTTCGACGACGATGGTCGCCATGGCATCCGCGGCTCCCGGGAAGGTCACGGAGAGTTGCTCGAGAGCACGCTGGGAGTTCGATCCCGGGATCGTGAAGGTGTCGTCAAACTCGCCACCCACACCCAGCGCGAGTAGACCGAACAGCGCCAGTATCGCCGCCCAGACCCCAAGCACACGCCATTTGTGCCGAAAGCATGCCGCGCCGATGCGGTATAACAATGCTGACACGAAAAATCTCCCGTCTTCGACGGCGCTTGATACAGTAGCGTATCGGATACGTCAGCGCATCCGATAGAGTGCTCTATCCGCATTATGAGAGGCACCATGACCGCAGGGCTGAGTTCCAAGCGCGCGCAGACCCAGGATCGGTTGATGGACGCAGCAACGGCACTTTTTGCCGAGAAAGGTGTGCTTGCTGCCTCTGTCGAGGAGATCTGTGAACGCGCCGGGTTCACCCGAGGCGCCTTCTACTCGAACTTCGACTCAAAGGATGAACTGATGCTCGCCGTGCTCGAGCGTCAGTCCGAGACGATCTTGCTCGCTGCAAGCGAGGCCATCGCCTCAGTTCCGGATGAATATGTCGAGCCGAACGGCGTCGACGAGGTGATCGAGCAGGCTCTCATGATTTTCGAGATCACTCACCCCACTGACAGCCAGTGGCTGATGGCCTCCAACGAGATCAGGCTGCATGCGATCCGAAACCCCACGGTTCGCGAAGCCCTGCAATCGGTCGACGCGAGTCTGGACGCAGTGCTGGTGGCGGGTATCAGGGAGGTACTGGCGCGTCAAGACCTACATTTGAAGGTTTCACCTGAACAACTTGTCGTGCTGTTGGCGGCTTATAAAGAGAGCTTGTCCATTCGCTCGTTGCTCGCTGGAGCAGCTGCCGATTCAGCACCCAGCACCGGCCACCTGGTAACACTCATCCGGGCGCTCATCGAGGACCGCTGAGCGATTCTCTGATCGAGGGAGCCGTTCAGATAGTGCACTGATTGCAGGCCGCTGAGCTCGGCCGCCGCCCGGGCAGCTAGAGTCAGATATCGGAATGCACGATGCAGTGCCAGGAGGACGTCGATGCCCGCCCATACTCGCGCAGACAAAGCCGCGACCGCTGTCGTCCAGGTCGGCCCACCGCCGGTCACTAACAAAAGACCACAGCGCAACCATCTGATCCCCTCATGGGTACTCAAAGTAACGATGGCTGTCACCGGCACCTTGTGGGCAGCCTTCATCGCAATTCACCTCTTCGGCAATCTCAAGGTCTTCCAGGGTGCGCAAGCATATAACCACTATGCGCATTGGCTACGTGAAGCCTTCTACCCGCTGCTGCCGAAGCTGTCCGTCTTATGGGCAATGCGCGTGGTGCTCGGTCTCGCGCTGTTGGCTCACATCTGCGCGGCCGCAATGATCTGGTGGCGCGGTCGCGAAGCTCGCGGACCGCATCGCGCGAAGATCCGCGGAGCCCGCGCCTGGGGTGCCTGGTTGATGCCGCTGACCGGGATACTGATCGGCTGCTTCATCGTGATCCACGTGCTTGATCTCACGCTCGGCCTTGGCATCCAATCGGCAGGATTCGCCGCGCCGATCTCGGACGAGAGCTTCGCTTACGAGAACCTCGTCGCCAGCTTCCGGCGTCCGGCGATGGCCTGCTTCTATTCCCTGGTGATGCTGCTGCTCGCAATCCACGTGGCCAAGGGATTCACGACGATGGCATCGGATCTAGGGGCGATGGGACGGCGCTGGCGCGCCACGCTGGCGCTCATCGGCGGTCTACTCGCGGTCGCGATTCTGCTCGGTAACGGCGCTATCCCGATCCTGGTCTTGACAGGAGTGCTCTCATGAGAATTACCGACAAGCTGAAGGACCAGTTCGGGCGAATCGGACGCGAGAGTGCGCCCACGCAAGACAGTCACACTCCTAAGCGCCCGACCAGTACAGTGCCCGGGGTGCGACTCGGGCACGATCTGAACAGCAAGGTTCCTGAGGGCGATCCCGAGACGGCCTGGGATCGTCGACGCGACGAGTATCGGCTTGTCAGCCCCCTCAACACGAAGAAGATGACGATCGTGGTGGTCGGCACCGGGCTCGCCGGTGCCGGAGCCGCCGCAGCTCTCGGCGAGCTCGGTTATGACGTACACGCTTTCACCTACCACGACGCCGCTCGTCGGGCACATTCGGTGGCCGCCCAGGGAGGCATTAACTCAGCCCGCGCCCGAAAAGTCGATGGGGACTCGCTTCATCGATTCGTCAAGGACACGATCAAGGGCGGCGACTTCCGAGCTCGCGAGGCGGACGCATTCCGGTTAGGTATCGAATCGGTGCGGGTCATCGATCATATGGACGCGATCGGCGCTCCGTTCGCTCGCGAGTACGGTGGCACCCTGGCCACCCGCTCTTTCGGCGGCGTGCAAGTTTCTCGCACCTACTACACGCGCGGCCAGACCGGTCAGCAGTTGCAGGTGGCGGGGGCTCAGGCATTACAGCGGCAGGTGACCCGCGGAACCGTCAAGCTGCACACCCGTACTGAGATGCTGGACCTGATCGTCGATCAGGGCGTCTGCCGCGGGGTTGTTGTCCGTGATCTGGTCTCCGGGCAGGTCTGGGCGCAACCTGCGCACGCGGTCATCCTCGCGACCGGTGGGTACGGCTCGGTCTATTTCCACTCGACGCTCGCGGTCAACTGCAACGCTTCGGCATCATGGCGGGCCTGTCGACACGGGGCGTATCTGGCCAACCCGTCCTTCGTACAGTTCCACCCGACCGCGTTGCCGATCTCCAGTCACTGGCAGTCGAAGTCGATCCTGATGTCAGAATCGTTACGCAATGACGGGCGAATCTGGGTGCCCAAGAAAACCGGCGACACTCGTCCGGCTGCCGAAATCGGCGAGGCCGAACGTGACTACTACCTCGAACGCAAGTACCCGGCCTTCGGTAACCTCGCACCCCGCGATATCTCGTCGCGCGCCGCGAAAGAACAAATCGATTCCGGGCATGGCGTCGGCCCGTTGGCGAACTCCGTTTACCTGGATTTCTCCGATGCGCTAGAGGCACAGGGACGCGAGACCATCGCGCAGCGCTACGGCAATCTGTTCGAGATGTACAAGCGGGCAACCGGTGAGGATCCCTACCAGGTGCCGATGCGGATCGCGCCAGGCGCACATTTCACGATGGGTGGGCTATGGAGCGATTTCAACCAGATGACCTCGCTACCTGGGCTCTTCGTCGGTGGCGAGGTCGGCTGGGGCTATCACGGAGCGAACCGGTTGGGCGCGAACTCGCTGCTGTCGGCCTGCGTTGACGGCTGGTTCACCTTGCCATTCGCGCTTCCCGACTATCTCAACCCGTTACTCGGCCAACCGCTGCCGACAGCTTCCGATAGCTCTGTCCGCGAGGCGGTGGCCCGCGTTGAGCAGCGAACCGCATCGTTACTCGCGGTCGGCGGTAAGCAGGCAGCATCCAAGTTTCATCGTCGGCTCGGCGAAATCATGTACCGCGGTTGCGGGGTCGAACGTTCACGAGCATCACTATTACAAGCCCTCGCCGAGGTCCGTGAGTTGCGGGCCGAGTTTTGGAACGACCTGTCGGTGCCTGGCTCTGGAGCCCATCTCAATCAAGCACTGGAGCGAGCCGGGAGAGTCGCAGACTTCCTGGAACTGGCCGAATTAATGTGCACCGACGCCCTGGATCGCGAAGAATCGTGCGGCGCACATTTCCGCTCCGAATACCAAGACGACGGCGAGGCCGAACGCAACGACCAACGATGGGCGTTCGTTTCAGCCTGGCAGGTCGACGGTCCACCGCAGGGCACACCTGGTGATCTTGTCTTCACCAGGCATGCCGAACCGTTGGACTTCGAGGCAATCCCGCTGGCAACGAGGAGCTACAAATGAAGCTGCGAGTTGAGGTTTGGCGGCAGGCAGACCCGACCGATCGGGGTCATTTCGAGACCCACGAAGTCGACGGGCTGGAGCCCCACCTTTCTGTTCTGGAAATGCTCGATGCGCTCAACGAGCAGTTGATCGACTCCGGCCGAGAGCCGGTCGCCTTCGAATCAGACTGCCGGGAGGGCATTTGCGGCGCCTGCGGCGTGACTGTGGACGGCCAAGTACACGGCCCCGAGGACAATCTGCCCAGCTGCCATCAGCGGTTGATCAATCTGGACGATGGTGCGAGCGTGCGTATCGAACCGCTACGGTCGGCTGGTTTCCCGGTAGTGCGTGACCTGATAGTCGATCGCAGCGGGCTGGACGATCTGATCCGGGCAGGCGGCTATGTTTCGATCAATGCAGGAACCGCCCCCGACGCCGATTCACTACCGGTCGGCGAGCAGCAGGCCGAGAAGGCGCTGGACTTCGCGGCTTGTATCGGCTGCGGTGCCTGTGTAGCGGCGTGCCCCAACGGATCGGCGCATCTGTTCACCGGCGCGAAGCTCGCGCACCTGTCGATGCTGCCAATGGCGTCGACCGAACGACAGCGCCGCGCGCACTCGATGGTCCGGGCGGCAGAGGAGCTCTTCGGCCCCTGTTCGTACTACGGGGAGTGCGCCCGTGCATGCCCTGCGGAGATCAATCTGAACGCAATCGCGGCCTTCAACCACGAGCGGATGCTCGCAGGACTGAAGCGGAGGCTTTAGGCCTCGAAAATTCTTTTTCCGGCATGCAAGAAAACGGTCGCTATTCCAACACGCAGACGACTACGCACTCGGCCTATAACCCCTTAGCGACGGTCGCGTTTTTTGACAATCCAAATCGCCGAAGGTTGCCGTGAATTTGTTCCTAATTACCGCCTGAGCACGGGAAAGAGGCAAACTAGGGATGTGCCTTCAGAGCTCGTAATCCTGTCGCTGGTGGTCGTCACCGCTTTACTTTTCGACTTCACCAACGGATTTCATGACACGGCCAACGCCATGGCCACGTCCATCGCAACAAAAGCCTTCAAGCCGAAGACCGCTGTTACCTTGTCTGCGATCCTGAACCTCATCGGCGCTTTTCTGTCGGTTGAGGTCGCACTGACCGTCACCAACTCTGTGGTGAACATCCAAGACGCCTCCGGCGCACCCCGCCCAGAACTCTTGCAAGACGGCGGTCAGGCATTGCTGCTGATCGTGCTCGCAGGCCTAGTGGGCGCCATTGTCTGGAATCTGCTTACCTGGCTACTCGGGTTACCGTCGAGTTCCTCTCATGCGCTCTTCGGTGGATTGGTCGGAGCAACCATGGCCGGTCTGGGCACCGCCGGCGTCAACTGGCTCGGTGACGGCACCAAGCCGGACGGGGTGGTCGGCAAGGTCGTGATACCCGCACTGATGTCACCGGCCATCGCTATCGTCGTGGCAGGCGTCGGCACGATGCTGGTACACAAGGTCACCAAACACGTCTTGGCCAAGTACCGCGATACCGGGTTCCGCTGGGGACAGATCGGCTCCGCATCGCTGGTCGCGCTGGCGCATGGTACGAACGACGCCCAGAAGACAATGGGCATCATCACGCTGGCCCTCATCGCTTCGGGCCAATGGACCGATCTGCATCAGGTGCCATTCTGGGTGAAACTCGCCTGTGCCCTGGCCATCGCCTTGGGCACTTATTCTGGCGGTTGGCGGATTATCCGCACGATGGGCAAAGGCCTGGTAGAGCTCACTCCACCTCAGGGCATGGCTGCGGAGTTTTCCACGGCCTCTGTCGTCCTGATCTCCAGTCACATGGGTTTCGCGTTGTCGACCACCCACGTCGCGACCGGGTCGATTCTCGGTTCGGGACTCGGCAAGAAGGGCGCGAAGGTCAATTGGCGAGTAGCCGGCAGGATGGTCGTGGCTTGGGGCATCACGCTTCCGGCATCGGCACTGATGGGCGCGCTGATGTGGTTCATCGGGCATTCCGTCGGTGGTTTGTTCGGTGCCATGATCATCACGATGATCATGGTGGCTGTCTCGGCCTGGATGTACCGCCACTCGCTGCGCACCCGGATCGATAAGAACAACGTCAACGCGGATTGGTCGGACAACGGCAAGGGCGCCTCGTTGCAGCCCGCCGCCTCGATCCCCGATCCCACTCATCCGCGGGAGGGTTTCGCCGACCTAAAAGAACTTGAGCCACAGTCCGAACGAGAACTGGCGGAGGTGAGCTAGATGATGCACGCTCTGATTCAACTCCTTGAAGGCGGCGGCGAGGTTCTGATCTTTTCGCTGATCCTTGGTGCCGGACTGCCGACACTCTTCGCAGCCGGGGTTTGGGCACTTTCATTCGGGGCGAAGGGTGTGGACGATGTGGCTGAGCATCGTCCTCATCTGATCGCGAAGATCTTCGCTGGGCTCTGCTTCGCCGGAGTGGTTCTGGCCATCCTCGGTGGTATTTTCATCATCGTCGGGCATGGTTTCGGCGTCACTTTGCAAGCTGGTTGGCCGTTGTTCGTCAGCAAGTAGGCCCGATCACAGGCCATCTCGCGACCCGCTACCGACGTCGGTGGCGGGTCGTCGGGCGAAATTAGGCAACACCCCAGAGTTGATGTTTGGCCAAGAAGGCCTGCAACAAGACCCGGTTGACCGGGGTTTCGATGCCGTGTCTTTGCCCACGCTCCACGACAGCGCCGGCGAACTGATTGACCTCGGTGCGGCGATGTGCCAACGCATCTTGCGCCATCGACGTGTAGCTCTGGGGGCCGAGGCTGCCGATGATGCCGATCATCTGGTCAATATCAGCTGGCACGAGGTTCACCCCGCACGCCTGCGCAACCGCGATGACCTCCTGTTGCGCCGCCACCATCAGATCGCGTGCCGGTCCGCCAGATTGGAAGAGCCCATAGGGTGCTTCCAACAAAGCGGAAACCTGGTTGATGCCAACGTTGAGAAGCAGCTTGCGCCACAGCATTCGAGGCGCATCGGAGCTGATCACATGTGGAATCGCGAACTCGGTGAGTAAGGCGTCCAACCGGCACAACTCTGCACTGCGCCGCCCCGGTACCGCGTCCCCGAACTCGATGCGCCCCAACTTCGTGAACTGCACTCTGTCACCATCACGCACAGCGTCAATACCGATACAGACCGCCAGCGGCACATAGGCCTGCGGATAGGCCAGCACCAATTCCTCCTCACTGGTAATACCGTTGAGCAGACTGCAGATAATCGTTCGCTCACCGATATGACCGCGAAGCTGCTCGATCGCCTCGGCGAGATCGTGGTGTTTGACTGCGACGATCACCAAATCGGCTGGTTCGCTGCTTTGTCCGGGCTCCACAACCTCAAAATCGAAGCGGCGTTGGTTCACGGTCACGCCATCAGCGCGCAGTCGCTGCGCCCGCTCCCCCGCCGCAATAACGCGAACCTGGGTTTGCGGGGCTGCCTCGACGATCTGCGCGGCATAGGATGCCCCGATTGCGCCGAGCCCGATGATGCTGACACTGGTCACGCTAGGTCCTCCTTAGGGTTGATCTGCTCACGTTACCGCCCGCGCTAACACCCCTTGGATCATTGGTGCTCGACGATGGGAGCCGATTTCTCTGCCAGGGGGTGGGGCTTGCCTGGAACTTACGGAGTAAGCTTGTTCTTCCGGGCTTTTTCTGAGGATGGATCCACTTGACAGAAGAACACTCCCCTAACGCGAGCGAGATCCTTGCCCATGAGATCGCAATCGAGCAAGCTCATGTGGACACGGTCTATCGCCACCTTGCGTCGGCCACTGAGGCCGCTCGCAATATACAGGCTGAGAGTCGCGCCAAATTCTTGACTGACCGCGCCGATTGGATGCGAGAAGAGGACGGCACCGCTCTGTTCGAACGCGACGCATTTGCCTACCAGGCAGCCAAGAGGTTGGCGATCTTGGATGCCGAGCACGAAGGCCTGGTCTTCGGACGCCTCGACTTCAGTACCGACGAGGAAAAGCGTTATATCGGACGCATCGGCGTACGTGACGACGACTACGAGCCGCTGGTGCTCGACTGGCGTGCGCCGGCTGCCGAGGCCTTCTATCGCGCAACTGCCGCCGACCCGATGGGCGTCTCCCGCCGACGGGTTCTGCGCTGCCGCGATGACCAGGTCATCGGTATCGAGGATGATCTCCTGGACGAGCACGGCAGCTCCGATCTGGTCGTCATTGGTGAAGGAGCCCTGCTCGCGGCGTTACAACGTGCCCGCGGGCCACGGATGCGAGACATCGTCGCCACCATCCAAGCTGAACAAGATATGGCGATCCGTGCCCCCCAGCAGGGCGTCACTGTGATCTCGGGAGGCCCCGGCACCGGCAAGACCGTCGTCGCATTGCACCGGGCTGCGTTCCTGCTTTACACCTACCGCAAACGCATGGAGGCCGGCGGGGTGCTCGTCGTCGGACCGACCGATTTGTTCATGAGCTATATCGAACGCGTGCTGCCAGGTCTGGGCGAAGACTCGGTGACCCTCAAATCGGTCGGCGATCTGGCCACCGACGTACTGGGATACGGCAGCCAACGGGTCGACGACGCCGAGGCGACCATGCTCAAAGGCAGCTTGCGGATGCTTCCGGTGCTGCGTCGCGCCGTGGACGAGCCGATGACTCCGGAGAAAATCCGGCTGCGAGTCAGCGTCAAGGGCGAAATCCTCACCCTCGAGGCGTCCGATCTGAACACGATCCGACGCGAAGTATTGTCATCTCACAAGGCGAACCGGGCACGTCGGGCCGCAGAGAAGGCACTTACCGACGCTTTGTGGAAGAAACTCCCCGGCGATATCGCCGCGCTACTCGATCTGTCCCGCGAACTGTTCGACGACATCGTCACGTCGCAAGCCAGCTATGCGATGTTCGTGAACGCTTGGTGGCCGACTCTGACCCCGGAGATGGTGCTGACCCGGCTGGCCGACCCCTCGCTGCTGCGCAAGTTCGCCCACGGTGTCTTGGATGCCGATGAACGCCACATACTCGCCGACAGCCTGGAACACGCGCGCGGCTTCGTGCCCGAACCTGAGCAGCGCCATCCGCACTGGTCGGTCAGCGATATCGCGTTACTCGACGAGTTGGCCGCGATGATCGGTCCGCCACCGATCGAGACCGAGGCCGACCCGACCATCGTCTTGGCGGACGGCAGTGAAGTTTCCGAACTGGTCACGTTGGCCGACAGGCTAACCACCGGCCGCGAACTGGACCCGGACGACGACGGAGCGGTCACCCACGCCCATGTGCTGGTCGACGAGGCACAGGACATCACGCCCATGCAGTGGCGGATGCTGCGCAGGCGCGGCCCGCAGGCATCTTGGACCCTGGTCGGCGATCCCGCGCAAAGTTCATACCCCGATGATGCCGAGACCCGCCGAGCGATGCGCAATCTGATCGGACGTGGGCCCTCGCGGACCTTCCGGCTGTCAACCAACTACCGGTCGCCCGCCGAGATCATGGATCTGGCAGGGCAAGTGATCACCACCTTCTATCCGGACGCCGATGTGCCCACCTCAGTGCGCCAAACCGGCGTCCAACCGCTCCTGCTGACTGCCCCCGCACGTGGCTTCAGTGACGATTTGGCACGCATCATCGCTCAGTTAGCAGGCGAGCTCGAGGGATCGATC
Organism: Propionibacterium sp.; assembly: GCA_022837595.1. GTDB lineage: Bacteria > Actinomycetota > Actinomycetes > Propionibacteriales > Propionibacteriaceae > Brooklawnia. The sequence continues at coordinate 35,841 of JALHFX010000002.1, forward strand.
GCTGTGATCTGCGCTGCCGGACGCGTGGGATCATTGCGCGACACCATAAACGCCATGCCGCTCGATCCGGATATCCGCGCCCGGTTGAGCGTGATGACCGTGCTTCAGGTCAAAGGGCTGGAGTTCGACGCGGCAATCGTGATCGCTCCCGACGAGATCGTCGAGCAGACTCCCGGCGGGGTCCGGGTGCTCTATGTTGCGCTGACTCGTCCGACGCAGCGTTTGGTGACCCTCGACCTCACTGATGGTCGTCCCGGAGCTTGGCGAGAATCTCTCGCGTTGCCCGTGACCGATTCTGCGTGAAGAAGTGCAGACCGGGCGCCCGCCCGGCCAGCAATCTGTCGCACAACTCGGCTGCCAGTTCGACCCCGGTGATGCGCACTTGTTCGGGATCGTCGGCCACGCTCAGCAGCCGCTCGGCGACCTTGGCGGGGATATCCGCGCCCGACATCTCTACGAATCGTCCGAGCTGTTTGACGCTGGTGACCGGCATGATGCCGGGAACGATCGGTATCGTGCAGCCCGCGCTGCGCGCTCTGCCGACCAACTCGAAATAGTGGCCGAGATCGAAGAACAGCTGGGTCACCGCGAATGATGCCCCGGCCTGTTGTTTACCGAGCAGAATCTGGGCGTCCAGTTCGGGCGTCGAGGTGGCGTGACCATCGGGAAAGGCCGCCACACCGATGCTGAAATCACCACGTGAGGCGACCAACTCGACTAGTTCGGTGGCGGTCTGGAGTCCGCCTGGATACGGTTCCCAGGCAACTGAAGCGCCCCCCGGCATGTCTCCCCGGATGGCCAGAATGTTGGTCACTCCCGCATCTGCATAGGCGTCGATCACTGCCTTCAGCTCATTGATCGTCTGCCCGGTACATGTGAGATGACCCATCACTGTCAGTTCGGTACTGGCCAGGATCGCCATCGTCGCATCCAACGTGCGTTGACGGCTTGAGCCGTTCGCACCATAGGTCACCGAAACCCAATCGGGCTCGAGCGGTTCCAACTCGGCGATCGTGCGTGTCAGCAACTGCTGCCCAGCCTCATTCTTCGGGGGGAAGAACTCGAAGCTGAAGGTCGGGCCAGAGGCGTGGGCGAGTAGATCGCCGATAGATACTCGAGGGGACATGCCAGCGATTGTAGTAACGAAGGTCCGGCCGACCCGCCCGTCCGAACAGTCGGATGCCCATTCGAGTTCAAACGCTACTCTGAGCAGCATGCGCCTTGATCCCTGTCATCCCACATCGGATAGTTTCCGCTCCGGCGTCACGGCTCAGCTCGCGGATTTTCTGAAGCACAAGGGTGAGATGCTGGCCGAGGTCTCTCCTTCGCTGACAGAACTCACCAAGGCCGCCAGCGATTTCACCGCAGACGGCAAGCGTCTACGTCCGGCCTTCGCCTACTGGGGCTACGTGGCTGCCGCCGGCCAGGACGCCATGCCGGCCGCTATCTGGCCGATGATCAGTGCATTCGAGCTGTTGCACGCTGGAGTGTTGATACACGACGATGTTTTGGACGCCGCCGAGTTGCGCCGGGGACTACCCACAATGCATCGCCGATTCGAAGCCTGGCACCGGATACAGGGCGGTAGCGGGGACTCCACCGAGTTCGGCCGGGCGATGGCGGTGGTGCTGGGCGACGAATTACTGGTTTGGTCCGACGAGCTGGCCAGTAGTGCTGGGCTGGAAAGCGAGAGTTGGCGTCGAGCCCGCAGGTTCTGGCATCTGATGCGCACCGAAGTGAACAGCGGGCAGGTGCTCGACCTTTGGGCGCAGTATCAGGTCGGTTCCGAGGAGGCCACCAGCGCAAAGCAGATCGCCGAGAAGGTTCTCGAGGAGAAGACCTCTCGCTATACGGTGCAGCGCCCAGTGCAGTTCGGAGCCGCTGCCGGCGGCGCCGACGAGATCGTCCTTGAGACGCTGGGACGCTATGGACTGGCACTGGGCCGGGCCTTCCAGCTCCGCGACGACCTGTTGGGAGTCTTCGCCCCTCAGGAGCAGACCGGAAAGCCCGAGGCCGGTGATCTGGTGGAGGGCAAGCGCACGGTGCTGCTGGCTTTGGCTTTGGCCGGGCTCGATGGACAGGACCGAAAACACCTGAACGCTCTGGTGGGTCATGCCCTGGACGACATACAGGTGGCCCGGGCGCGTGAGCTCATCACCGCATCCGGGGCGGTCGCCAAAGTCGAAGACCTCATCGAAGCTGACTACGCGATAGCCCTGGATGTACTCCACGAGTGCGAATTGACTGCACCCGGACGAATCGCCCTGATCGCATTGGCGCGCCAATGCGTGCAACGCTCCTTCTAGGCGCGCGGTGGAGCACCCCACTGGGGTCGATCGGATCCCAATGCGACCGATTCCATCTCATCGCGCCATGAGGCGGCGAGCAACTCGCGGTATTGCGGCAGATCCTCTCCGCTGGGGAAATCGAAGGCCAGCCGTCGGGCACCTGCCTGCACTGCGGAGCGTCCGGCTCTGATCGAGTTCACCATCGCGAACCAAGGCTTGGAACTCGGCTCTGCCGGGGGCAGCAGACCGGCTGCGACCCGGACCAAGCTGGGCGAAACCACTATGGCGTCAACCTGGGCATCGGCGACCGCCTGGCGCAGCGCGGCGGGATCATCGGCGAAGACAGCGGCCAGACCATAGTGGTGGCCACGCAACGGTCGGACGCCGTCGGTCGAGATCACCAAGTCGGCGCTGCTTCTTGCGACGGTTTGGGCATCGGCACGAACGCCGAGAACAGCCCGCCCGTCCATCGCCTGCAGACCCGCCCGGTAGCCGAGTAGCAAATCATCTCCGATTGCATCGGGTTGCCAAAGGACGATGAGGTCGGCATGCTGGCGGCAGAACCGGTCTACCAGACGCGCCAGTGTCGTCGGATCAGTCTGTAATCCGGTAAAAACCAGCGTTTGGGCCAGGCCAAGTCGCGTTCTCAACCCCATCCGCGCAATCACGCCACCACCCTAACCGCATGCGGCTCAGCCGATGCGCGTCCCGACACACCCCGACAGATGGGGCTCACTGCGCGGGCCCTATCGAGGTGGCCACATACACTGAAGAAGGTCCGCTGTGCGGGCTGCGTTGATTTCCCCGACCAACAGATGGAGCGACTGTGACCAGGAACACCACCGACAGGCTCGTTGGTGATGTGCTGGATGGACGTTATGAGGTCTTGCAGCGGCTCGCCCGCGGCGGGATGGCGACAGTCTATCGAGCCTGGGACCGCCGGCTGGAGCGCATCGTCGCGATCAAGGTCATGCATGACGGGCTGGGCGATGATGCCGAGTTCATCGCGAAATTCGATCGCGAGGCTCGCGCTGCCGCCCGGTTGTGCGATGAGAACGTCGTTTCTATCTTCGATCAGGGATACGACCATGGCCGCCCCTATATCGTGATGGAGTTCGTCGAGGGGCAGACGCTGCGCTCGATCATTACCCGCGACGCCCCGATGAGCCCGCTGCGCGCTCTGCAGATGATCGAACCGGTTGCTGCCGCGCTCTCGGTCGCGCATGACGCAGGCCTGGTACACCGCGACGTCAAGCCCGAGAATGTGCTGATCAGTGACCGCGGAGCAATCAAGGTCGCCGACTTCGGCTTGGCCCGCACGATCAGCTCGCAGACCTCCAACAACACGCAAGGCCTGCTGATCGGTACGGTCAGCTATCTGCCGCCCGAGTTACTCACCACCGGAACGGCACATTCCTGGTCGGATGTCTATTCCACCGGCATCGTTCTTTTCGAGATGCTGACCGGCACCAAGCCGTTCACCGGCGAAACGCCGATCACGGTCGCCTACAAACACGTCAATGAAGATGTTCCCCTGCCGTCTCGGGTACTAGCGGCGAAACATCCCCAACAGGCCCGACGCGAACCGATCCCGGACTATGTGGACGCGCTGGTCGCTTCTTGTACCCGCCGCAATCCGAACTCCCGCCCGCACGATGGTCGCGAGTTGCTTCGCCGGATCCGGCGCGTGCGTAAGGCTCTGGAACGAGGCGTGACCTCCGACCAGGCCCTGTGCGCGCTGGTCTTCCCGGCATCCGCCTTGCCCTGGTCAGAAGAAGCGACCACAACGATCGATCCCGATTCAATGGCGACCTCGGTGCTTGCTGCCTATAGCTCCAAGGCTTCTTCTCCGGCTGCTGAGTTGATTTCTCCGGCTGGCGAGGCGCTGCCCGGCACACTCGCGGCCCCGGGCAACCAGATCCCGGCTGCGGGCGCTGCGGTGCCTGCCGATGCCAGATCCACCAAGGTGATGCCGGCGGTCAGCGAACCGCTCACTGACCCCGCACAGCCTGTGGTGGCTGACGTAGTAGTACCACCGAGGAGCCCCTATGGGTCGCAAAGCTCCAACACCGCGCATTCACCCGGCCAACCGCCCGTCCCGCCATCTGAGGATGTGCTGATGCCCGCCAGCCAACGCTATCCCAGCCTCTCGCGAGCCGCGACCTACCGTCGGCGCCGAACTTTCGTGCTGACGATCCTGGTCATACTGCTCGCGCTGATCATCGGCCTCACCAGCTGGTGGTTCGCCTCGGGCCGTTATGTGGCTGCTCCTTCGGTGATCAACCTCACTCAGAGCGAGGCACAGGAGGTAGCCGACCAAGCCGGGCTGACGATCACGTTCACCCAGGAGCATTCCGAGACGGTACCCACGGACTTGGTGATCAGCTCAGTTCCGGCACCCGGCGACCGAGTGGTGAGGGGAAGCCAGATGAGTGCGGTGATCTCGTTGGGGCCGGAACGCTATGCGGTGCCACAGTTGGCCGGTCTCACCCTTGAGGACGCGAAGCAGGCTCTGGCGCAGGCCAATCTGGCGGCTGGTCAGGTCACTGAACAGTGGAGCGAGACGGTCGCCAACGGTTTGGTGGTCTCTGCCTCGTATACGGTCGGCGAACAGCTGAAACGCGATACCCCGGTGGATCTCACGGTCTCCATGGGACGCGAACCGCTGACTATCCCGAGCGTGATCGGCAAGACGAAGGAAGAAGCGACCAAGACCATCAGCGATCTCGGCTTCCAAGTGGCCTATGCCGATGAGAAGGTCAGCGCCACGGTGCCCGCCGGATCGGTGATCAGCCAGAGTCCGGCAGAAGGAACCGGCTACCGCGGCGACACCATTACCCTGACGATCAGCAAGGGCGCCAAGATGACGAAGGTGCCGATGCCGAAGACCGGTGAGAAGCCGGGCGCATACTCCGATCGGCTCACCAGCGCCAAGTTCACTCCAGAACTGGTTTATAGCGGCGCGAATCTTGGTCCGAATTTGGGCAAGATAGCCAAGGTCACCGACGAGGACGGCAAGACCCTGTCCGCCGATTCCGAGTTGCCCGAAGGCGCCAAGATAAAGGTGTACGTTACTTTGTGATGACTCGCACCACCCACGCTCGCTCGTCCGATCGGCTTGCGCCATTCGCGCTACTCCTAATGGCTATCTTGTGGGGCTCAACGTTCTTCGTCCTACATGACATGCTCGAACGCATCGACGCCGCTGATCTGCTCGGGGTCCGGTTCACGATCGCGGCGGTCGTCTTTGCCGCGTTGATGCATCGCAAGCTGATCATCAACCGCACCACCCTGCGGCAGGGAGCTATCTTGGGTTTGATCTTCGGATCTGCCCAGCTTCTCCAGACTTACGGTCTTGCCCATACCAGCGCGTCGATCTCCGGCTTTCTGACTGGTATCTACGTGGTGCTCACGCCAATCCTCGAGGCGCTGCTCTTCAAAGCACGTGTGCGTCGGCGAGTCTGGGTGGCGGTCGGCTTGGCCGTGGTGGGTTTGGCCGCGTTGACCATCGTCCCCGGCGCAGGCACCGTGGAGTTCGGGATCGGTGAACTGCTCACCATCGCCAGCGCTTTGGTCTACGCGGTCCATATCATCTATACCGGCCATGTCGCGACCGCAGAGAAGGCCGTGACCTTGGCGACCCTGCAGACCGCCGGCGTGGCCGTACTCTGCATGCTCGGCGCCATCCCCGGAGGGATCCACCTTCCCCAACGGGTGGACGACTGGCTGGCCTTGGGATACCTAGCGCTGGTCTGCGGCGCTTTCACCGCCTGGCTGCAGACCTGGGCACAGTCGAAGATCGACGCCACCCCTGCGGCTGTGATTATGAGCACTGAGCCGATCTGGGCAGCAACCTTCGCGATCCTGGTCGGTCAAGAGCTCTTCAGCATGCGCACACTGATCGGTGGTACCGCGATGGTCGTCGCGATGATCCTCGCGTCCCTGCCGGATCGCGTCGATGGACGGGCGTCAGCGCTCGAGACCGATACAACGCTCAGACGGTCCACGGACGAGTGTCGCGCACATCAATCAGTTGAGTCGAGCTCAGAGCAGAGATGTGTTTGTCGATCAGCCCCAGACCCCGCTCATTGAGTAACGCGTCATGAATGAAGAAGCCCCGTGGTGCACCGACAGCGCGGGTGAAATCGATCGTCTCTTTGGTCGCCGACCACGGCCCGAAAGCCGGAATCAGGACGACGTCGATGCCATCGGCCACGGTGTCCAAGCAGTCGCCCGGGTGCAGGACGCTGGGTTCGGACTCGGCGCGGAAGACGAACCCGACGTTGGCGATTCGCGGATAGTCCCGATGAATGACAGCATGCTCCCCGCCAATGGTCTCTACCTGTAGGCGGCCCAGGTCGATCTTCTCTCCCGGCCCGAGCCTGCGGGTGCGCTCAGGCAATGCCACGATCTGCGTCACGCTCGCTTCGACGGCCACCAGCGCCTGCGGGTTCGCGTCCAATAGCTTTGGTAACCAGACCGGATCGGCGTGATCGGCATGCTGGTGGGTGACCAGCACGGCATCCAGATCGGTGACACCGTGCCATGCCGTGCTGAAATCGCCCGGATCGACCAGGACGCGTTGGTCCGCGGTCTCGATCAAGACGCAGGAATGTCCAAGATGGGTGATCTGCATGCGTTCACTATGGCACGCATCATCCCAGCGCATGCCCACCGGCCACCGATCCGCCCAGCAGCTACAGCGGCTACCGATCAGCCCAGCGGCTACCGAGGATCGCAGCAGCTACCGAACCTTCGGTAGCCTGGGTGATTTCTGGTAGCCGGAATCTGCTGGCTAGGACGCGAGCAGGCCGCCGATGATGGCGCCGGCCCAACGACACGCTTCGGTATCCACGCCTAGATGTGTGACGGCCCGCAGCTGGTGAGAGCCTACTTTGCTGATCAACAGGCCCTGTCCTCTGGCGGCCATCACCAGCTCGGCGGCTGGCTGCTCGCCGGAGTCGATCACGACGATGTTGGTGGCCACCTCTTCCGGATCGACAGCCCCTGGGGCTGCGACAGCGATTTGCTCGGCGAGGAGCTTGGCATTGGCGTGGTCATCGGCAAGCCGATCGATGCCGTGGTCGAGTGCATATAACGCCGCCGCGGCCAGAATTCCGGACTGTCGCATGCCTCCGCCCAACCGCTTGCGCTGGACGCGGGCTCTGGCGATACGCTCGGTGCTCGAAACCAGCACCGAGCCGACCGGGGCGCCCATACCTTTGGAATAGCAGACGCTGACGGTGTCGAAGAGCGACCCATATTCAGCCATCGACACTCCGGTCGCCCGATGAGCATTCCATAGCCGCGCACCATCGAGATGCATCCCGATACCCGTAGCTCGGCAAAGCCGGTGACTGGCCCGCAGCATCTCGATCGGATGAATTGTGCCGCCGCCGAAGTTGTGGGTGTTCTCGATCGCGATCGCGGCCGTTTCGACCAGATACGGGCCGCAGCCGGTCGCAATCAACTCTGCGATGTCGCTGGTCTGTGCGATGCCTGAGACACCTGAGGTGGGCGCCCAAGTTCGCATGGTGATACCGTTCAGCACCGCGTGAGCGCCCATCTCGGCGCGGACGATGTGGGCGCGTTGGTCGCAGAGAATTTCACCCCCAACGGGGACCAGCGACCAAACACCGAGCATATTGGCCATCGATCCGCTCGGGCAGAAAAGACCCGCCTGGTGGCCAAGCAATGCTGCGGTTCGCTCTTCAAGTTCAGTTGTCGTGGGATCCTCGCCATAGACATCGTCGCCGACTTCAGCATTCGCCATAGCCTGCCGCATCGCGGCAGACGGTCGAGTGACGGTATCAGATCTCAGATCGATCACGAGGTTCAGTCATTCCAGTCGGGCACCTGCAGCGGTTCACGACGCAGCTCCCGGCTCTGGTTGAGTCGCTCGGCGATCATGAAGGCCAGCTCGAGACTCTGGCTGCGGTTCAGTCGCGGATCGCATGCGGTCTCATAACGCGAGTCGAGGTCTGCTTCGGAAAGATGAAATGCCCCACCCAAGCACTCGGTGACGTCATCCCCGGTGAGCTCGACATGGACGCCGCCCGGCCAGGTACCCAACCTGTCATGCACGTCGAAGAAACCGTTCAGTTCTTCGACGACAGCCGCGTAGCTGCGGGTCTTATAGCCGTTGGCGGTCTCGAAAGTGTTACCGTGCATCGGATCGCAAACCCAGGCCACCTTGCGCCCGGTCTTCTCGACTGCCTCAATGATCGGCGGCAGCTTCTCCCGGACTTTGTCGGCCCCCATGCGGGTGATGAATGTCACTCGCCCGGGTACCCGATCCGGGTCGAGCCGCTCCGCGATCTCCACGGCATCCGCGCCCGTGGCGCCGGGGCCGAGCTTGACGCCCAGGGGATTGGTCACGCGCCGCAACAGCTCGACCTGCGCGCCCTGGGGCTGGCGGGTGCGCTCACCGATCCAGATCATATGTCCCGACGTGGCGTAGGGAAGATGGCTACGCGAATCGATACGCGTCATCGCGTGTTCGTAGTCGAGCAGCAGGGCCTCGTGTGAGGCGTAGAAGTCCACGACCGACAAGGTGTCGTCATTGACCCCGCAGGCCATCATGAAACCCAGCGCCCGTTCGATCTCGCCCGCCATTTGCTCATAACGATGCTCGATGCGTGAATCCTGCACGAAGCTGGCATTCCAGGCGTGCAGGTGCCGGATGTCAGCGAATCCACCCGTGACGAAGGCTCGCACTAGATTCAACGTGGCTGCCGAAGCGTTGTACATGCGCATCAGCCGATCCGGATCGTGCCGCCTCGACTCAGGAGTGAAATCGAAACCGTTCACGGCATCGCCACGATAGGCAGGCAGTGTCACGCCCCTTCGGGTCTCGGTATCTTTGGAGCGGGGTTTCGCATATTGGCCTGCGATGCGTCCGACTTTGACGACAGGCACCTGTGCGGCGTAGGTGAGCACCACGCTCATTGACAACAAGACGCGAAGCTTGGCTTTGATGTTGTCGGCGCGCAACCCATCGAAAGTCTCGGCGCAGTCGCCGCCCTGCAACATGAAAGCGCGCCGATCGGCGACGTTCGCGATCCGCTCACGTAGCTCGTCGCACTCGCCGGCAAACACCAGCGGGGGCATTTCGCCCAGCCGGTTGAGCACCCAGGTCAACCGCTCGGTATCGGCATAGGTGGGCTGCTGCACCTGGGGCATCGCGCGCAGCTCGGCCAAAGACGGAATCAGCTCAGACACAGAGCCAAGACTAATCGGTCCTGCCCAATACTGGCCGCCATGCCCGCGCCGCAGACCTCGCAGGGAGCACGATCATGTGTCCAGCCCCTGTTGAATGGCGTAGCGCGTGAGTTCAACGCGATTGTGTAACTGGAGTTTGCGCAACACATTCTGCACATGATTCTGCACGGTGCGGTGGCTGACGAAGAGCTGCTCGGCTATGTCACGGTAGCTCAAGCCCTTGGCAACCAACCTCAGGACTTCCGTCTCGCGAGGGGTGAGCACCGGGCTGTCATCCGGTGAAGCCGGATTATTGGCTATCCGCCGGTATTCACCCAGCACCAGGCCCGCCAGCGTCGCAGTGAAGACCGCTTCGCCTTCCGCGGTTTTGCGGACGGCATCGAGTAACTCTTGTTTGGTTGCCGACTTCAGCACATAACCGCTAGCGCCGGCCTTGACGGCTCGCAAGACATCATCGCGTTCGCCAGATGCAGACATGACGAGCACTTTCAGGTCTGGGAATTCGCTGGTCAGCATCTGCGTGCAGGTCGCACCATCAGGGTAGGGAATATTGAGATCCATCACCACGACATCAGGAACGGTAGCCCGGGCCCGGTCCATCACCTGACTGCCCTGATATGCAACCGCAACCACCTCACAACACATCTCGGTGAGGTCCTCGCCCAATGCGTCGATCCAGAAAGGGTGGTCGTCCACCAACATGACTCGGATATTGGACGGGATCGAATCGATTGACATCAGATGGCTCCTGCGCTGGCCGATTGCACCTCAAGTCCCTTCATTGTGTCCTCACCAGGGTCCATTCGTGGCGACCGCATTCCGTTCACGAACCACGGTGCCGGCTCAGGTCACTCCAATGGAACCCGGAACTCCCATTCCAGACCCGCGCCCCGCGAAGTCGTCAGCGTTGAGTGACCACCAAGATCAACGATCCGTCCGATGATGGACTCCTTCACGCCAAGCCTGCCGGCGGCGGCCGCCGCGTCCAACTGTTCCTGGGTCGCTCCGACTCCATCGTCGCGCACCGAGATGATCAGCTCGTTGCCCTCCTGCTCCAACAGGATCCAGCTATGTGCGCCCTGACCCGCATGATTGCTGACGTTCGCCAGTACTTCGCTGATCACCCGGTCGAGTTCCTTGGCGCGGGCCGAAGCCATATTGAGCTGCCCCGCCATCGTGGAAACCGTCACGGTGTCGCTTTGGTGTTTTTCGAGCATGATCGTGACGTCAGTCTTGTCTGTGTCCAGGAAGCCACCACCCAAAATGTCAACCCGGCGATCCTGCAGGATGGCACGCAATTGGTCCTCCTGGCGCAGCGCCAGCGAAGCCAGCAGTTGTCCGCGTGGGCCGAGCTCTGCGCCTTCGCGGGCGACCATTGCGAGCACCTGGAGTACACCATCATGGACGATGCGGTTCAACCGCTCGCGCTCTTCGAGAGCCGCCAAGGTCGCCAGACCGCGTTCACGTTCGGCCATCGCATTGTTCAATTGACTGACGACCAGACCGATGAAGTACGGGATCGCGGCCATCAACAAGACATCGCCCCAGGCCCGCGGCGCCAGCGAAGGCGCCTGCGCGAACTGTACAGCTCCCACGAGCAAACCACCGGCGAGCCCCGCCAGCGGGCCGCGCCAGATCGCTAAGACGGCCGGGGCAGCCAGCATCCAATAGCAGGCGACACCCAGATAGCTCTGCTGCAATACATCGGCCCCGAGCACGAAACGGGAGCTGGCCACTACGGCCAAGGTGACGGCCATGTCGGTCAGCCGCAGCCACTTCGTGCGCCATCTCGGTCGCATATTCAGCAGGTATGCCATCACCGACCACACGGCGACGATCACACAGATCACCACCAGTAAACGCGGATGCGCCACCTGTGTCAGACGCATGCCGTTCACGATGAGCATATGCACCAGCAGCGCTATCCGAGCCCAGCCCGCAGCTCGGTAAATCGTGCCGAGCAGGTTGGGGCCGGTGGGGAGGATCTGTTTGTTAGCCATCACCATCTGGAGTCTGCGCTTGATTGCGCCTGGCCGCGCGAGCTCGTTGCTCGGTGAGCGCGGCGCGTTCGGCCTGCTGACGGGCTGCCTCGATCGCCTCGTCCATGATGGCCGCGTCCTGTTCGTCCAGCAGTCGTGCGAGCTCAGCTTCGGAGGCGCGACGATGCTCCTCAGCAGTTCGGCGTTCGGCGCGCTGTTCACGCCACTCCGACAATCCGATGCTGCGGCCAAGTACCTGCCGCTTCTTGGCCTCGCCGGCGTATGAATCGAGATAGCGGCGACCGGCCAGCTGACTGATCCTGGTCATCACCAGATCCGTCAACCCACGCAGGATGAAACCCTCGAGCACATCACTGGGCAGCTGATCACCGGCAAATCGTGTCGTCTCGATCGCTTCTCCGATGCGCAGCCGGTAACGGAACTCGGGTAATGCGTCCCGAGCTTTCAACGGGACCAAAGCTGCGGGCACGATCGTCACCCCGGTCGACAGCGCCAAAGCCACGAACCGCGCATGCCCCTTGTGCACCGCCCCATCACCGTCGCTGGCACCCTCCGGGAAAACCACCAGGATCTCGCCGCGAGCGAGCCGCGCGGCTGGGCTCCGCTCCGCGTCGGACTGGTCGTCCCAGCTGACATGACGCAGCCCAGGGATCATCCGACGGCGGTTCTGTGGCTCGAGGACGAGCGTGGCCGTCCGTCCGAGCGACGCCATGACGTTCAGGTGATCGAACGGGCCGACTCTGTTGACGGCGAGGATACAGGCGCCGTCGGGTAAGCGTTCCAGATGCTCGACGTCGATCTTCCATGGGTTCCGCAAACGGCCCGCAGATCGCCGCAGGTTCGCCAGTTCACGAGGCATCGCAGGGACCACAAGCTACTCCCCCATTCGCTGATCGCCCATCGCCGAGTCGTCGCCGGCCGACGCAGCCGACTGACCCGCGGCGGGGACCGGGCGCGTTTGGTTCTGATTCGGATAGTCGAGGATATGGCTGCTCAGGTCGGCACCTCGTAAGTCGCCCCGCTTTACACGCGAAGCGTAGACATCCACATACGTCTGCCCAGTCATCTGCTGAATCGCACCCATCACCTCGTTGGTGATCCAGCGCAATACCTGCAATTCGTTGACCTGTGCCGCGTACTCATTGAACTCCATTGGGTCACCGATGACGATGCGGGCGTTCCGCATTGTCGGGATGCCCACTTTGGACTTCACCAACCGAGTGTTGATCATCGCGACGGGCAAGACCGGCTTGCCGCTGGACAGCGCAAGCCGCGCAACTCCAGTGTGGCCTTTGTATAACCGACCATCGGGGCTACGAGTGCCCTCGGGAAAGATCGCCACGACCCCTGATGCCTCAAGCTTCTCCTCGACCGAACCAAGTCCAGTGACGCTTGCGCGTCCACCCGATCGATCGATCGGAGCTTGCCCGACAGCTGTGAGGAACCATGCCACGACGCGGCCTTTGAGACCCTTGCCCATGAAGAGTTCCTTCTTGGCAGGGAACGTGGTCGTCGGTTTGATCAGCGCGGGAAGGCTGAACGTGTCTCCGGCATCCAGATGGTTCGCAGCTAGGACGCAGCCGCCTTCGGGGATCTTCTCGGTGCCTTCGATCTTCACGCGGAACCACCACTTGACTGCAGGACGCACCAACGTCGTCTTGAAGAAGTTGTACCAGACGGTCACTGGATCCTCCTCGAAGGCTTGAGTTACTCGCAGCAGTCTAACCCTGATCAGCTGATCAGGATCCTCGCACGCCCGCCGCTGCCCGCGATAGGTGCCATCGGTCGGCCCGGCCTGGTCATCGGGGAGCACGGCGACTAGGGTGGATTGGGTATCAATGAGCTTGGTGACGACGAAGTTGCGAGACCAGATGGAAAACAGCGATCCCTCAGATGACATTAACCAGCGATTTGCTGCGCTGATCAAGGCCGAGTTCGGGGACTCGGATGGGCCTGCGCTACTCGGCACGCCTTTGCTCGACACCTCGCATCCGGTCGAACCCGCGCCCCCTCAACCACCGCTGATCGATGACTTCTTCGACCTGGAACGCGCGATCGACGAGGTCGAGTTATCCGATGACGACTTCGAGCACTGGACGCCACCACCGGCTCCTTCGGTTGGGCGTCCGGGAGCGAAACTGCTGGTCGGTACAGCACTGCTCACCATCGCATTCATCATTGGGATTTCTGTGCTGGCAGGTTGGCGTCCACAAGCGTGGATCTCGGCGGCGACATTGTTCTGTGCAGGAGGCGGGCTGATCATGCTGTTGTTCAGCCTGCCGCGGCATCGTCAAATCGGTGGGGACGGATCGCAGATCTGAGGCCGCGGCGTCACCGGCCGCCGCTCATGAACACCAAACCTGCGATGAACCCACATCGGGTTGGCTGCCGGATTCGGTCCAGAGTCTGCTGATCACCGCGGTGGCATCCGGATCAGCGAGTAGCTCAGTCACCGCAGCCGCACTCCAGGCGTAGGCGACGTCGGCTCTCACCGTATCTGCGAAGTCGCTGTCGCTCGGCGGTGGCCCGAAGAACTCGCAAGCATCGGCCAGCATCGTCTTGCTGCGTTGCTGAGATTCGGGCGATGCCTGCAGCATCACAGCTTCCGCCAGCCCCTCGCTGACCCACAGTTGCCCGGCCGCAGGATACCCCAGCCAGTTGATCGTCGCCGCATGAGTCTGCTCATGGACGAGCAGCAGGTAGCGCGCGACGGTGCTCGCCGTTTCAGCGGTCTCAGGATTGATGACGATGCGTACCGGGGCTGCTTCCTCGTTCGGAGCAGAACCACCGCTATCTGCGATCCAGGTGATCGCCCCGGTGCCGGCGAAATCAAAGACCGTTGCATCCATCACCTGAGCGAAACTGCTTGGGTCAGCCGGAACCTCGATCACTAGGCTCTCGCCAGGACGAATCAGTTGGCTCGCTTGGCTCTTCACGACGAAATCTGCCGATCTCTCCGCGATACTCGCCCATCCGTCGAGGTCGCCGCCGCCGATCAATGTCACCGGACCCGCACGATGAATAGTGACCGCTTCAACCAACCAGATCGGCGCCGGGGATCCGGACCACTGAACAATGTCTTCGAGTAGGCAATCTCTCACATCACACTGCCACCGTGGTGCCACCAGGTGCGTCGCCAGGCCGTCCTCGCCTGGAACCCACCATCCGATCTGCCAACCATCACCGTCTTGATCGGTGATGGTCTTCACCTCGATCTGGCTGAAGTTCTGCCACAGCAGAGCCACTCGCTCGCGATCCGCGTCTGGAGCGAAAAGGCTGACGAAAGCATTCTGATCGTCCGCCTGCAAGGCAGCAAGCACGCTGCTTGCAGTGACATCCGAATCGGGAACAGCGGTCCTGGCGGGCACCGAACAGCCGCCAAGTACGCCCAGCATCATGGCTGCTGCGAGTAATCGCACCCCACGGCCGGTGCCGCGAGTCATGGCAGTCGATCCAGCCTGGCAGATCCGACTGCCGGCTCTCCCGATGTTTCGATCAGAAGATCGACATCGGGTCGGTGATCTGACCGTTGACCCAGGTGCTGAAGTGAAGATGACATCCAGTTGAATAGCCGGTGGTCCCGACGGCACCGATGACTTGACCGGCGGTTACGGTCTGTCCGGGGCTGACCGACATGGTCTGCAGGTGGTTGTAGGCCGCTTTGTACATGCCACTGTCGACGATGATCCGGTTTCCCCAGCCGCCCTCGACTTGGGCGCTGACGACCACGCCGGTCCACGCTGAAACCACCGGCGTACCACAGGCCGCACCGATATCAGTGCCGTCATGCAATTCGGAATGGCCACCGATCGGGTTGACACGGTAACCGAACGGCGAAGTGAGCGGGCCATTGGCGGGCCAAACTCCCTGTCCCGATCCCGTCGGTAGGTTGAGTCCATCACGGCTGATATTGCTGGGCAGCTTCGCCAGCGAGGCGGCGTTCGCGGCCAGAATCGCATCGTTTTGTGCCTGAGCCAAGCGGCTTTGCTGTTCCACCGTCAGTCGGCCGACCAACTCTGCGGCATCGGCGACTTTCTTGTCATACTCGGCGGAAAGCTCGCTCTGGTGTTTGACTTCGGCGTTGACCTTCGTCAACGCGTTCGCCTGGGTGGTTTCGAGTTCGCGCAGCCGGGCTTCTTCTGCTGCCAGACGAGTGAGTTGTTCATCGGTGATCGCGGTGACCGACTGAATGACGCTCATCTCGGAGAGGAAGGAATCCTCGGAGTCGGAGGTGAACAGGAGCTTGGCCGTGCCCATCCCGGCAGCCTGTTGATGAGCAGCGACCGCTACGCGTCCGACCTGAACCCGCATCTTCTCGACGAGTTCGCGTTGGTCGGTGAGGTCCTCGGCGGTCAGATCGTACTGACGCTGAGCCTTTTCCTGCTCTTGCTGAGAGGTCTCAAGGTTGCGCTGGACTTCGGCGGCCTCGATTTGCAGCGTGGTCAGATCTCTCCGGGCCGAATCCACAGCATCATCGGCGTGGGCGGCGGGCGCCATACTCAAAGCCATTGCGATAGCCGCACCTGCTCCGACCACACCCGTCATCATTCGGCGTAGGAAAGACATCAAGCCACCTTTGCACTCACGAGAAACCTGATGAGAATACACTAAGACTTCCTAAGAGATTCTAAGGTGTAGCGCGCGAATTGCCAAATGGCAGGGCAACTTGTCTCTGAATGGCATTGACGCACAGTTCTCGATGATAGTCCGCCCGGCAATTGACCGGGGACGAGAAGCACTCCCACCCGTTGCGTCTTTTGTCGGAGGAGGCGGCTACCCTCATCGCCATGACTTACGCTTCGCAGAAGGCAGCGTTGCAGCCCAGCCTGGACGATCTCGGAACACCCCTGGCCGAAACCGTCTTCTGCGTCGTCGATTTGGAAACCACTGGCTCCGGTCCGCAGGCATCGATCACTGAATTCGGTGCTGTCAAAGTGCGCGGCGGCGAGGTCCTCGGCGAATTCCGAACACTGGTGAACCCCGGCACCCATATCCCCGGATTCATCGCGGTACTCACCGGCATCACCAACCAGATGGTCGCCGACGCGCCCAGCTTGGCTCAAGTGCTACCCAGCTGGCTCGAGTTCTCCCGTGGCAGCGTGTTGGTGGCACACAATGCGCGCTTCGACATCGGTTTCCTCAAGCGTGCCTGCGAACAGTTCGGCTATCCCTGGCCGGAGCACACGATCATCGATACCGTCGCCCTTGCTCGCCAGGCCCTGCTACCAGGAGAAGTGCCGAATGTGAAGCTGCATACCCTGGCAGGTCATTTCCACGCGGACACTCAACCTAACCATCGTGCGCTCTCGGACGCCCGAGCAACCGTCGATGTGCTGCACGGGTTACTGGAAAGAGTGGGCAATCTGGGGGTGCTCACCGTCGAAGATCTCAAAGAGTTCGAGCATCGGGTTTCGCGGCAACGGCGCGCCAAGCGAACATGGTCCGCCGATCTGCCCGAGGCTCCGGGCATTTATACCTTCTATGCACAGCGTCCCGGCCAGGAGCGTCAGGTGCTCTATGTGGGCAAGGCCAACAACATTCGGCGTCGGGTGCGCACCTATTTCACCTCCTCGGAAACCCGTCCGAGGATGGATGAGATGGTGCGGATAGCGACCGGGGTGGACGCCGTGATCTGCGCCACCGAGTTGGAGGCCGAAGTGCGCGAACTCCGCACGATCGCCGCTCATAATCCTCGCTACAACCGCCGCTCCCGACGCCAGAACAAGGTCGCATGGATCAAACTCACTCGCGAACGCTTTCCGCGTCTATCAATCGTCAGTGCCCCCACCGACGAGCGGGCGACCTATTGGGGACCATTTGGCTCGCGCGGCGCCGCCCAAGCCGCCTGCGAAGTGATCTATGACGCCTATCCGCTACGCCAGTGCACGATGAGAATCGGGCAGAAGCCGAGTGGAGCAGGCTGCGCACTCAGCGAACTGGGAAAATGCTTGGCCCCCTGCCAAGGCTCTGACCCCGACGAGTATTCGGCACTCGTCACGCAGGTGCGCGAGGCCTTGACCAGTGATCCGCGTCCCACCGTAGCTTTGATCGGGCAACGCATCGCTGCCTTGTCAGCCCAGGAACGCTATGAGCAGGCCGAGATACTCACCACCCGATTGCGCAGCTACCTGGCGACCACGCAACGCTTCCATCGACTCGTAGGTTTTTCGCGCTGTCCGCAGATCGTCGCGGCGCGCTGGGTCCAGCCCCCGGCAGCCAATCCGGGCTGGCAGATCCACGTGATTCGTTACGGCAGGCTCGCTGCGGCCGCAACCGCGCAGCCCGGTACGGATCCACGTATCATCGCCGCGGAGGCAGTCACGCTCGCCGAAACCGTACTGCCATCCCATCACGGCCTGCCATCGGCTTCGATCGAAGAAGCTGAGCGCATCGCAGCCTGGCTGGAGCGTCCGGGCGTGCGGTTGATCGATATCGACGGGGAGTGGTCGATGCCCGTGCACTGCGCAATCGATGCCACTGATCTACCGCGCCTGATCTTGAAACGACCTGACCAGACGGACCCGGCGGCCCGAACCCGCCCGACCGAGCCGCAGCAGACCGAGCCTGACTAGACTCAAATCATGATCACCGCAATCGTCTTCGTCCACGTCGACAACGATCGGATCCCCGAAGTAGCCGAGCAAATCGCAGCCATCGACGGCGTGAGCGAGGTCTACTCGGTAACCGGACGGATCGACCTGATCGCCATGGTCCGAGTACCTACCTTCGACGACGTGGCACCGGTGGTGGCGGATTCTTTGGCGAAGGTCCCCGGCGTTCGCCAGACCGAGACCCATCTCGCTTTCAGAGCCTTCAGCCAGCATGATCTGGACGCTACCTTCGCCATCGGCATCGGTGGCTGAGGACCCTTAGACCGCGCCGCACACCACCGACGGGTATCGGACCGGTTGATTCTTCGGTAACGACGATCTACCCGCCGGCCACTGTCGGGTCCCGGCGGGTAGATTGCGATGCTTTCGTGCGGTCGAACCGTAATCAGACGATCTCGACCGAGGTGATGACGACATCATCGATCGGACGATCCGCCCGATTCGTAGCAGTCGCCGCAATCGCGTCCACTACCTGCTGGCTCGCCGCATCAGTGACCTCACCGAAGATCGAGTGGCGACGATTGAGATGGGGCGTGGGCGCCACGGTGATGAAGAACTGGCTGCCATTGGTACCAGGCCCGGCATTGGCCATCGCGAGTAAATACGGGCGATCGAAAACCAAATCGGGATAGAACTCGTCCGCGAAGGTGTACCCGGGGCCGCCTCGCCCGGTGCCGGTGGGGTCGCCGCCTTGAATCATGAAGCCGTCGATGACGCGGTGGAAGATCGTGCCGTCATAGTACGGGCCTTGTTTGGTCTGACCGTCCGCCGGATCGCGGTATTCGCGTGTGCCATCGGCCAAACCAACAAAATTCGCGACCGTCTTGGGTGCGTAATCGTCGAACAAATCGACGACAATGTCGCCCCTATTGGTGTGCAGGGTGGCTTGGGTCATGCGTACCCACCTTTCAAGAAATGCGTGTCTGCGCTTGCATCGTCCATCTTTGCAGACGTGCGGGATGATCCCCGCTTTTGTGGCGCTTCGGCGACCATCGGAGGGTGGAAGACGTAACGTTTATGGCAGAGGCTTCGATCACAGGCACTGCCTGCACCAAGTCTCCATGCTCGATCACGAGCCGCTCGACCACGAGCCCTGCAACGAACGGAGAAGATTATGTCCTGCAAATCCAAGAGCGCCATGGCCGCCGCCCAGGCCGCCGAGAAGGTGCTTGAGCAAGGCAGCAACGCTTTCGACGAAGCGATCAGTCACGTGACACCGCTCGCGAAGCAGGCGAGCCGTCAAGTGGCAGACCTTAGTCAGCAAGCCCTCAACGTCGGCAAACATGCGGCCGAGTCTGTAGGTCCGGCGATCGAGGATGCCCGCGAGCGCCTGGCACCGAAGGTTGAGGAAGTTGTCGAGCGGATCCAACCGACCGTCGCGCATGCCTACGAAACCGTCTCTGACAAGGTCCAGCACGATGTCTATCCTAAGCTGCAGGAGCTCTGGGAACAGGCTCAGGAGAGCCCATCGCTGACCGAAGCTTCCAAGCGCGGGCGGTCGACACTCGCGGCTCTGCGCGGCGAGCTTCAACTTCCCGAGTCTGTGGAGCTACCCGAGCGTGTCGAGCTACCTGAGGCCATCGTCAAACCTCGTAAGCGTCGCCTGATTCCACGCCTGTTCGCTGTCATCGGTATCGCCGCTGTGGTGGGCGCGATTGTTGTGGCCGTGCGCACTGTGCTGGGCAACTGCGATGACGGCTGGTCGCCGCAGCAGCCGACTCCCCCGCGCGAGGAGAGTGAGGATTCCTGGGGTACGAGCCCGTTCGCCGACGAGGCTGCCATGCAGGACGTCATCGCTGAAGAGGCCATGATCGCCGAGGGTGGCCCGGCTGAGCCTGAGCCTGAGCTGGCTGAAGCTGAGCCGACCGAGCCTAAGCCAGCAGAAGCCACACATGACTACGGCGAAGGCGCCTATGTCGGTGAGCAGCCTCCGGAAGGGTTCACCATCAAGGGCAACAAGCGCTCGATGAAGTTCCATACTCCCGAGGCTGCCGGCTACGATCGCACCAATGCCGATGTCTGGTTCAACAGTGAAGAAGCCGCTGTGGCTGCAGGGTTCACGAAGGCCCTACGC
This sequence comes from Propionibacterium sp., assembly GCA_022837595.1. Taxonomy (GTDB): domain Bacteria; phylum Actinomycetota; class Actinomycetes; order Propionibacteriales; family Propionibacteriaceae; genus Brooklawnia. Next base: position 56,035 of record JALHFX010000002.1, read on the forward strand.
TGACCAGATGACGATCGATCGATAACTTCTTACCACGGGATCGACCACTGCGCGAGCATTGGTCGATCCCGCCTTTTTCTGGGCGGCCGCACGGATCTCGGCAACCGCATCACCGTTGGAAGCGCTGCGTCATCACGTTCACGACAGTGTTGTCAGACGGCACGCAGGTGTTGTCCGACTCATCAGCGGTGTTGTCTGTTTACTCACCGGTGTTGTCCGTCGCTGCTCGCCCCTTGTCACACCTGGAACCATTCCGTTGTAGTTGTCCTCACGACGACGTGGAGCTGCGGCTCCAACCAGCCCCAGGAGACACCATGACCGTTCTCACCGCCCCACCTTCGGCCGTTACTCGCCGTACTTGCGGCCCGGTGACAATCCCACCCGCATCGGCTCCCATGCGGCGCAGAGCGCGTGCAGCGCACCACTTGGTGGAGGCCGGGCCGTTCCGTGCCTGGATACGCCAGCTGATGAGCGACACCGGCCTGCCATGGCGGGTTCTTGCCCGAGCTGCTGCAGTGTCGTCGGCGACTGTCCACGCTTTGTTGCACGGACGTAGCGGGCGCCCGCTCACAGCCCTCACGCCATCCGACGCAGAGCGATTATTCCGTCTCGATCATCGTCGGCTGGAGTTCCTGGGTCAGGCTCCTGCAGAGCCGCAGCGAATACGGATGCTGTTGTGGTCATTGGCCATGGCGGGCTGCACCAACCGCCAGTTGATCGAGTTCAGCGGCATTGACTCGAGCACCGTGCGTATATTGATGGCCGGTGACACTGCCTGGTGCTCACGGCTGCAGGAGTTGCGAGCTGAAGCAGCGTGCGAGGTCTGGGGCATCGATCCACGAATGGTACCGTCCGGGCAGCCAGTCGCGTCCGGAGTCGAACGATGACCGCTGGGCTGTCAAGCTGGCTGCCGCTGGCCGCGACGACTCTCATTCTGATCGCAATTCAGCTGACCATCGTGGCCAGGCATCCCGAGCCGAGCGCTGATGAACCCGGTTCCAAAGACAAACCACGATACGCCGAACTCGTGACTCCGGCTGCGGTGCTCGGGCTCGGGATCGTCGCCCTTCTCGGGTCTCTGCCGATATCGGTTTTACCAGTTGCGCTGCGTCCAGCCTGGGTCGTATGGGTGAGTGCAGGTCTGGTCTTGGTCTATGTAGACGCCCGCACCACCTGGTTACCGATCAGTGCCACTGCTTTCACGGCGGGATGTCTGAGTGTGGCTTTCGCGATCGGGCTAGTAGCAGACCGCAGCTGGTGGCCTCAAGCGATGCTGCGTGCACTGGTCGGAGCTGGTCTTGCCTGGGCGTTGTTTTGGATGCTGTGGCGGTGGAGCGGTGCGCTTGGTTTCGGGGATGTGCGCTTGGCCGCTTTGACCGGCTCAGTAGCCGGTTTCGGCTCGACGCAATGGTGGTTTCTGGCGATCTTCGCGGGCTCTGTCGCCGCTGCCTGCTGGGGATTGATCACAATGGCGTGGCGACGCCGGCATCCGTCTCCGCTCGGACGAGCCTTTCCTTATGGACCCGGGTTGTGGTTGGGTCCGTGGATCGCGTGGGTCTGGCTTGCCTGGGGTGGGGCTGTGCCGACCGCAACCAGTTAAGGGTCAACCTGGATCTGCCGATTTCCCACGGCTGCGCGTCCCATCGGCGGATCCAGGTTCAAGCAGGTGTTCTGCCGACCAGCCGTTGTAGGCATCCCGGGAAGGGTCAACCTTCGCGGGGTACTCGGCGGTTCAACCCTCGGATACTGCCCGCTGTGTGGCTAGGATCCAGCGGTCCAGCAGCCCAGCCGTGTGGCCATGGTCGATGGCTTGTGCAGCCAGTTCGACCTTATCGCGTAGTTGATCGGCGATCGGGATGGTGCGGCTCGGGCCTTCGAAAGCCAACAATGCTGCGGCTGCATTGACCAGTACGATATCGCGCACCGGGCCGGTAGCACCAGCAAAGACGTCCCTGGCGACCTGTGCATTGAACTCCGGTTTGCCGCCGGTCAGATCGGACGGTTGCGCAGCGATCAGGCCCAGATCGCTTGGATCGAGTTCGGTGCGAACAACCTCGCCGTCGCTGATGACCCAGATGTCGGAACTGGTGGTGGTGGTCAGCTCGTCCAGACCATCCTCGCCGTGGAAGACCAGCCCACGGTTGCCACGCGCTGCCAGCACGCCGGCCACCAGCTCGGCCAACCGGAGATCGGCAACACCGATGGCCTGCGCTTGCGGACGAGCCGGGTTGGCCAGCGGTCCCAGGAAGTTGAAGGTTGTCTGAATGCCGAGCTCGCGTCGAACCGGTGCGGTATGACGCAGCGAGGAGTGGTACTGCGGTGCGAACAAGAAGACCAAGCCGCACTCATCGAAGACATCCCGCTGGCGTGCCGGAGCAACGTTGAGCGCGACTCCGAGCGCCTCCAGGCAATCTGCGGTACCGCTCATGGAGCTGGCTGCGCGGTTGCCGTGCTTGATCACCTTGGCTCCCGCCGATGCGGCGACGATGGCCGCCATGGTGGAGATATTGACGGTGTTGGCTCGATCACCACCAGATCCGACCACGTCTACAGCGTCGGCAGGTAACTCGATAGGTGTTGCCTTGTCGAGCATGCCTGTCGCCAGAGCGTCGATCTCAGTGACCGTCTCGCCCTTGGCCCGCAGCACGACCATGAACGCCGCCATCTGCGACGGGCTGGCGTTGCCGGACAAGATCTCGTCGATCGCCCAGCGGGTCGTCTCAGTATCCATGTCCTCGCCACGAACGAGGCTGGTCAAGACATCGGGCCACGTGAGATTCATGGTCCTAAGATTATCCCCGCATCCCAGCGCGGCCCGAACCCGTCCGCATCGGTAGAGACGCTACCGGGTCACAGCCAAATCGGTCAGTTCGCGATCGGGTGACGGCTCCCTACACCCGGCTCGACCAGAGATGAGGAGAGCGCGTCGGTGCGGTTCATACGCGCATTGCGCACGACTCGGGCGACATCGTCAGGCAACCGGATCGGGTCGACAGGATACGGGGAGATGCCCTCAGCTCTCGACCACGTGGCCATCCACGCATCGGCAGCACGGGCAATCAACAGCACCACTGGCGGGCAGTTGGGAATCTCGTCGCGCATCTGATGTGAGATACCCATCCCGCCAGGGCGAGCCTCCGCATCGAAGACTGCTGCGTCAAACGTCTCTTTTTCGATCACCTTCAGCATCGCGTCAGGTGTCGCGAACTCTGTGATCTCCAGTTCGGGTAAATCGGATGCGATCTTGCGGCCGAGAGCAAGCTTGATCTGCTCACGAACCAGCCGATTATCCGAGTAAATAACGACTCTCAGCACGTCATCGGACGTGAAAGGCGCCGAAGCGTTCGCACTCATGATTCTTCCTCACCTAGCCGGCCGCTGTCGATCGTCGGCTGCGTCATCTCTGATCTTACGGATGCTATCGCGTCGCGCTGTCAAGGTCACACCGCCCATCCGTTAGATGTCAGCCAGTTCGGCCTCCGAGTTGCCATTCATGGACCTCGCCAAGGCGAACTTGCCCGATCTTGGACAATGGTCACGTGCGCTTTCTCACTAGCAGACCTGCCTACGACCTTACCTACCATGACGTTTTCATGGCGCCCAATCGCAGCAATGTGACCTCCCGGCTCGACGTTGACCTGACCTCAACAGACGGCCTCAACCTGCCCCTTCCATTGGTCGTGGCGAACATGACCGCGATTTCGGGACGCAGGATGGCCGAGACGATCGCTCGCCGTGGCGGGATCGCGGTATTGCCGCAAGACATTCCTGTCGATGTGCTCACGCAGTCCATTGCCCGGGTCAAGGCCGCCCCGACGCTCTTCGAGACTCCGATAACGGTCACTGCAACCACCACGATCGGTGAAGCGCTCAATCTGATGTCCAAACGTGCACATGGTGCCGTCGTGGTGATTGACGAGAATCGAATCCCCCTGGGGCTGGTGAGCCATTCGGCAACCGTCGGCGTTGACCGCTACGCCCAGGTACACGAGGTGATGACCAGCGGATTCGCTCTTCTGGGGCCCGATGCTACGCCGCAGGAAGTCTTCGACACGCTCTCGGCGACCAGACAGCGACTCGCGATCTCGGTGGACCACGACAGCTCATTGATCGGAGTCATGTCCGCCAAAGGCGCCTTACGCTCGGCGATCTATCGTCCGGCACTGGATGCTCAGGCACGCTTGAAGATCGCGGTGGCAATCGGCATCAGTGGGGATGCGCCGGGCCGAGCTGAAGCACTCCTGAACGCCGACGCCGATGTGCTCGTCCTGGACACTGCGCACGGCCATCAACAGCGGATGATCGATGCACTGAGCGCAGTAAGGCCGGTGCGCGATGCATTCGAAGCGAAAACCGGACGCCGCGCACCACTGGTCGCGGGCAATGTCGTGACTGCTGAAGGCGTCAACGACCTCATCGAAGCCGGTGCCGATGTGATCAAGGTCGGCGTCGGCCCCGGTGCCATGTGCACGACCCGGATGCAGACCGGTGTCGGACGCCCGCAGTTCAGCGCTGTGCTGGAATGCGCCGAGGCCGCACGCAATCAGGGTCGCGCGATTTGGGCCGACGGCGGGGTTCGTTATCCGCGCGATGTCGCCCTCGCCTTGGCCGCCGGCGCCGGGAACGTGATGATCGGCAGTTGGTTCGCAGGCACCCACGAGTCGACCGGGGATATGCTGCATGATCCGGATGGCCGGGCCTACAAAGAGAGTTTTGGTATGGCGAGCGCCCGTGCGGTGCGCAACCGTACTCGTGGCCAGTCGAGTTTCGACCGCGCGAAAGCGGGGCTTTTCGAAGAAGGCATCAGTAGCTCGAAGATGTATCTCGATCCACAGCGTCCAGGGGTCGAGGATCTGGTCGATTGGATCGCCGCGGGGGTGCGCTCATCGTGCACATATGCCGGCGCGCGTAATCTGGACGAGTTCGCTGAGCGGGCGGTGATCGGCTTGCAGTCGTCGTCCGGCTACGACGAGGGCCGACCGCTATCGACCAGCTGGTCGTGATTCGAGCTCAGCCCCGACCGTGTATGAAGATGGCCCCGCGGTTGCCGCGGGGCCATCTTCATACACGGTTATGTGTTCGGTTCTGCTGCTCAGTGGAAAGAGTCACCGCATGCGCAGGAACTGCCGGCATTCGGGTTGTCGATCGTGAAGCCTTGCGCCTCAATAGTGTCAAGGAAGTCGATCGTCGCGCCCCCAAGATAGGGAGCACTCATCCTATCGACCACCAAGCTGACACCCTGATAGGAGTCGACAAGATCGCCTTCGAGGTGGCGATCGTCGAACGACAACTCATAACGCAGCCCCGAACAGCCCCCCGGCTGCACAGCGATGCGCAGCGCCAAGTCGTCGCGTCCCTCAGCTGCAAGCAGGGCAGCAGCCTTAGCCGCAGCTGCTTCGGTGAGGGTGACGCCGCTGGCGCTCACGGTGGTATCGGTCATCTCTCGGGCTCCTCAGTTGTCTGCCGTACGCCCGTAGTAACCCGGGCGCACTTCAGTTTACTTTCACCTACAAGACTTGGCCAGACCTGCCCATAGGCAGACCTAACCAGGAATTAAACCGTCTTCCTTTCGACTCTCCTGCAGCCACTCGGCTACCTCATCAAGAGACGTTGTCGGATTCGGAATCATTAAGTCCGAAAGCACCACGGGTTCGTCCGAGAGCGCGACACCGGATTCTTTCACCAGATCAGCCATCTCGCTGAGCAAATCGGCCAACGACTCATCGTCGCGATTGTCCACTGCACGCATGACCAGGTCGTCCAAGACATTCAGAGGCTTCACCAATTGATCAGGAATCCGCCATTGCCCAAGGCCCACGATTCTGACGATCATCTCGCTTCTCCTTGGCTACGTTCACCAGTCGAATCGCGGATCTCGCCTGACGAGTATCCTCCCGGTTGCTGATAGCTGCCCTGGCTCGGAGCAGCCGACGGTTCTCGGGCGGCGAGTTCGGCCTGAATCGCAGCTAGTTCAGCTCCGGCCGCAGCCTCGAGTTCGTCCGGAGTCGCCAGGTCGGGATTCAACGGAGTCTTCAGGAGTGCGTCAGCACGCTGTACGACTGCATCGGCGGATCCGAGATCGATGCCGCCCAAGGCCGCGGTGACCTTCGCTGAGGCTTCGGCTGCAGAGTCCTGCGCCCAGATGGTGTTCTGCTTGGCACGGATCGAATCGACCTTGGCCTGTAGCCGTGTAGCGGTGAGAATCAGATTCTCTTCCTCACGTTGCAATTCGGCATGCTGGTTATCGACGCCAGCGAGCTCTTGCAGCAAGGTCTGTTTACGAACGAGAGCTTCGTGAGCAAGTCGATCGTGCCCCTGATCGAGAAGGCGATGAGCAGTGCCGGTCAACGAGTCGATCTCGGCAACAAGCTCAGTCTGCCTGCGGGCCAGCTGGCGGCGGCTGGACGCAACACTGGCCGCACCCCGGCGCACCTGTTGCAGCAATTCGATCTGCTGCGAGTAGGCGTTCTCCTGCTCATTGGGGGCGCCGTCGGTAGCTTCCGGATCGCCGTTCTTTGACCCGAATACCTGGGCTATACGGCGGATGATGCCTGGCATGAGACCTAGAGTCCTTCCAAATATCCGATTGTCATAGCTTAGGGCTACCTGCCTACGGTATCCGCGGTGTATACGGCGTGGCGAACGTATTTGTCTGACTGCGGACTGGCTTTGAGCACCACGCCAACTAGTATGTGGGCCAGCAGCTACGAACAAGAAGGACACCCGTGGGACTCTTCCGCCCTTATGAGCGCACTGACGTTAGCGAGACCTCGAGCGATCTCGACACACCGACGGATGCCAGCAGTGGCGCGGGAGCCCGCAAGTCTGCGCCGACGCCAACTCGCAAACAGGCCGAGCAGGCCCGACGCGAACGTGTGCGTCCAACTCTCACCAAGAAAGAGCGCAAGGCGAGGGAACGCCAGATCCGCCGCGAACGCGAAGACCGGAACCTCCAGCTGACCGAGTCGCGGCCCGAACGGGTGCTACTACGCAATTTCATCGATGCCCGCTGGACCTTCGGTGAGTTCGTCTGGCCGCTCCTGCTGGTCAGCTTCGCAGTCTTCATCGCCGGATCATTCATCCCGCAGCTGACCTATGGAGCCACCTACGTGATGTGGGGGATCATCGTCTCCATCCTGATAGAAGCCACATATCTGTGGCGCAAATTCCGGAAGCTCCTCGACCAACGACTACCCAATGCGTCGCGCAAGGGGCTGATCATGTACATGGTTTCCCGTACCATCACCCCGAGGCGTTTCCGTCGTCCGCCGACCGCAATCGATCGAGGAGCTGAGTTCTGATGAGTTTCTGGTGGGAGCCCATGCTCAGATCCGACGTCATCCTCAGCCCGGACGATCTCGCTGGGGCCGGGTTGACGGATCGTTACGAAGAGCAGCTCGATGCTGAGGAATGGCTGAGCGACAACTTCTCCGAACTGGTCGATCTTGGTGTCACCTCGGTCACACTTTTCGAGGATGAGACGAAGGTCTACGGCCCGATGAGCCTCAGCGAGGCCTGATCGATGGCCGGTCAGTCGTTTTTCGATTCAGATCACTTCGATTCCGGACGAGTCGTCCTGCCTGAGATCGAATTGGTGCGCGGGCTCGGCAAAGCAACCGATGTCGTTATCGGAATTGCGGGATCACCAGAAAACTCGAGTCTCGTGGGCGCCAGCTCTGAGCTGAAGAGCAGAGCCGCCAAGGCCGGTATTTCGCTGAACCAGCTGATCAGCGAAGGCGTCGGCGGCAAGGTCGATCAAGTCGCGGAACTCGATTTGCCCGGGCTTCGAGTGGTCGGCGTCGGTCTGGGCGCAGATCTTGATTTGGATCCCGAAGATCTACGTCGCGCGGCCGGAGTGGGGGTACGCCGGATACTCAGCCGCCAAGGCACTACCAAGCGTCGCATCCTGGTCAGTTTGGACGCGAACACCACAGCTCAGGTGCGGGCGGTTGCCGAAGGAGCTCTCCTCGCGAGCTACCGCTTCCGTAAGCTGACCCGTGAGCCCGCCGCGCCAGGGGCCGAGTCGATCGGAATCCTGGGTTCGTCGCGGTCATGCCAGCAAGGGATCGCTGCCGCGCGAATTACTTCGCGAGCTGTCTGTGTGGCCCGCGATTGGACGAATCTGCCACCCAATCTCTTAGGTCCCAACGACCTGGCTGAGCAGGCTCGCGGCTACCTGAAAGATGCCAAAATCGAGTTCGAGGTGCTCGATGAGCGAGCCCTCGAGAAAGCCGGTTTCGGCGGGATCTTGGCGGTCGGCAGCGGTTCCGCGCGTCCACCCCGGCTGGTACGGCTCGACTACCGTCCCCGCGGAGCCAAAAAGCATCTGACTCTGGTGGGCAAGGGCATCACCTACGATTCCGGCGGTTACAACCTCAAGACCGCGGAAAGCCTCAAGACGATGAAATGCGATATGGCCGGGGCCGCAGCTGTGATCGCTGCTACCAGAGCGATCGCCGATCTGGGACTAACGGTGCACGTCACTGCCTACGCACCACTCGCCGAATCGATGATCTCGGGCAGTGCCTATCGTCCCAGTGATGTCTTGCGGATCTTCGACGGCACCACGGTCGAGAACATCGACTCCGACTGTGAAGGACGCATCGTTTTGGCCGACGCACTAGCCAGGGCGAATGCCGACCATCCGGACATGATCGTCGATATCGCGACGCTGACGGGGGCATGCATGGTGGCACTGGGCACCCAAGTCGCCGGTCTACTGGCCAGTGATGACGAGGCGGCCGACCGACTACTTGATGCTGCCGAAACCGCCGGCGAAGAGTTCTGGCAGCTGCCGATCACCGCACACGCACGCAAGCAATTACCGTCTGAGGTAGCCGATCTACGGTCGAAGGCCGACCGCTATGGCGGTGCCCTTTTTGCCGGCGCCTTCCTGCAGCATTTTGTCGACGAGAAGATCGCTTGGGCGCACCTGGATATCGCAGGCCCCGCCTGGAACGCCGGCACGGCCCACGACTATGTGCCTGCGCAAGCGACCGGGATGGGCATCCGGACGTTGATTGCATTGGCCACGTTGATGTCCGACTGAGCCCATGACCCGAGACCTGAACTCAACGATGTCGCGCGTCCCAGTCTCTCTTGCGTTTCGGATAGGGCACCACGCCTGCTTGATACGCGGGGATTTCCTGTTTTGCACAGAAGTCGAATGCCCAGGCGGCCGAGGGAACGCTCCGACGAAGCCACTCGCCGTCATAGGCGATCAGCAGTAGCGATGGCTTATTGAACTGAGTAGCGGTTTCAACCCATGCCTCGACACCTCGGCGTTGCGCGATGAACTCGCCTAAAACCGAGCGGGTCACATCATCGAGGCCACGATCCTGCTTGGCGGTCGACGCCCGTCGGCGTGCCCGCGAGAAGAACCGTCCGATTGATTTCATGCCCTCTATTATCGGCAAGGTAAAAACCGCATCCGCTCGAGGCGAATAAAACTCTCGATCAGCCAAACACGGCAACCGCACAGAATCGTCAATCGGGCTAGGCTACTGAATGGTACCAACGGCATTTCGAAGGAGAGCCTTACTCATGTCGACTGAAGTCACCCTGCCCGCCCTGGGAGAGAGCGTCACAGAAGGAACCGTCTCACGTTGGCTGAAGGAAGTCGGCGAGCACGTCGCAGCCGACGAACCGTTGCTGGAAGTCAGCACTGACAAGGTCGACACCGAGATCCCCTCCCCCGTGTCCGGAGTGCTACTCGAAATCAAATTCGAAGAGGACGATGTTGCTCCGGTCGGCGCGGTGCTTGCCGTGATCGGCGATCCGTCCGAGCAACCGGCCGCCGCTGCTGCCCCCGAGCCCCCGGTTCCGGCTGCAGCACCTGCAGCTCCTGCTGCTGCCCCCGAACCTGCTGCGCCAGCCGCGGCTGCGCCGGCCGCCGCTGCTTCAGATGCCACCGAAGTCATCCTCCCGGCTCTCGGCGAATCGGTCACCGAAGGAACCGTCTCGCGTTGGCTGAAGGAAGTCGGCGAGCAGGTCGATGCCGACGAACCCCTGCTGGAAGTCAGCACGGACAAGGTCGACACCGAGATCCCCTCCCCGGCCTCCGGAGTGCTGCTCGAAATCCGCGTGAATGAGGACGACGTCGCTGCCGTCGGTTCCGTACTCGGGTTGGTCGGCACCCCGTCCGCAGCCCCCGTCCCGGCAGCACCTGCACCCGCAGCACCTCCTGCACCTCCTGCACCGGCAGCACCGGCACCCGCAGCCCCGGCCCCGGTAGCGCCAGCTGCCCCGGCAGCACCGGCAGCACAGGCACCGGCACCTGCAGCCCCGGCCCCGGCAGCACCGGTTGTCGCGCGTCGCGCCACCGGCGAGGATGGCCCCTATGTCACTCCGTTGGTGCGCAAGATGGCCGCAGATCGTGGTGTCGATCTGAACTCGCTCACCGGAACCGGCGTGGGTGGCCGCATCCGCAAGCAGGATGTTTTGGCAGCTGCCGAAGCCGCCGAGCAGGCCGCTCGTAGGGCTGCTGAAGCTGCTGCTGCCCCGGCGGCTGCTGCCGCTGCGCCGTCAGCCGCGCCTGCCGCCAAGCCTGTTCCGGATGAGTCCGGCAAGCGGGGCACCACGGAGAAGATGAGCCGCATGCGTTCAGTCATCGCTGCTCGTATGGTCGAGTCGCTGCAAACCGCTGCTCAACTCACCGCCACCGTGGAAGTCGATCTCACGGCCATCAGCAAGCTGCGCAGCAAGGTCAAGGATGAGTTCCGCCGTCGCGAGGGAACCGGGCTCACCTACCTAGCGTTCATCTCGATGGCCACTGCCGAGGCTCTCAAGGCCTTCCCGAATATCAATGCCTCCATCGATGGCAAGAACGTCGTCTACCATGACGCCGAGCACCTGGGTATTGCAGTCGACACTCCTCGCGGTCTGATCGTCCCTGTGATCCGCAACGCCGGCGACTTGAACGTCGGCGGCATCGCCAAGCAGATCGCCGATCTGGCATCTCGTGGACGCGATAACAAGCTCGGCCCCGACGAGCTTTCAGGTGCGACGTTCACCATCACGAACTACGGTTCGGCGGGCACCCTCTTCGACACCCCGGTGATCAACCAGCCGAACTCGGGCATCCTGGGCACCGGCGCATTGGTGAAGCGTCCTGTCGTCGTCAGCGATCAGTTCGGTAACGACACGATCGCGATCCGCGACATGATGTACCTCTCGCTGACCTACGATCACCGGCTCATCGATGGTGCAGTAGCGGCACGCTTCCTGTCGGCGATCAAGGCCCGTCTCGAGGAGGGCGCCTTCGGCGGCGAATTCGGTCTGTAATTCACTTGGTGTGATACCGCTGAACAGACGCCATGGGCTTCGGACCATGGCGTCTGTTTATTGACCGACAGGTGCAACCGGTATCATGGGTCTGCGGACGCCCTCCGAACGTGCGTCCGACGACTACCTGACTGGCGAACGGCGGAGCATCATGGCGAAGAGCGAGCGGGCCAAGGAACTGGCTGCGAAGCAGAAGGCTGAGGCCAAGGCGCTTCGCGCGGCAAAGCGCAATTCGGACAATCCCCGCGACTGGAGCACCTGGAAACAGATCCGCGAATCGTACAAGATCACTCGCGAGGTCGATCCGAAACTCCCCTTGTGGCTGGGTGGCACCTGGCTGCTCATAACCCTGGTAGGTCTTGCGATCGGTCTCGCGACGGGGCACTGGATCTTTGGCCTGATCATGGGCTTCCTGCTGGGCCTCACCGGGGCTTTGTATATGCTCACCTTCCGTACCAAGAAGGCCACCTTCGTGCGTTACAAGGGCGTGCCCGGCGCAGGCGAAGTACCTCTCGGTATGTTGAACAAGAAAAAGTGGAACGTCCAACCGGCCATCGCGGTCACCCGGCAGCAGGATTGCATCCACCGCGCCGTCGGAGCCCCCGGTGTGGTACTGGTCGGTGATGGAGATCCGGGCCGGTTGAAGCAACTGCTGAACACCGAGGTCAGGCGCCATGAGCAGGTGCTCTACGGTATCGAGGTGCGCACGGTCATCATGGGCGATCGTGAGGGCCAGGTGCCGATCGAGAAACTCCAGAAGTGGATTGAGAAGTTGCCCGGTACACTCGACAAGATCGAGATCGCCGAGGTGGAGAGCAGGCTGAAGGCTCTGGATGCGATGAAAGCCCGAATCCCGGTCCCGAAGGGCCCGATGCCCACCAATATGAAGGGTTCCCGCAGAGCGATGCGCGGCCGATAGACCGGATGGCACATCTTCTCGGGGCCGAAAGCCTCCATCTGGAATATCCGACCCGAGTCGTCTTCGACTCCGTGACACTCGGCATCAACGAGGGTGACCGTATCGGGATCGTCGGCCGTAACGGCGATGGGAAGACCTCGCTACTCGGCATGCTCGCAGGCACCATCGAACCGGACTCGGGTCAGGTCACCCGGCGCAACGGCTTACGAATGGGTGTGCTGGACCAGTGGGACACGCTGGATCCCGAAGCTACCGTTGGCTTCTCGATCGTCGGGAACACTCCCGAACATGAGTGGGCCGGGGACCCTAAGATCCGTGACGTGCTGGCCGGCTTGGTTTCGGATCTCGACTGGGACGCTTCCATCAAAGAACTCTCCGGCGGAGAACGCCGCAGGGTTGACCTTGCTCGGCTGCTCGCAACCGATTGGGATGTCATTGCGTTGGATGAGCCAACCAATCATCTCGATATGGAGGGTATTGGCTGGTTGGCCGCCCACCTGAAGTCCCGATGGGCCCCTGATGCCGGCGGTCTGCTGTTGGTCACACATGACCGCTGGTTTTTGGACGAGGTTGCAACCACGACGTGGGAAGTGCACGACCAGATTGTCGAACCTTTCGAGGGCGGCTATGCAGCCTACGTGCTGCAGCGTGTCGAGCGGGACCGGATTGCCGCCGCCACCGAGCAGAAGCGCCAGAACCTGATGCGCAAGGAACTCGCCTGGCTGCGCCGGGGTGCACCTGCGCGCACCTCGAAGCCCAGATTCCGCATCGACGCCGCGAACCAGCTCATTGAGGACGTGCCGCCACCGCGCGACAGTCTTGAGCTTTCCCGGCTGGCGGTGGCTCGCCTCGGTAAAGACGTCATCGATCTTCTGGATGCTTCGGCGGGGTTCAACGACCACGAGGTTCTGCACAAGATCACCTGGCGCATTGCTCCTGGCGAGCGCACCGCGATCCTCGGCGCCAACGGTGCCGGAAAGTCCACCTTGCTCGGGCTGATCTCCGGACAGCTGAAACCAACGTCCGGACTTGTCAAGCGCGGTAAAACGGTTCAACTCGCCATGGTCGATCAACAGTTTCGAGAACTGGACGAGATCGCTGATCTACGGGTGCGCGATCTGCTCGCACGGACCCGCGCCAGCTTCAACATCGGTGGCAAGGAATTCACTCCCGCGCAGCTACTGGAGCGGCTGGGCTTCGCGAAGGAGCATTTGGCGGCCAGGGTCGGTGAGCTTTCTGGTGGCCAGAAGCGACGGCTGCATCTTTTGATGGTGCTCTTGAGCGAGCCGAATGTCTTGGTGCTCGATGAGCCTACGAACGATGTCGATACCGACATGCTTGCTGCCATGGAAGACCTACTCGATTCTTGGCCCGGCACGCTGATCGTCGTCTCACACGACCGATATCTCGTCGAACGGGTCACCGACCAGCAATACGCGATCATCGACGGTCGATTGCGCCATCTGCCCGGTGGCGTAGACGAGTATCTGCGGCTTCGCGCTGAACAAGCCAATGCCGACAACCCGAGCGAGCCCTCCAGCGGCTCGAAACCCTCTAGCGGCTCGATCGAAGACGACTCCCAGACACTGTCCGGAGCCGAACGCCATGCCGTTGAAAAGGAGCTGTCTGCAATCGAACGCCGCCTGGAGAAACTCACCATGCGTATCGATCGTGTCCATCAGGAGATGACTGATCACGACCAGAGCGACTACGAGGGACTCCAGAAGCTCAGCGAAATCACCTCTGACGCCGGACACGAAGTCGAACAACTCGAGGATCGCTGGTTGGAGTTGTCAGAACAACTCGGTTGAGGCTGATTGGTTCGTCCTCTCGATCAACACATAGACTGTGGCCAGCACGAACGAGTCAAATCCCTTGCGGAGCGGCAAGCGCGGAAGAGGACAACATGGCCCACATCAGTCCCATCGTCAAGCAGGCGACACCAGTGGTAGTGGAGAAGGCGGAAGGCTGCTGGATTCTCGGTACCGACGGTCACCGCTATCTCGATCTCACTTCGGGAATCGCCGTCACTTCGACAGGACACTGCCACCCGAGGGTCGTGGCTGCCGCGCAGGAGCAGATCACCAAGGTGATTCATGCTCAGATGGCGACGGTAATGCACAAGCCGATGCTGCAACTTACCGAGAAACTCGGTGAGGTGTTGCCTGAGGGTCTCGATTCGGTCTTCTACGCGAACTCTGGTGCCGAAGCAGTGGATGCTGCCTTGCGGCTGGCTCGGATGGCCACCGGGCGACCCAACATCGTCGCCTTCCAAGGAGCTTTCCACGGGCGCTCGGTCGGCGCCGCGAGCCTCACCACCGCGAGTACGAAATTCCGCACCGGCTTCGCGCCGCTCATGGGCGGAGTCGTCGTTGCACCGTTCCCCTACGCCTACCGTCTGGGCATGAGCGAGGACGAAGCCGTAGCCTTCGCCCTCCAAGAGCTCGACTTCTACTTCCAGACGATCAGCGCTCCGAACGATACCGCCGCGTTCATCATCGAACCGGTTCAAGGTGATGGCGGCTATATCCCGACTCCATGGGCTTTCCTCAAAGGCCTCGAAGAGCGGGCGCGCAAGCACAATATCTTGCTGATCCTTGACGAGGTGCAGGCGGGAATCGGACGCACCGGTAAGTTCTGGGGCCACCAGCATGCCGGTATCAAACCGGACATCATCACCATCGCCAAAGGCATCGCCTCTGGCTTCCCGATTTCAGCGATCGCGGCGAGTACCGAGCTGATGTCGAAGGCACTGCCCGGCTCACAGGGCGGCACCTATGGCGGCAACGCGGTTGCTGCGGCCGCGGCGATTGCCACCCTGAGTGTGATCGAGGACGAAGATCTGGTCGCGAACGCTGCCGCCCGAGGCGAGCAACTTCAATCAGGTCTGAAACGTCTGCAGACGAAGTACCCGGTGATTGGGGATGTGCGGGGTATCGGCCTGATGCAGGCGATGGAGTTCACCGACCACGACGGCGAGGCTGATCCGGCCACCGCGGCCGCTGTGCAGCAGGCCGCGATCGAAGAGAAGCTTTTGCTGCTGACCTGCGGGCCGCGCGCCAATGTGATTCGGGTTATTCCACCGTTGATCGTGAGCCCCGAAGAGATCGAGCTCGGCTTGGCTGCGATCGGCAGAGCACTGGAGACGGCTGCCACGAAGTAGGCTCGGGTGCTGCCTGCTGCTAGAGCTCACACCACCGAGACCCAGATCGCATCGCTCGCGGTCCGACCCAACGTAACCGATCCGGTGCGCGATTCGTTGCTGATCTCGATGGAATCCGAGAAGGGAGCACCAGCCTCAACCTTGAGTCTTGCCCCGACTCCGATTTCTTGCTCGGCAAGATACTGGAGGAAGCCCGGATCGGCGTCCGAGATACGTTCTACCTTCGCGGTGATGCCGTGGGGCACCTCACTGAGCGGCACCGCATCCGGGTGCTTGATGCTTCCGGTTGGAGCCGGGATCGGATCGCCATGGGGATCGCGGTCGGGGTACCCGAGCAGTTCGTCGAGGCGATCAACCATCATGTCCGAGACGGCATGCTCGAGGTGCTCGGCTTCATCATGAACCTGATCCCAACGGTAGTGCAGCACTTCCACGAGGAACGTCTCGATCAGCCGGTGCCGTCGAACCATCGCCAAAGCATGCTTATGACCCTCTGAAGTCAGCGCGACCTGCCCGTATCGAGCGTGTTCGACCAGCCCTTGGTCAGCGAGTTTGCGGACGCCGTCAGAGACCGTCGACGCTCTGAGCTGTAGCTTCTCGGCAATATCTGCCATGGTCACAGCACCGTTCGTCCATTCTTGGAGTCCCCAGATCGCCTTCAAATAGTTCTGGGTGCTCATGGAAAGCTCTGCGACAGACATGATTCGATCCTACGTAATGGGGTGTGCAGGTGCCGGGCCTTGCTCGCCCCGAAATTTATTTCCCTTGACCGAAGACCAGAAGTTCGGTGCGCCGAACTCTAGTATTAGCTAGTAGGCTGCGGCAGTGTTACGGAGGGTCCCTGATGGGGTCGATGCAGGTCGAACGACCGGAATCGGGTAGGCCGAGAAAGCGCCGTGTGGCCTCGCTACTGGGCCCTGCATTTGTTGCAGCCATCGCATACGTCGACCCAGGCAACGTCGCCGCGAACCTTTCGGCCGGCGCCCAGTTCGGCTACCTCCTGGTGTGGGTCTTGGCAATCGCGAACGTGATGGCCGTCATCGTGCAATACCTTTCAGCCAAGCTGGGGTTGGCTACCGGACGAAGCCTGCCGGAGTTGCTCGGCGAGCGACTGCCCAGAACGGGTCGGCTGCTCTATTGGGCTCAGGCGGAGTTGGTTGCCGTGGCCACCGATCTCGCCGAAGTGATCGGCGGCGCAATCGCATTGTGGATCCTCTTCGCCATTCCGTTGCTACCGGCAGGGCTGATCGTCGGCATAATCTCCATGGCGTTGCTCGGGGTGCAATCACGAAACGGTCAGCGACCCTTCGAGTTCATGATGATGGGGTTGCTACTGATCATCACCATCGGCTTCATGGTCGGTTTATTCTTCAGTCCGGTCAACTGGCACGCCGCCGCGGCCGGCCTGGTGCCGCGTTTTCAGGGGGCCCATAGCGTCCTGCTCGCTGCCAGCATGCTGGGCGCCACAGTGATGCCACATGCCATCTATCTGCATTCGTCGCTGGTACGCGACCGGCACGGAGTCTCGA
The DNA here is from genome assembly GCA_022837595.1 of Propionibacterium sp. Classification (GTDB taxonomy): domain Bacteria; phylum Actinomycetota; class Actinomycetes; order Propionibacteriales; family Propionibacteriaceae; genus Brooklawnia. The sequence goes on from JALHFX010000002.1 coordinate 72,929, forward strand.
CCGATTCAGGACGCATCCGCGATCTCTTACACGCTAGCCGTTGGGACGTGGTCTTGGCTCTGGTCGTGGCCGGCAGTGTCAACATCGCAATGCTCTTATTGGCCGCAGCATCGTTGTCCGGAGTCACCGGTACCGACACCATCGAAGGCGCGCATGCCGCGATCGAGAATGCCCTCGGCCCGGCCGTCGGCACAATTTTCGCGATCGGCCTGCTCGCGTCAGGACTCGCCTCCACCTCCGTGGGTTCCTATGCAGGTGCGTCGATCATGGACGGGCTACTGCACATGCGTATCCCAGTCTTGTTGCGCCGAGCAATCACCCTCATCCCCGCTCTGATCATCCTGGCCATCGGAATTGACCCCACTTGGGCCCTGGTACTGAGCCAGGTCTTCTTATCGATCGGCATTCCGTTCGCCCTGATACCGCTGGCCAGGCTGACCAGCGACAAGAAATTGATGGGTGGCTTTGCGAACAAGACCCCGCTACGCATCACGACAGCGGTGGTCGTCATCGCGATCATCACGCTCAATACCGTCTTGATCTACCTGACATTCATTGGGCAGGCATGACCGACCAGATCACTCGGATTCAGGCTACGATGCCCTGCCAGCTAGCGTGAGGATCTCCGCCCCGCGCGGCGTGATCGCGATCGTGTGCTCACTATGAGCCGTGCGGCAGCCGGTCACGCTGCGCAGCGTCCAGCCGTCATCGTCCATCTTGAGCTCAGCGGTATCAGCCATCACCCACGGTTCGATGGCCAATAACAGGCCCGGGCGTAGCTTCAGTCCGTGTCTGCGTCGCCCATCATTGGGGATATGTGGGTCTTGATGCATGGTGCTTCCGATCCCATGACCGCCGAACTGAGTATTGACCTGATAGCCGGCTTCTCTGAGCGACTTGCCCACCGCATGCGAGATATCACCGACGCGTTTGCCCGGACGAGCAGCCGCGATACCGGCGGCCAACGCACGCTCTGTCGCATCGATCATCGCCAGACTTTCGGCAGGGCGCGAAGCACCGACCACGAAGCTGATGGCTGCGTCCGAGGCGACTCCACCGAGCGCGACTGCCAGATCGAGAGTCAGCAGGTCACCGTCGGCGAGCACGTAGTCGTGCGGCCGACCGTGCAGCACAGCATCGTTGACACCAGTACAGATGAAGTGCCCGAAGGGCCCGTTCCCGAACGAGGGGGCATAGTCGACATAGCACGACTGCGCTCCAGCTGCGATGATCATCTCTTTTGTCCAGCGATCGATCTCGAGCAGATTTGTGCCCACTGCGCTGCGGTCTTTCAGTGTCTGGAGGATCTCTGCGACCAAGGCTCCCGTCCTACGCGCCTGATTCAGTTGACTTGGATTCAGGATCTCGATCATGAGGATGATTCTTACATGCGGCCCGACCCGGCCGGTCATTGACGTATAACCCGAGACCAGACTCACTTAGACCCCGGCGAGCTAGGCGCTGAGATGGCAAAATTACAGCCACCAAGATGGGAGTGAAGATGCCGCAGAAGAAAGTTGGAATCTTAACCGCCGGTGGCGATTGCCCTGGCCTGAACGCCGCGATCCGAGGATTCGGAAAAGCCGCCATCCGCGAACACGGCATGGAATTGATCGGCTTCCAGGATGGCGTGCGTGGACTAGCAGAAGGCCGCCATATTCCGTTGGATGGCCGAGCATTATCGGGGATCCTCACGGTCGGAGGCACGATCCTCGGTACGAGCCGCGACAAAGTGGATCGTATGGTCGTAGACGGCGAGACCCGCGATATGGTGCCGACCATCGTGGAGAACTACGAACGACTTGAGCTCGATGCACTCGTGACGTTGGGCGGCGGAGGCACCGCACGCAATGCCTATAAGCTCGCGAAGGCAGGGCTCAACGTCGTTCACCTTCCGAAGACGATTGACAATGACATCGTCGGCACCGATGACTCCTTCGGATTCTCGACAGCATTGGAGATCGCCACCGAAGCCATCGACCGGCTTCACTCCACAGCCCACTCCCACCATCGCATTATCTTGGCCGAGATCATGGGGCATCGGGCCGGCTGGCTCGCCCTTGGATCCGGTATCGCCGGGGGCGCTGACATCATCCTCCTGCCGGAGGTGCCCTATCAGCTCGACGCGATCGTCAACGCAGTTGAAAGACGACGCAAGGAAGGTCTCAATTTCTCGGTCATTGCGGTTGCCGAGGGCGCCCGCAATCAGACCGACGCCATGGCGTTGGCAGGGGCCCAAGCGCTCTCTGACGAGGCCTCATCGCCGGCGACCAAGGCCGCAGCAAAGAAGGCCAAGCAGGATCTTGAACGCTCAATGCGCGACAACACCTTGAAGCTCGCGACCCAACTCGAAGACGCGACCGGTCTGGAATCGCGCGTGACCATCCTGGGCTACGTGCAACGCGGCGGAACGCCTTGTGCACACGACCGCCTACTGGCGACGCGTCTGGGCGCCAAGGGTGCCCAGCTAGTCGATGATGGCGAGTTCGGCATCATGGTGGCCGCTCAGGGCACCGAGACCGGCACGGTCCCCCTCAAAGAGGTCGGTGGCAAGGTGAAATACGTACCACTGGACCACCCCTGGGTCGATGCTGCCCGTGCAGTCGGAACCAGCTTGGGTGACGTCTGAGTCCTCACTCACCGAGATTCGGCCGGATCAAACACTCATCATCCTCGCCGAACGAATCGATTTCTTGTTTGAGCGGCATCGCAGGCATTTCCGTGATGCCGCTCAACACCCGTCAGTGGTCCCTCGATCCGCTGAGCGGGGCATTTTGCCCACAGCAAAGCCAACTGGGGACCACTCACGGGTGTTCGGCTATCGCGCCTCGACTAATGCACCGTCAGCTCTCATGGAGAACCCGACGTGGCCCGGGGTCATCGAAGCTTCCGGTGAACTGTGGCGTCCGCTTGCCCCGGAAGGCCGACACTCCCTCGACAAAATCGTCGGTGGCCGAACTCGCAGCCGAGCCGAGGGCCTCCAAGGTGAGCCGCACTCCCTGCCCTGACTGGCCATCAATGATCTGTTTGGTCATTTGCAGAGCAATCGGCGCCCGACTGGCAATCTGGGCGGCGATCTCCTGGGCCTTCGCAACGACATCGCCGCGCTCGGTGACATCGGTAACCAAACCCCAATCGAGCGCCGTCGAAGCGTCCACCATCAAAGACGTGAAGATCATCCGTTTAGCACGGGCCACCCCGACGGTGCGCGCTAATCGATCGGTGCCGCCCCAGCCCGGCAAGGTGCCAATGCCGAGTTCGGACAATCCGACCTTGGCGTCCACCGCCATCACCCGGATATCGCAGGCCAGAGCGAGTTCGAGACCGCCACCGAAGGCATTGCCATCGATCGCTGCGATGGAGGGCTGTCGTAGGCCGGCGAGTTTGTCGAATAGGGCGTGGCCCCGGCGGATCCAGGTGGACCACATCCGGGTAGCGGAGAGTTGACTGAACGCCTTGATATCGGCACCGGCCGAAAATGCCCTGTCCCCTGCGCTGGTCACAATGACCGCGCGTACATCCTCGGAATCATCGATAACCGAAAGATGCGATTCGAGTTGTTCGATCATCGGGATGGTGAACGAGTTCAGCTTCTCAGGACGCGCGATGTGGATCGTGGCCACATATCCGTCGATGGTCAAGGTGACTTCGCCATCAGGTCGTCCATCGATATTCGAGGTCTGACTCATCGGTCTTCCTTTCCAGCGGGGTCGAGTGTCCGGCGAGGAGTGCCGAGCTCGAGACCCATGGGCTCATTTGTGAAGATTCTGGCGTCCATCAATTTGAGATCATCTGCCACTGCGAGCGGAATACTGGCGCGGTCCAGCACGTCGCGCTGCAGATCGACGCCAGGAGCGATCTCCACAACCGTGAGTACACCATCACGCAACTCGAGCACAGCACGCTCGGTGACATAGAGCACCTGCTGGCCTCGCTGCGCTCCAACCGAGCCCGACCAGGTGATCTGGGCCACCTCGGGCAAGAACTTGGCGATACTGCCGTCGGAGATGATCTCCAAGCGGCCGTTACCCAAGTTCACTTCCTTGCGGCCCGCAGTGAATTGGCCGGAGAAGACGATCCGCTTGGCATGCGCCGTGATATCAGCGAAACCGCCGACACCCGCAGTGACGTGGGTTGCGGCGCGCATCAAAGAGACATTCACGTCGCCGCGCTCAGAAACCTCCATGAAGCTCAGCAGCGCGATGTCAATACCGCCGCCTTGTAGGAGCGTGAACTGATCAGAAGACGGCACAATCGCATCGGGGTTATAGGCCGCGCCGAAAGCCTTACCTGTTACGGGGAAGCCGCCGACCGGGCCCTGCTCAATGACCCAGGTGACTTCATCACCGAGACCTTCCTCCATCAGAATGCGCGGCACATTGGCCGAAATCCCGAACCCCAGGTTGGCTAGGTCGTGGTGGTGCAGTTCCATCGCGGCCCGGCGGGCGATCACCTTGGTGATATCGAAATCGACGGTGCCGATTTCGTCCAGTGATTTCACCTCGGTGCCAGATATAGCCGGATCGTAGAAGATGCCACCGGCCTGCTCTTGGGTAGGCGCCACGACAATCGCGTCCACCAGCGCACCGGGCACATGCACCTCGCGGGGCGGATGCTTCGTATCAGTGGTTCGCTTGACCTGCGCGATGACGATGCCGCCATTGTTGTGAGCGGCTATCGCGGTATCGAGAGTTCCGAGCACGGCTGCTTCGTCCTCGAAGGTCAGGTTCCCGGAGGGATCGGCGGTGGTCGCGCGGATAATCGCCACGTCTACCGGAATCGCCGGCACGTAAATCCACTCCCGTCCATCCAGCTGCTCGATGCGTGCGAGATCGGGGGTGACATCGTTCATCTTTCCGCCCTCGACTCGAGGATCGAAATACGTTCCGATACCGACATCGGTGAAGACACCCGGCTGCTTCGCCGCAGCCGCACGCAGCATCTGGTAGACCACGCCCGAAGGGAACATATAGGCCTGACAGCCGCCAGATTCGAGCAGCTCGCGCACCTGGGGTTTGGCCATCTTGGAGGGTCCGGCCGGGTACGACCCTCCGATGATCCGCGCCAGCAGACCCGCTTTCGCGATGTGGTTACTGCCATCGATCCCGGCCGACATATCACCGGAGTTGATGGCGTGTATCGAGGTGATTTGCTTGGGCGAGCCGGTCTGCTCGAAGCGCTCGCCGATAGCAGCGAGCACATCATCGGGACAGCCGATCGCCGAAGAGGACGATACCGCCACCGTGGCCCCATCGGGAATAAGTGCTGCTGCCTGGGCGGCAGTCAGTATCGGTGGACGACGCATAGTTGGACTCCTTGCTGGTGGGATGCGATTCAGTCGCTTTCAGATGATGAACTGGACGCGCAGCCACATGAGGCGCGCGCGACGAGTGTGGTGGGCACCAGAATCTGCTCGGGAGCTGCTTGAGGATCGGCGAGCCGGCGCATCAGAAGCCGAGCAGCTTCACTGCCTGCCAGCTCCCCCGACGATGCCACCGAGCTCAGACTCGGGCTGGAGTAGCGCGCCTCCGCGACATCATCGAAAGCCGCCACCAGTAGATCTTCGGGTATCTGTTTGCCCAGCGCTTCGGCCGCTTCCAGCGCGCCGAAAGCAACCTCGTCGGAATAGCAGACCAGCGCGTCCGCGCCATCGGTGATCGCCTGTGCGGCTGCCCGCCGGGCAGCAGCGCGGGCCGGCTCGCACGGATGCTGCAAGGCCGCCGGACGATCAGCCTCGGCGAGTGCTTGGCTAACACCTCCCAGACGGGGTGCATAGGACGAAAAGTGCGGAAGCCCGCCCACAAAATCGATTCGCCGGGCACCATGGCGCAGTAGGTGGTTCGCTGCTTGATACCCTCCGGACGAATTATCGGCGGCGACGAAGTCCGAATCAGTGCCTGATACTCGGCGCACCAGCTGGACAATCGGCATCGCGCCAACAACCACGTCTTCAGGTGCGGATCCATTTGCCGGGATCACCACCACACCATCGATCCTGCGTTCCGCCAGCGCAGTGATCAGCCTCAACTGCTGGCCAGGATCGTCATGTGTGACACCGGCTAGCACGAGCACTCCTTCGGATTGGAGTACCCGCTGCGCCCCGGTAACGAACTGAGTTAGATAGGGATGGCTCAGAGCCGGGGCCACAAGCCCGACGACCCCGCTGCGCGAATTGCGCAGAGCCGCAGCAGAGCGGTCATAGACGTACCCCAAAACCCGCATCGATTTCCGTACCCGCTCCCGGGTGGCGTCGGCAACTAGCGGCGAGTCTCGAAGCACCAACGATGCGGTCGCCCGAGAGACTCCGGCGTGCTCCGCAACATCGATCAACCGGATGCGTGACATCGGCTCCTCCTCCCTACACCGTCGTTGAACAGGTCCGTCTTTGGATCGATCCAAATAAAAAATTAGATCGATCTAAAAACAGTGTCAACAGCTGCCGGCAATCCGCAAATAGCGGACGGAACAGCGGCTCAATACACTCCCCCGGTCTCGCGGTAACGGCGCCAGACATTTTCGAAGAAGTCGTCATCGCTGGGGATCGGACGCACAGCTCGCCAGCTGATCTCGACCTGCGGGGCCTGGCCCGGCTCGTCCGCGTGCCTGAAGCGCACCTCTTGAGTCAGCGCATCCAGTTCGCGGCCGGAGAGCCGGAACTTGAATAATGCGGGCCGGTCACCGGGCTGAGCAGCACGGTCGAGGTCTCCTTCGGCTGGGAAGTCACCCGAGGCGTCCGAATAGAGCACCGAACCGCGCGAACCCGCGTTCTTTGCTGCGAAATCACACATCGCCGAGACATAGACAAAGGCAGTTGTGAGCGCGTCGCGGAGCAGAAAGAGCCGGTCAATCATTCGACGAGAGCCGGAAGCCACTGCGACGATCTGGGGCAGCTCGGCAAGATTCCGAGTTACTGTCGCGCGAACCTCTTCCACCGAGGCGGCCGAACGCACCGGCCCGGCATCGCCACTCATCAGCTCGCCCAGCTGATTCAGTAATTCCAACGAGGTGAGCTCCACACCGTTTGTCGCATTCACAGCGGTGACCTCAACCAACTCAAGTGCTTCTCAGATCCTGGCAGCCGCGGCCGCATCGAAAGCGGCAGCATCGTCTAATGGCATTTGGCTACGGCGTTTCGCAATATATTCAGCCGCGCGGGTGGCTCCCACCTGACCACTGTTGAGCGCAGAACCACCGGGACGATAGACCCCGTGCGAGCCTGCGGCCTCTCCGACCGGGAAGAATCCCTCAAGATTCGACCGCCACCACGAATCAACCGCAAAGCCGCCGTTGTTGTGCTGAGCGCAAACATCCACCTCGAGCATCTCGGTAGCAAGATCGACCTTGGGCCCCTTATCCAAGTAGAAGTCGTAGGCGGGGCGGTTCATATGCATCAGCCGCTCGATCGGGCTGTTCTGCACCGCGCCGGCACGCTCCAGGTAGTCCCGCGCTTCTGGCTCTAGCCGCTCCAAGGCGAAGGGCTTATCGGCGATGTTGTGCATGAAATCGAGGTAGACCCGGCGTCCGCGCAGTTGAGTCTCGCGGTAAACCAACAGATCGATCACCGATGACCCATCCTGAGCCTTGCGAATATCGAAGGGCCACTGATACCCCTTCAAGAAGACCAGCGAGGCCAAGCGCCCCGGATCGCCGATCGCATCCAGCAAGAATTCCTTGGGGTCGCTGCCGTCAGCCTCGGTCGAAATGAACCTCGGCACGACCTGCATATAGCTTCCGGAGACATTCCACCGAGGACGTCGTGAGGCGAGCCCGAATTGCCATTCGGTCACGTTCTTTCCGACAGCTCCGGCACGGTAGCCGGCACCCGATGCTCCCCATTGCCCGTGTGGGAAGACACTATTCGCGTAGAGCATCGCCGGACCACCGGTCGCGTAGACCACATTTGTGCATCGCACAAGTAGTAGTGGTGGATTCACATCATCCCAGTCCCGATCACGACGCAACAGCAGGACGCCAGCAACCTCGCCGCCGACGGTAATCAGATCGAGCACGCGGCACTCCGAGATGACAGGTATGCCCTGCTCAGAAGCCTTGCGCTCCAACGCCTCTACCATCGAACGCGAGGTATAGGGGCCCACCGAGGTCGCCCGCTGCCGCGGATCGTGATCGGTCTTGTACCCGACGAATTCGCCGTACGCGTTTCTTGGAAAGGGCACACCGATGTCGCACAAGTGCAGGAATGCGCGTGCCGACAGCGCAGCCTCGGCGAGCGCATTGTCGCCGTCCATCGCGCCACCCGAGAAGAGCGTGTTCGCCATTTCTCGAACAGAATCAGGTTCAGAACCTGCCAACGTCAATTTGTAGTAGGTCTGCTTGTCAGAGCCTGCATTGCGCGATGTGCCGGCGTTAGTCTTATCGGTCACGATGACGACATCGTCTTGACCGAATTCGACGAGCCTGGTCGCCGCACAGAAGCCTGCGGAGCCTGTTCCGATGACGACCGTATTGGCCGTGAGCACCTCGAAGCTGTGCCCATCGACGGTGCGCATGTGAGTCTTAGCCATCTTCCCTCCACGTCGAGCTAGCAGTCACAACTGTACAGGATCGTTTCTGCAATTGCAGCAATTGTTGCTTGACTAACTGCAAGTGCCCCCATAGACTCAAGTCACGTCCAGTCGGGCCGCGAAGTGCTGCTATCAGCGGTCCCCCGAGCTATGGCGCTCTCAAGTGGAAAGGACCCGCCGATGACGTCGACTGCTCGCGAAGTCGCGCAACGCGCGGGTGTCTCCGTTTCGACGGTCTCCCGGGCGTATACGCACCCCGATAAGCTCTCCCCCGTCACGCTTTCCCGCGTCCGTCAGGCCGCAGCTGCGCTGGGCTACGAGCCGCTGCCAGTGCGCCGTAGTGACCCACCGCCTGCGCTGAGCCGTCCGACGATTGCCTTCATGGCCCCCGATATCGCGAATCCCTATTTCGCAGCAATCGCCAAGGCCGCCCAACATCGGGCTCATGCACGATCATTCAATATGATCGTCGCGAATACCAGTGAGGACATCGAGCAGGAGTCTGAACTGCTGAATGGCTTATTGCCGAGCGTGCAAGGTGTCATCTCGTGCTCCAGCCGCTCGACCGACACCCAGATACTCGAGATGGCCGGCCTGTTGCCGATGGTCTTGGTCAATCATTCTGTTGAGTCGGTGAACTCGATCAGCGTGGACGAGGACGATGCCATGCGCCAGATCGTCACCCATCTCGCCGCGCTCGGGCACACTCGGATCGCCTATGTTGGAGGCTCCGCCCATTCACCGTCTGAGGCCATTCGCAGCGCTGCACTGCGCGCGATCGACGAAGAATCCGACGAACTCGAAATCGCCCAGTTGGGGAACTTCGCAGCATTCGCCCATGGCGGCACCGCCGCGGCAGATCTGGTGATCTCGTCGGGTGCTAGCGCCGTCATCGCCTTCAATGACCTGGTGGCAATGGGTATCTTGTCGCGGCTGCGACAACGCGGCGTGGAAGTGCCGGCCGATATCAGCGTCGTGGGCACCGACGATGTGTTGGTCTCCGAAGCTACTCAACCCCCGCTCACCACGATGGCGATGCCACTCGAAAGGCTCGGGACAGCTGCCGTCGAACTCCTCGAGAGGTTGATTGCCGGTCAGAGCGGGCTGTGCGAGCAGGTGGTGCTGCGCGCCAGTCTTGTCGTCCGTCAGTCAACGGGGCCGGTCTGAGCTGGCTCATTATCACCACGAACAAGCCGATCTGGGCGTCTCAGAACGCTACCGCACAGCGACGTCTATCGGCGCAATCGAACTGCAAAGGAAGAACTCATGAATCAGCCCACCGCGATCGTTACCGGCGGTACTAGAGGAATCGGCCTCGCCATCGTGCAGAAACTCATCTCCGCCGGATACAACGTCGCCACGCTGGCTCGCAGTGAAGCCACCAGCGAGGAGTTCACTGAACTCCTCGACACCGGACGCCTCTACTTCCTGCTCGGAGATATCACCGATTCGTCCGCGCGCGAGACCCTGGTCGACGAGACGATCGCGCGGTACGGCCAGATCGACCTGCTCTGCAATAACGCAGGAACCGGCCCTGCCACCCGTCTCGACATCTTGGAGATGCCACTCGAAAGCTACGACCGCGTGATGGACGTCAACCTGCGCGGTCCACTACTGCTCACCCAGCAGGTGGCAAAGCTGATGATAGAGAACACCCCGCGCAACCCGGGCGGCCAGCGAGGCATCATCGTGAACACCGGGTCGGCCTCGGCCACGATGGTCTCGACGAATCGTGGCGAATACTGTATTTCGAAAGCAGGCGTCAGCATGGCGACCAAGCTCTTCGCGATCCGCCTGGCCGAATATGGGATTCCGGTGTACGAGGTGAGTCCCGGCATCATTCGCACCGAGATGACCAAGGTCGTCACCGCCAAATACGACAAGTACATCCTCGAAGACGGCAATTGCCCGATTGCTCGCTGGGGTGAACCTGAAGACGTGGCCGAGGCAGTCATGGTCTTGGCCGAGGGACGCCTGAAGTACTCCACCGGCGACATCATCTATGTCGACGGCGGCATGCGGATTCCGACCCTGTGACCACGAATCGGCCAATAGTCAGACTCTGGGAGCCCTGATGACCATCAATCGTCTTTCGCTCAACACCGCAACCGCTAAGAACCTCGACGTGCCCACCGCCATCGCCGCGGCAGCCCGGCATGGTTATCAGGCGATCGGCTTCTGGCGCGACAGGGTCGCCGAAACTGGAGTTGAGCGCACCGCTCAGCTCGCCCATGATGCCGGGCTCCGGGTCTCCTCGCTTTGCCGCGGTGGTTTCATGACCGCCGCCGATCCTGACGCCATCGCATGGGCGCTTGTCGATAACAAGGCCGCGATCGACGAGGCGGCCGGCCTGGGCGCCCCGGAACTCGTGATGGTTGTCGGCGGTTTACTCGCCGCCAGCGACTTCGGTGGCCCCGCACTTCCCGATGGTGATCGCGATCTCGTCGCTGCCCGGCAACGGGTGGTTGACCGGGTTGGCGATTTGGTGCCGTACGCGCAGGATCGTGGGGTCCGGTTGGCGCTTGAGCCGATGCATCCAATCTTCGCCGGTGACCGTGGGGTGTTATCGACTCTGGGCCAAAGCCTCGACATCGCCGAAGCATTCGACCCGGCAGCCGTCGGGGTTGTGATCGACACTTATCACGTCTGGTGGGATCCCCAACTCGCCACTCAAATCGCCCGTGCCGGACACAGCGGTCGTATCTCGTCTTATCAGGTGAGCGATTGGGTGCTTCCGCTCGACCTGGACACGCTGAACTCGCGTGGCTTCATGGGCGACGGATATATCGACTTCGCGACCATCACCTCGTGGATCGAACAGGCGGGCTATAGCGGCGATGTCGAGGTGGAGATCTTCAACAAGGAAATTTGGGCGCTACCCGCGGACGAATTACTCAGCACGGTACGCGACCGGTTCGCGAGGTTAATCTCCCCCTATCTACGCTGAGAATCGAAGGTCGTCAACGCCGCGTTTCGGGTCGCCTCGAGTTTCTTGTAGTCGCTTCAGTCGCTGTTAAGTTACGGTCTTAGCACGCGGTTCAATAGACTCAGATCCACGAAATCTCCGGTCGGGATACCCCGGGGATTCTCGAGGATATCGATCGGGTGACCAGGCTCCCCCAGATCGGACAGCACCAACACCGCACCATCAAAGTCGTCATTGGTCGTATAGGCGGAAACGGTGACGATAGTCGCCAACCCGGCAGCGACTGCCGACTGGCAGCCAATGCCGCTATCCTCGACCACCACCGTGTTCTGCGCATCGGCACCGAGGGTCCTCAGGGCAAGCAGATAGATATCAGGAGCCGGCTTCTTATGCAGCACAATGTCGCCGGCGAAGATCTGCACGTGCTGTGCAAGTTCGGCACCAACAGCATGCTCCAAGACTGCCGCAACAGACTCACGGGCAGAGGTCGAGCAGACGGCGATCGTCCATTGATTCGCATCGGCTTCGGCGATCAAACGTCGAATCCCCGGACGCCCCGGTAAAGCACCGCCAGCCACGAGTTCCTTGTAGATCCGAGTCTTGATCTGATGCCAGCTGGCCAGCATCTGTCGCCGGCGTTCATCGTCCTCGGATACCCCTAGTTGAGCGCGCAACTCAGGAGTCATGACGCTGGCGAGACGTTCCTTGCCGCCACCAATCTTCACCAACTCGGCGTATTCGTCGTCGGACCAGTGCAAGGGCACACCGACCTCGTCGAACATCGCGTTGAATGCAACCAGGTGTCCGTCGCGTTCGGTGTCGGCCAGCACACCATCACAGTCGAAGATGAGCAGATTCTTGGTCATGATGTAGGTCCTCGGAATCCGAAAGCTACAGGGAGCTTGGTTGCCATCAGCATCGAACGATACCGATATCGGCCCGTGGCCGCTGATCCCGTGTCTTCGTGCATCCTTTTCCGTCGCGACAAGATCACGATCACCTTTACTTACGACCTGCGACCAAAGCGCTGACGCGTTACATGGCGGTAACATTGACGCAATGTCTCGGCCAGATTGGCTGGGTACCGTGATCATGTTCACTGATTCAGCGGGCCGGGAATACCTGGTCATCTAGTTGGAGGAGACCCAATGTTCCAAGGCGCCGACGATCTCCTGGCGTATATCAAGAACGAGAACGTCGAGAACGTCGACATTCGTTTCTGTGATCTGCCAGGCGTAATGCAACACTTCACCGTACCGGCTGGTTCATTCGGTCCCGAGGTCTTCGAGGAAGGTCTCGCGTTCGATGGCTCCTCCGTCGTGGGATTCCAGACCATCGACGAATCCGATATGGCACTGCTCCCGGATCCCGCATCGGCTTACCTGGATCCGTTCCGCAAAGCGAAGACCCTGATCATCAACTTCTTCGTCCACGATCCGCTGACCCAGGAACCCTACAGCCGCGACCCCCGCAATATCGCCCGAAAAGCCCAGGCATATCTGGCTACCACCGGCATCGGTGATACCGCGTTCTTCGCGCCCGAGGCCGAGTTCTATGTCTTCGACGATGTTCGCTACGAGACCAACGGGCATAGTTCGTTTTATTCGGTGGACGCCGAATCGGCCGGCTGGAATAGCGCCCGCGAAGAAGCTCGCGGCAATCTCGGCTACAAGGTGAAAACCAAGGGCGGCTATTTCCCGGTTGCTCCCGCCGACCACTACGGTGACCTGCGCGACGAGATCGTCAAGCACTGTGAAGATGCGGGTCTGATCATCGAGCGTGCCCACCACGAGGTCGGCGCCGCGGGCCAGGCCGAAATCAACTGGCGTTTCGATGAGCTGCTCACCAGCGCCGACAACGTCATGAAGTTCAAGTACCTGGTCAAGAACACCGCTTTCATCAACGGCAAGTCCGCGACTTTCATGCCGAAGCCGGTCTTCGGCGACAACGGTTCGGGGATGCACTGCCACCAGTCGATTTGGAACCAAGGCAAGCCGCTCTTCTACGACGAAAACGGTTACGCGCAATTGTCGGACCTCGCACGCTGGTACATCGGCGGTCTCCTGCAGCATGCGCCGGCTCTGCTGGCCTTCACCAACCCGACGATCAACAGCTTCCACCGTTTGGTGCCGGGCTTCGAAGCGCCGGTGAACCTCGTCTACTCGGCCCGCAACCGTTCGGCCTGCATCCGTATTCCGATCACCGGTTCGAACCCGAAGGCCAAGCGCGTCGAGTTCCGTTGCCCCGATCCGTCGGCTAACCCTTACCTGGCCTTTGCTGCACTCCTGCTCGCGGGCATCGACGGCATCCAGAACCGCATTGAGCCGCCGGCCCCGGTCGACAAGGACCTCTACGAGTTGCCGCCCGAAGAGCACGCCCAGGTCACCCAGGTTCCCGGTTCACTGGAAGAGGTACTCAACGCTCTCGAAGCCGACAAGGACTTCCTGCTCGCGGGTGATGTCTTCACTCCCGACCTACTGGAGACCTGGGTCAGGTTGAAGCGGGAAGAACTCGATGCCCTGCGCCAGCGTCCGCATCCTTACGAATTCGATCTTTACTA
>JALHFX010000144.1 GCA_022837595.1 Propionibacterium sp.
GCAAAGGTGCGGTTGACCTTCGAGTGCAGTGATCCGCAGTTTCTGGAGCATCTCATCAAACAGATGCGGCGCGTTTCCGGGGTCTACGATGTCTACCGGGTGAGCCAGGCCAGCTGAGCACTGCAGCATCCATCTTGGGTAGGAACCGATACGCCCCGGCCGAAGCCGGGGCGTATCAGTCGCCGAAGTCTTTTAGTTACTCGAGAACTCGTCCAGGGCCTTATTAGCCTGAGCGAGCCATTCGTTGTAGGTCTTGATCGACTCGCGGGTCTTCTGAGCCTTCTTGACGTCGCCACGTGCCTCGGCGTCATCAGCCTGTTTGGTCAGCTTATTGATCTGGGCCGTGAACATTTCAACGGTGTCGCTGGCACGCTTGCGTGCCTCCGGATCGGTGCGGCGCCATTCATCGTCCTCGGCGGTCTTGATCGCCTGCTCCAAGGCACGCAGGCGGTTCTCCAGGGGACGGATGGACTCGCGAGGTACCTTGCCATATTCGTTGTACTCGGCGAGGAAGACCCGGAATGCATCCCGGGCGGCCTTCACATCGTTGACCGGTAAGATGGCCGCCTCGGCCTTGTCGAGTAGCGCCTGCTTCGCGGCAAGATTCTCGCGGAACTCGTCATCCTCCATGCTGAATGCAGCCGAGCGAGCCCCGAAGAACTGGTCCTGTAACGCCCGGAATTGGCTCCAGAGCCGGTCATCCACCTCACGGGCAGCGCCTCCGGCGGACTTCCACTGCGTCATCAGATCGCGGAATTCGGCGGCGGTGCCGGCCCAATCGGTGGAGTCGGCGATCTCCGCGGCGCGCGCGATAATCGCTTCCTTCGCCTTTCGAGCGCTTTCACGACGCTCATTTTCGGTGGCGAACTGGGCTTTGCGGCGACGAGTGTAGGTCGTACGGGCGCTGCTGAACCGATGCCAAAGCTCATCGTCGGTCGCGCGATCGATGCGCGGCAGTGCCTTCCACTCGTCCAAGAGGGCACGGAACTTGTTGACTCCGCCGCGCCAGTCGTTGCCGGCCGCGAGCTTCTCTGCTTCTACGACCATCGCTTCCTTGGCAGCCTTGGTCTCCTCGTTCTGCTGCGCCCGTTGAGCCTTGCGTGCCTCTTGAGCCGCAGCAAGCTGCGGTGCCAAATCATCTAGCTTGGTGATCAGGCCATCTAGGTCGCCGACTGCGTTCGCTTCAGCGATCGCAGCTCGCTGACTGTTGACTACTTTGCGGGCTTCCTCGGGCGAAACCGTGCCGGATTCGATGCGCTTGGACAGCAGATTCACTTCTGTTTCAAGTGCCTCGAATCGGCGGACGAAGAATGCCAACGCTTCTGCTGGATCGGTATCTGGGACTTGACCGACTCTTCGTTCACCCGCCGAAGTCACGACGTATACGGTGCCATCAGAATCGACGCGACCGAAACTAGCCGGCCCTCCACTTTCACTCATAGGTCCATCTTGCCCGATAGGCTGCAAAATGTGTTCATCGTGCCCATCGTTACCGGTCCATGGCAGACAAACTGTTATGTGGTTGCTCCTGGCGACCCGCAGAGTTCCGAGATCCAGCCCTGTCTCATCATTGATCCAGGTGCCGAAGCCGAACGCAAAGTTCGCCGGGTGTTGGAGGAGCACCGGCTGCGTCCTGAGGGCGTCATCTGCACCCACGGACATCTCGATCACGTCGCCGACGCTGCACGGTTGGCCGATGACTTCGCGGTGCCGGTTTGGCTGCATCCACTCGATAGGCCGATGCTCACCGAACCTGTGTTGGGCTTCGGACCCGGTAGTGAACCACTCATCGAGCAGGTCATCGGCAGCATCGTGCTTCCCGCGCCTGCCGACCTACGCAAGCTCGCAGATGATGACCGGCTCAGCGTGGCGGGAATCGATCTTGAGGTGATCCATGCCCCGGGGCATACCCCGGGCTGTGTGGTGTTGCGGGCCTACGCCGACGCCGAGCCAATACTGTTCAGCGGCGATGTGCTCTTCGCGGGCAGCATCGGAAGGGTGGATCTGCCGGGTGGTTCGATGGCCCAAACCAACCAGACGCTGCGTAGACTACGCAAACTGATCGCCGCCGAAACAGGTATTCTGCCCGGGCATGGTCCGACTACGACGATGGCTCGTGAACTGGCCACTAACCCGTACCTGTCCAAGGAGGCTCTCGCCTGATGGCTCGACCCAAGCCGCTCTCCGGTTTCCCGGAATTCCTGCCCGCTCAGCGCATAGTTGAGCAGGCAGTCATCGATATCATCCGCGAGACCTTCGAGCTACACGGATTCGCCAGCATCCAGACACGCGCGGTGGAGACGATGGATTCGCTCACTCGCAAGGGCGAGATCACAAAAGAGGTCTATGTGGTGCGCCGACTGCATGCCGATCCCGACGAACCCGGCGACGACCTCGGCCTGCACTTCGATCTGACCGTCCCGCTCGCGCGTTATGTCTTGGAACACTCGGGTCACCTGCAGTTTCCGTTCCGTCGCTATCAGATCCAGAAGGTCTGGCGGGGGGAGCGTCCTCAAGAGGGCCGCTATCGCGAGTTCACGCAAGCCGATATCGACATTATCGGTGAGAATTCGCTGGCCGATCACCATGATGTTGAGGCACCGCTGGTGATGCTCGAGGCGTTGGAGAAGCTGCATGATCAGCTCGGTCTGCCGCCGGTGCGGATGCATGTCAACAACCGGAAGCTTTCCGAAGGCTTCTACCGCGGATTGGGTATCGAGGACACCGCCGCAGTACTCCAGCGCGTCGACAAGTTCGACAAGATTGGGCCGGCCGCGGTCTCGGAGCTACTCGTCGGGGAACTCGGACTGTCGGAGCAGGTGGCAAGCAAATGTGTGCAGCTCGCGACCATCTGCACGACCGACGCATCCTTCGTCGATCAGGTCCGTGCGCTCGGCGTGCACTCGCCGATGTTGGACGAAGGCCTGGAGGCATTAACGACCCTCGTCAACGCGGCTCGTGCCTATGTCCCCGGCCGGATGGTTGCGGATCTGAAGATAGCGCGTGGCCTCGACTACTACACCGGCACGGTCTACGAGACCGAGTTGGTCGGCCATGAACATCTGGGTTCGATCAGCTCCGGAGGACGCTACGACTCCCTGGCTACCGATGGCCGGCGCAGCTATCCAGGCGTGGGCATCTCACTCGGTTTAACTCGCCTGCTGATGCCCTTGCTCGCTAGAGGTGAGCTGGCGGCATCACGGAGCGTACCCAGTTGCGTGGTCGTGGCGGTCGACTCTGAAGCAACCCGCGGGTCAGCAATGCAGGTGGCCGCCCTGCTGCGTGGCCGTGGCATCGCCTGCGAAGTGGCACCGAAGGCCGACAAATACGGAAAGCAGATCCGCTACGCGGATCGACGAGGGATCCCTTATGTCTGGTTCGGTGGCGCTGAC
>JALHFX010000296.1 GCA_022837595.1 Propionibacterium sp.
GATCGCCGGGCGGAGCGCCTGCAGGGCGTCGTCGAACACGCCAGAAACCCGGCGGTACAGCGCCTCGATGCGGCTCCGCCACTCCTCCGGCTCGTCGTCAGGGGCCGCTTTGATGTCAGCGAGGGCTTTCGTCACGGGGTCTGGAGAGGAGAGCAGGAGCCCGCCGCCGTAGAGCGGTTCCGGGGCGTTCTCTATCCCGAGGATCTCGGCAGCGACCCATTCAGGATGCGTCCGGCAGAGCGACTCGAACAGGGCGGCCGGCATGTCGCCCCACGGGACCGGCTCCTCGCCACGCTCGACGAGGATGCGGTTCGGGGTGGACAGGCCGAGCCGGAGGTCGCTCTCCTGCTCGAGCCGCTTCTGCCGCTCGATAATCGGGTTGTGCGGGTCCCACCGGAACTCGATCTCGCCGCCGACGTCCCAGTATTCTTCGAGGAACGGGAGGATCGAGCGATTGATGGCGTTTCGGAGCAGTTCGAGGAGGGGGACTGTGGTGCGCCGCCAGACGGCTTCGGCCTGCTCCTGCGCGGTGGAGCGGTTGACGTCCTGCACATAGCCGACCTCGTTGGCGCTGACACCGAAGCACATCCAGGACACCGAAGCACATCCAGACGAGGTTGTTGTACCACTCTTGACTCGCCAGGAACTCCAGTTCCTTCGGCGATGCCCGGAACGGTATCCAAGTGGCGTCGGTGGAGTTCATCAGGGCGAGTTTGTGGGGCTTGCCCACGATCTCGTCTTTCCAGTACTCCCGGAACCGGGTCAGATTGTCGTTTGACAGGCCGGGTAGATTCAGGATGCCCTCCGGGACCTCGTTCTGCGGGAAGTACTTGAGGTTCGAGACATCCTGGTTGATGAGGATCTCGATGAGCCGGTGGGCCATCTGCACGCGGCTCCACCCATACTGCCGGTCGGTCGAGGGGTTTTCCTCGATCCACACGATCTGGTCACGGGTGAACGGGATCGGTGTGATCGCCCGGTAGAGGGGGGTATCCATCTGCGAGATCGTCGACATGCGCGGGAGCCCGGACCACACGATCTGGTCACGGGTGAACGGGATCGGTGTGATCGCCCGGTAGAGGGGGGTATCCATCTGCGAGATCGTCGACATGCGCGGGAGCCCGGACCCAAAGGCGTCCTGCGCGATAGACGCCTGTGCTCCGACCTGGTAGTATGCCGGGACGTCGCTGCCGGGGTCCGGGAGGATGCCATGTTCGTCGGGGTTTTTTGTGAAGGTGGCTCCATCGCGCGGGTAGATCTCCGCGAGGTATCCGCCGTCACCCGGGACAAGTTCGAGGACCCCGGCGTCGATGACGAGGATGTCGTTGAGGACCTCCTTGCACAGCGTGTCAAATGTCGCCGGGTTGCGGCTGAACCCCCCGTCGAGGAAGTCGACCACGGCGTCGCAGGCGGCGAAGTGCTTGCTCGTCGGCGTGTCGACGGTCGGGACGACGCCCCATTCGGTCGTCGTGACCTGCCCCTTAATCGCGAGCATGGGGATCGAGACAGTATGCGAGCGGGAGAATCGCCGGATGGTGTACAGGTCTTCGTAGCGCGGG
>JALHFX010000145.1 GCA_022837595.1 Propionibacterium sp.
ATCGTCCTGCTCGCTCTCGGACCGATCGTGGCCCGCATTCCGATGGCCGCCCTCGGCGCCGTGCTCGTGATGACTGCGCTGCGCATGATCAACCCCGCCGTTGCCCGGACCCTATTCCGCACCACCCGAGCCGACCGGAACACCTTCTTGATGACGCTGGGCGCCACCATCCTGCTCGACCTGGTGACGGCCGTGCTGCTCGGTATTGCGATGGCGGCGCTGATGAGCCTGCGCCACATGGCTACTTACTCTGTCGTCCGCCGCCAGTACCTGCCTGCTGACACCCGCGAGGGCATCATCGACTGGACCGAAGACACCGAAAACCTCCGGGACCGGGTTGCCCTGTATCGCCTGGACGGGGCGCTCTTCTACGGCAACGCTCGCCGCTTCGCTGAGCAGGTTCTTGATGTCGAAGATGTTGACGTCGTCATCATCCGTTGTCACCGCATGAACATCCTCGACGCTTCCGGTACCGACGCCCTCAAAGACGTCGTCAAACAGCTCCGCCGACGGGGCATCCCCGTCATCGTCCAAGGAATGACCGAGGCCCAACAACGCACCGTCGCCGCGATGAAGGTCCTCCCACCCGAGGCCCATGTCCTTGAGCTCTCTGAAGCCCTGGCCGCCGCCGAGCAGATCTGCGCTGAAGCCGCCCCGCCTTCGGCCGACTCGGTTGCCGACAGCTGACTTCAGCACGGGGCGCTTCCGGCGACGGCAATTTAGCGGCTGGATCGCCCCAGCAGGCTCCGCCACCAGCACTTGACTCCTGATCGCATCGGTCGTCTGATGTGCGTCACGCGCTGCCGTTGATCGCGTCTGCTTCCGTCAGCGAGTACCAGCGCAAGTGAATCCCCTGAACAAAGCTCGAGGGCCCGCGGGGCCCTCAAGCCGACAACACTACGAGCAACGCTCACTCCACATAGAGCTCCATCGGGTAGGTCAGATACGAAAGCGGAAGCAATTCGTCGACGGTCACATAGCCCGGAGGCGCAACGAGCACCGAGGGGATCCGGTTCACGATCGTCGCGCAGGTATGCTCAACCGTCGCCGGCTTGCTCACCGCGAACGTCATATCGGGCTCGCCCTTGATCGTCCAGTCGCACAGGTCGCCGTCATCCGGCCCGTACACCTTGCCGATGCACTGGGTCTCGATCACCGGACCCTGGAACGTCTCCGTGGTCACCACTGCACTCATCCCGATCGCTTCACCCGCCGGGATCGTGCGTCCCATCGTCTCGGAGTACAGGTCAGTGTCGTAGAAGTACGGCACGATTCGCTGCGTCTGCGACTTGATCGTCCAGCCGAACTTGCGGCACAGGGCCTCGTTCGAGTTCCACACGTAGGACGGTTCCATCGATTCGGGATGCGCGACCTGCGCCTCAAATTCATCCGCACTTAAGCCGACGCCGTGGGCGCGGGCCAGCGCCAGGCCGTAGTCTTCGACGTTGTAGCTGACCGCGCCCTCGATCCGGTCGATCCGGTGGCATCCGGACGCGGCGAGCGCCACCAGGTTGATCCAGTAGATGTCCTGCATGCCGCTGCCGACGATGGTGCAGCCGGTCTGCTTGGCCAGCCGGTCGAGCCGATTGGTCAGTGCCGGTGCCGTCGTCCACGGGTAGATCGCTTCTTCGCAAGTAGAGATCACGTCGATCCCCCGCTGCGCGCACTTCTCGAAATGTGGGTATAGCTCGTCCAGCAGGCTGAACAGGGTCACCACGGCGATATCGGGGTCGCACTCGTCGAGCACAGCGTCCGCATCGTCGCGGATCACCACTCCGGTCTTGAAACCGAGGCCAGCGTAATCGCCGATGTCTTGACCCACGACCTCGGGATCCACATCGATCGCGCCAACAACCTCGGCGCCCTTCTCATAGAGATACCGCAGGATATACCGCGACATCTTCCCACAGCCGTACTGCACCACGCGGATCTTCGACACCTCGACCACCTCTTCTGACTCACCGCAGCGTTGTGATTCACGAAAGCGTCGCGCCACCGGTGAACGAGCAGCGCCAGCGTCTGTGCTGGCCCGCGCCGAGATCGGCGACACGCTCTTTACTGAGCATACGCCGATGGTTACAAGAAATAGGCCAAAGCGTCTTGAAGCATCCTTTTAGTGAATCTGTTGACAGCAGCGCCGATTCGGCGAGTCAACGTCTCATCGGCTAAGGTCTGCCGCCCAGCCGTAGCCTCATAGCGGCGCGGTAGCCGACCTCGCGTGGGAGAATTAGGACGATCGCACGGCAAAGCAACGGCGCTTTCGTGCGACATCGGGGGATGGTGGAAATGGGCGCAAAGCTGGGCCGGGATGACAACCAAGACGATGACGTGCAGTTGAGCCAAGTTGACGGTGACAGCTCAGATGCGCGCGATTCCACCGCATCCGCGGCTGGTCCCTTGTGGGTGATTACAGGGGCGGGAGGTTTCTTGGGGAACAACCTCGTGCGACAGCTTCTCGACCGCGGCCAGCAGATCCGCGCGGCGGTCTTCGAAGGTCATGTGCAGCCCGCATTGGAGGACTTGGACGTTGAAGTCGTGCAGATGGATGTGCGCGACCTTGACTCGGTGAACGCTGCCTTTCACGCGCCCGGCCGCCAGGTGTGGGTGGCCCATTGTGCGGGGATCGTTTCGATCGCGACTTCGGTGTCACCCGAGGTCTATGACGTCAACGTCACTGGTGTGCACAATGTGCTTGCTGCCTGTCGTGAGCAGGGGGTTGACAAGCTGGTCTACGTTTCTTCGGTGCATGCTCTGCCGGTGGTTGATGGTGTCGGTCGGGAGCTGGATGCTGCCAGCGACTTCGTCCCGGAGTTGCTGGACGGGGAGTATGCGCGGACGAAGGCTGAGGCAACCGCGCTGGTCTTGGAGGCAACCGACGTGTGGCGGGTGGTGGTGTTCCCGACCGGGCTGATTGGGCCGAACGACTTTGCGGACACCCATTTGACACGGATGGTGCGCGACGCGGCATCCGGAGTGCTCCCGGTCTCCGTCGGTGGCGGATATGACTTCGTGGATGTGCGTGATGTTGCCGCGGGGATCATTAGCGCAGCTGAGGTTGGCAAGAACGGCAGAACCTATCTGCTGGCGGGTCACTACGTGCTGGCAAAACAGATCACTGCGGTTGTGGCCAACATGGTGGGACGCAAAGCACCGCTGGCACTTCCGTTGTGGGTCGCTCGGGCGGTCGCGCCGCTGGCGGAGTTCATTTCGGCCCGCAGGGGGACGGCCCCGTTGGTGACCGCCTACTCCCTACGCGTCCTCGCCGAGCCTGGCCGCTTCAACTCAGAACGGGCGCGCGGTGAGCTCGGATACCGTTCCCGGCCATTTCAGGAAACCTTGCGGGACACTTTGGAGTGGGTACAGCGGATGTGAATTCGGATACCGTTCCCGGCCATTTCAGGAAACCTTGCGGGACACTTTGGAGTGGGTACAGCGGATGTGAATGCCAGTTTTCGAGCTCAACCGGACAGCCTAACTGTTGTAGGTAGTTCGGTCAGGCTACTCCTGTTGAGCGGCTGATCTCGACGGCTACCCGTGGCGATACCCCACGTCTGACCCCTCACCCGGCTACCGAGAGTTAGAGTGCGATCGAGACAGGCCGCAGTGCCTACCGGTCGGCTCTTTGTAACGAGCCGGCAGAGTGACCCCAGTGCGCAGGAGCACCTAATGACCCCAGATCAGAACACCGCCGCAGCGACCAGTCGGGCGTGGGTGGTTCGAGGAGGCAGTCGTGGTGAGGCCGAGGCCTCCAACCTCACCCAGGGCAGGAGCGCCATCGGCTGGAGTGAGGTCCCAGACCTAACGAGCGTCACGACGCGCGAACAAGTTCAGACCATCGTTGACGAGCAATACCCTGACGGGTCTCCCCAGAGTCGAGGAGCCATGACCGGCCAGCTGTGGAGCTTCCGGAACGCGATCCTGCCCGGCGACCTCGTTGCGCTGCCGCTCAAGACTCAGCCTGGATACATGGCCGTCGGACGCTGCACAGGTCCGTACTTTTACGATGAGGCGGCTCCGAGATGGGGACGACACGTCCTGCCGGTGGATTGGCTGCCCGAGCACATCTCCAAAGACGTCTTGGGGTTGGATTTGCAGGCCAGCGTGAATGGTGCGATGACGGTATTCGAAGTGGAACGCAACAACGCCGCGGCTCGATTGCTGACGGTGGTGGAACGCGGCGATGACCCGGGGCGCGACGTCGCGGCCGAGGGCCAGGAGCCGGTGCGCAGGTGGTTGCTCGACCAAGCCTTGCTGGAAGAACTGGCTGAGGCCGACGGGCCTCTGCGTCCAATGGATGCCTATACGCGAGTGGAGCATCGTCTTTGTGGCCGACTAACCGACTACGAGTTGGCGCCGTTCCGTCCGGACGATGACACGCCTCGTTGGCGCCTCAACCTCGGCTGGAGCACCACCGATATGGTTGCCGCCGGCTGGATGACCAAGGGTCGCGAAGGCTGGGCTGTCACCGACGCCGGTCGGGAGGCCTTGGCCTCACATCCGGACGGTGGTGGGCTCGAAGTCGACTCGGAGCAGGCCTACCGCGAAAAGGTGAAAGCCCGATGGGAATCGTCCCCCGAGGATCCGGGTTATGCGCAGATCCTCGAGGCGGCACTCGAACTGCTCGAGCCGGGTCAGTGGACCAGCTACAGCGATCTCGCGGCGGTGGCAAAGACGAATGTCCAGACGGTGGGCAACTTCATCAACGGCACGTCAGTAGAGGGCGCCCACCGCGTAATGGGGAAAGATGGTCGTCCGGCGGCTGGTTTCGCCTGGACGGACGGGAGACCCGGCACGCAGCGAGAGG
>JALHFX010000146.1 GCA_022837595.1 Propionibacterium sp.
GTTCGCGGACCAATGCGACCGGGCGTTGGTCGATCACCGCACGAGTTACGCCGGCCAAATCACCGGAAGTGTCCCAGCCGAGGGTGTCGAGCCCGGGCAGCCCGAGCGCATCTGTGGCGGTGGTCAGTACCGCGGTCGCGCCGAGCCCCTCGGCCACTTTGCGGGCGAGTTCGTTCGCACCACCGACATGCCCGCCGACCAGTGGGACGACGAATCGTCCGGCCTCATCGACGACGACCACACCCGGATCGGTCTTCTTGTTCACCAGCAGCCCCGCGATCAGCCGGGTGGTGGCGCCCAGTGCGAGGTGGCTGATGATCAGATCGCACTCGTCCCAGGCCTGTTTGAGGCCTTCGGCCGAGGAGGTCGTATACCGTCGGGTGGTTCCGAGGAAACCGTCGATGACGTCGGCGCGGGCCTGGCTGGTTGCGGTGGTGGCAACCTGGCCGATGACAGATTCACTCACTCTTAAACTCCTTGCGGCCGGACACCACCGGCGATAGCGGTCTGCTCGCCCAAGGCGGCTGGGGCGTCGGGATGATAGGCGAGGACGAGCACCACATTGGGTTGGGCGATGTCGGTTATCTCGCGGGCCTGGTCCTCGCTCAGGACGCGTATTTGTTCATCCTCCTCGCCGAGGCGTTCTGCCAGCACATAGGTTCGCCCGAGTCCTGCGGTGGCGTCGACGATCTGCGGCAGGCCGGTACGGCCGTCGGTCAGTAAGCCGACCTTCTGGTGAGCACGCAGCGCCGCGATCGCTGGTTCGGGATCGTTGCCGTGCAGCGAGACGAGCAGTGCGTCGTCCCAGGGCAGGGCCACTGCGGCGAAGGCCAATTGGAGGGAGGTGAGCGCGGGAATCACGCGCACCTTCAATCCGGCGGCTCGGATGCGTCGGACGACACCATAAAACAGCGGGTCTCCCGAAGCGATGACCACTGCTTTCTCGTCGTCGGTCAGCGCTTGCAAGACTTCGATGGCCGGGCCGATGCGCCCTAACACGATGCGCCGTTCTTCGGGCACGTTCAGTGCATCGAGGTGCCGCCTACCACCAACAACAAGCGCTGCATCGGCCACGGCTTCGCGCAGTTCGGCGCTCGGCGAGCCGATATATCCAAAAACGGTGATCATGCCTGCGCACCCTTCTCGGCGAGTTCGCGGGCCGCAGCCGGATCAGCATCGCGATACTCATGCCGGAACCCTGGATGGTAGAGATGGCTGCGTTTGACCATCGGGGTTTCGGCGAGCGCCGGGCCCACCAAGATCACGGTGTGCTTCCAAAACTTGTGCTCTTTCATGGTGGCGGCGAGCTGATCGAGCCGGCAGCGAATCATCACCTCGTCGGGCCAGGTCACCTGATGCCCGATGATGACCGGGGTATCGGGGGCGTATCCACCAGCCATCAGTTCCTCCTGAAGTGTGTGGCTGCGGGCGGCCGAGAGGTAGAGCGCCATCGTGGTGCCGTGAGCCGCGAACTCGCGGACATTCTCCCGGGGCGGCATCGGGGTGCGACCGCCCTCCAGCCGGGTGAGGATCAACGACTGGGAGACCTCGGGCAGCGTGATCTCGACATCGCTGCGTGCCGCGGCTGCCGAGAACGCCGAGACCCCGGGGATCGACTCGTAGGTGACGCCTATTTTGCGGAGCAGTTCGCGTTGTTCGGCGGTTGCACCGTAGATCGCTGGGTCTCCGGTGTGCACCCGCGCGACCAGCAGACCTTCGTCCCTGGCCCGTTCATAGAGCGGCGTGATGTCTTCCAGCGAGGCGGTGGCCGAGTCAACGAGCAAGGCGCCCGGCTTATGATCGGCAACGATTTCGGGGCTGACCAGCGACGACGCCCAGATGATGATGTCGGCCTGCGCGATCGTCCGCGCCCCGCGCACGGTGATCAGGTCGGCAGCACCCGGGCCGGCGCCGACGAAGACAACCTTCCCCTGACCGGGTTCGCTGGTTACCGGTGGGATCACGGTGAAGTCGGCATTCTGGCTCACAGGCGTTCTCCTCGTCCGCTGCGCTTGGCAGGCCACAGCAGAAGGCCGACGTTGATCCCGGCAATCGCATCGTCGCCGATCTCGCCGAGATACTCACGCAACTGCGGCAGATAGCGTCCAGCCTTGTAGATCACACAGGTGTCGACGACCTCGGCGATCTTCAAGAGCGGATCGATGCCGCGTTTGAGTGGCACGAGCGCCAGCACCTCATCGCCTTCGACGAGCGGGGTACGACTCGCCGCGGCCAATGCCTGCATGGCAGTGATGCCCGGGATCACCTCCACCTGGAGATCTGGCACTTGTTCGCGCACCGAAGATGCGAGATAGCTGAAGGTCGAATAAACAGAGGGGTCGCCGATGGTTGCGAAACCGATCCTGGTCGCTCCTTCGGCGAATGACCTGACCGCCTGATCAGCCGAAGCCTGCCAGGAATCGGCGCGTCGCTTGGTGACTCCGGCACGATCAGCCATCGAAAAGGGGATCCGCACGATCCGGTCCTCAAGTTCGGGGCAGGCGGTCAAGACGATGGTCTCGGCTCGTCCTGAATCGGACCCGCTGGCCTCGGTGGCCGGCAC
The DNA here is from genome assembly GCA_022837595.1 of Propionibacterium sp. Classification (GTDB taxonomy): domain Bacteria; phylum Actinomycetota; class Actinomycetes; order Propionibacteriales; family Propionibacteriaceae; genus Brooklawnia. The sequence goes on from JALHFX010000146.1 coordinate 2,564, forward strand.
CAGAATGTGGTCACAGCTGCGCAGCACGTTGATCGCTTTGAGCGTAATCAACTCGGCATCACCGGGGCCGACGCCGATCCCGAAGAGAATGTGTCGGACGCCCTCGGTCCGGGCAACTTCGTTCAATTCAACTCCTTGCGGCCCCTCAGCCGGGAACCTCATCTGCAGGGTGCGGGGAGCCAGTCGACCGGGCTTGCCGTTGACCGCCACGATCTACGCAGCGAACGGATTACCGTTGCGGGACAGCGCCGGAATCTCACCGGCTTCGCTTGGCACCTCGCTCCGGCCATGACGACCGGCTCAGCCAGCCTAGCGCCAGCTTTCAGGGTGCGACAATGCCCGAGGGGCCAGCGGAACCGTGATAGCGGATCCAGGCTACGATCTGATGCGATGAACGTGCCGCTTAGTGTGACCCATTCCGATCGGATCCCGATCGACCTTGCAGCGGCAACCGACCCGGTAGCGGCGTTCTGGTATGCCCACCGCCGGGATCGCCCCGTGGTGGTGCGCACCTCGGGGACGACCGGGCGCCCTCGCACGATCGTGCGCAGCACTGCTTCGTGGGTCAATTCCTTCGGCTTCGTCGCGTCCCGGTTGGGCTTAACAGCGACGAGCAGATTTCACATTCCCGGCCCAATGAGCGCGACGATGAATCTGTTTGCAGCCTGCTTGACCGAGTTCTCGGGTGCTGCTTGGTCGAAGAACCCGGCCGGCGCAACACACTGCACGCTGACACCCTCGGGTTTGGCCCAGCGACTCGCGGGCACGCGTCCACCTGCCGACCAGGTGGTCCTGGTCGCCGGCGACGGACTTGGGCCGCAGTTACGGGACGAAGCCCGCGAACGTGGCTGCCGAATCGAGCACTACTACGGGGCTACCGAACTCTCGCTGGTGGCGTGGGGAAGCTGCCGCGACGATCTGCGACTCTTCGATCTCGTCGAAGCCAAGATTGTCGATGGCCGCATCTGGGTTCGATCGCCCTGGCTGTCGGACGGGCCGGGGCCCGGTTCACCGGTCGGCCCGTGGCAGTATCAAGACGACGGCTTCGCCAGCGTCGGTGATCGTGGCGTGCTGCAGGGTGATCGACTATGGGTCACCGGGCGCGAAGGTTCGATCACCACCGGCGGGGTGACCGTCGAACTCGCCCCGCTGAGGGCAAGGCTGCAAGAGGTGGCGGCAGGCGAGCTCCATCTGGTGGGCATCCCGCATCCGGTAGTCGGCGAGGTCATGGGCTGCGCACTCAGCCGAGCGGACGATATCGAGCCACTACGGTCGTGGGCGCAGGCCAACCTCGCCCCGGCCGAGCGTCCGCGAGCCTGGGCAGTCATCGAACACCTACCGCTCAACGCAGCGGGCAAACTGGACACCGCAGCGCTGGCAACGTTGATCCGCCAGCAGCGGACGGCACCGAAGGACGAGCAGCTATGAGTAGTAGTCATCCCGTCATCATCGAGGCTTTGCGCACACCGATCGGTACGGAGCGCGGGGCGTTGAAGACCGCGAAGGTCGATCAGTTGGTGACCCCGTTGATCGCCGAGTTGGCCGCACGTTGCCCACAACCGGAGCAGATCAACCAGGTGATCCTCGGCAACGTGCGCGGGCCCGGCGGCAATCTGGCCCGCTACTGCGCATTGGATGCCGATCTGCCACAGCGAGTCACCGGGCTGACCGTGGACCAACAGTGCGGGGCCGGTCTGGCCGCCGTCGAATGTGCGCGCGGCGCACTCTTGCTGAACCGGGGCTTCGTCCTGGCCGGGGGCGCACAATCGGCGTCCACCCAACCACGCACCTTCTGGCCGGACGCTTCCACCGATGACCTCGACATGCTCGAAGAGTTCACCCGTGCACCGTTCGTCCCCGAACGGTTCGATGATCCGGGCATGGGCTTGGCAGCAGATTTGCTCGCGGCCGAGCACGGTATCAGCCGGCAGCGGCAGGACGCCTACGCGGCACGCTCGCATGAACGGGCCGTGCGTTCGGCCGAGGCCGGAGTCTTCGATGCCGAGATCGTGCCGATCTTCGGTGTGACAGCCGATGAGCGTCCGCGACGGGGGTTCACCCCACAACGACTGGCGCGTTTTCGTCCGGTCTTCCGTGAAGGCGGCACCGTGACCGCGGCGAACTCCTGCGGAGTCAACGACGGCGCGTCCATGGTGTTGATGACAGATGCTGCCACGCACGCGCGCCTGGGGTTGCCTGGCCTACGCATTCTGGACGCGGTAACACTCGGTGGCACTCCCGCCCGTCCGGGCTTCGGGCTGGTACCGGCCGTACGCGAACTCTATGCCCGGACCGGGCTCGGGCCCGATGATTTCGACGTCGTCGAGTGTAACGAGGCGTTCGCGGGCCAGATTCTGGCGTGCTTGGATGCGATCGGCATCCCCGAAGAGCGCAACTGCGTCGAAGGCGGGGCGCTCGCGCTCGGGCATCCTTGGGCGGCTACCGGTGCAGTACTGCTGACCAGATTGTTCACACAGCTGGTACGCGAGCAACGGGGCACGCGCGGGCTGGCGGCCATCGCAATCGCCGGCGGCATGGGTGCTGCGATCGCCGTCGAGACCTGCTGAGCCCACGGGCCACCTGTTTCGGTTGAGGCTTCAAGAGATACGCTAAGGGCCGTGCCAGTACTCTCGATCGGGCTCAGTCATCATCAGGCGGCGACCGACGAT
>JALHFX010000044.1 GCA_022837595.1 Propionibacterium sp.
GCATTCCTCGATGCGCAGGAGGCGAGGTCCGAGACCGAACGGCAGACTCGCCTGAAACAGTTCGGAGAGAACGTGAAGAGTCACGTCGATCAGCTGTCAGCCAAGCAGTACTGGAAATCGGATACCGGTAGCCCCGAGTTCGTGGTGCTCTTCATCCCGAGTGAGGCGCTGGGAGCCGAAGCACTGGCGCAGCGCGCAGATCTGCATGAATACTCGGCGGCCCGCAACATCGTCATCGCAACGCCGACGACGCTGATCGGTCTGTTGCGTGCGGTCGCCTACGGCTGGAAGCAGGCGGCCTTGGCCGACTCGGCTGCCGAGGTCTTCGCACTCGGCCGCGAACTCTACGACCGGCTGGTCACCATGGGAGGCGCGTTCGCGAAACTCGGCCGCTCACTGCAGCAAGCTGTCAATCACTTTAACTCCACGGTCGGTTCGCTCGAGACAAGGGTGCTGGTCAGTGCCCGCCGCTTCCGAGATCTACAAATCACCGAAAAGGACCTGGCGTCCGCACACGGTATCGAGCAGTCTGCGCGTCCGCTGACAGCACCCGAGCTAGTAGCCAATGCCGACGGTCAAGCACCCGCGTCCACACAGAAGACGCGGTTAACGCAGATCAGCGAATCCGATGACCTGGCTATGACAGAGTCGGAACTGCTGGGCAGGGCCACCCCCACAATCGCCGAGCTTGTCGACACCGATACACCGCTGGGCGAGACCGCTCTGCCCGACCTCGGTGAGATCAGCAGCTGACAACAAGCAGTCTGTCGGGTCAACCTTGCGGTACGCCCGATGCGCCGATCCGACCGGACTGTGCAGCCTCTTGGACAATGTGAATCCGCTTTGACTGGTTCCCTACGCTTGTGCATATGACTGATCACGGTCCCCAAGCACCCACCAAGCGTGTTGCCGTTGCTGCGCCGCGCGGCTATTGCGCAGGCGTCGACCGAGCGGTGGTCACCGTCGAACGGGCCTTACAGGAATACGGTTCTCCCGTCTATGTACGCAAGCAGATCGTCCACAACAAACATGTCGTCGAGGGGCTCGAGGCCAAAGGCGCCATCTTTGTTGACGAACTGGACGCAGTACCGGCTGGTGCTCTGGTGATCTTCTCGGCGCACGGAATTTCTCCGCAGGTGCGCGAGGAAGCCAAAATGCGCGGCTTACGGACCATCGACGCCACCTGTCCCCTGGTTACCAAGGTGCATCATGAGGCGAAACGGTTCGCGAACCAGGGTCTGCCCATTCTGTTGATCGGGCATGACGGGCATGAAGAGGTCGAAGGAACCACTGGAGAGGCGCCGGAGTCGATCATCCTCATTCAACACCCGGACGATGTCGACACCCTCGAGCTTCCCACCGATCAACCAGTGGCCTGGCTCACTCAGACGACGCTGAGTGTGGATGAGACCGCTCAGACTGTCGGCAAGTTGCGCGAACGGTTCCCCTTGTTGGTCGACCCGCCTTCCGACGACATCTGCTACGCCACACAGAATCGGCAGGATGCCGTGAAACAGATCGCCTCCCACTCGGACCTGGTGATCGTGGTGGGCTCTCGCAATTCATCGAACTCCGTGCGACTTGTCGAGGTCGCATTGGAGGCAGGCGCTCAAGCTGCTTACCGGGTGGATGACGCATCCGAGATCGACCCGGCATGGCTCGAATCGGTTAACCAGATCGGCGTCACTTCAGGTGCTTCGGTACCCGAACGCTTGGTGGATGGTGTCCTGGAACGACTGGTGGAGCTTGGCTTCCCGCCTGCAGTTGAAGAACGCCTGGTCGAAGAATCACTCACTTTCGCTCTACCTCCCCAGCTGCGCAAACATGACACGCGCCGGCGGCGCTGATGGCGACGACTCCGCCCAGCACCGCGCGCAACTCTGCGGACTCTCCCCAGCCGCTCGGCACCGTGATCGAACAAGTACGGGGATGGGTCGAGCGTTGCGGCTGGATCTGGGTCAGCGGCCAAGTCATTGAGCTACGTCGCAGACAGGCTCCCACCCAGTTTCTTACTCTGCGCGATACCCGCAGCGAACATTCGGCGACCATCACCTGCACCGCCCAAGTGCTGGACGCGGCAGGCCCGCTCACCGAGGGTATGACCGTCTTGGCTTGTCTGACCCCAAGAGTCTGGACCAAGAACACGAGTCTTTCGTTCGAATGCGCTGAACTTCGCATTGCCGGTGAAGGCCGCCTGCTCGTCCAGTTGGAGCAACTGAAACGCAAACTGCAGGCCGAAAGGCTCTTTGATCAAGTACGCAAGAAGAAGCTCCCGTTGCTCCCCAAGGTCATCGGATTGATCACCGGGGCGGGAAGCGCGGCTGAACGCGATGTTGTCAGCAACATCCAACGCCGCTGGCCCGGCGCGCAGTTGCGAGTGCGGCATGCCTTGGTGCAAGGACCGGGTGCCGCAGCCGATGTGATGACCGGCCTCGCTGAGCTGGACGCGGACCCCGACGTCCAGGTGATTATCATCGCTCGCGGTGGCGGTTCCCTTGAGGATCTGCTGCCGTTCAGCGATGAAGGATTGGTGCGCGCGGCAAGTGCTGCGGTGACACCGATCATCAGCGCAATCGGACATGAGCCCGACAGCCCGATCCTCGACTTGGTCGCGGACAGACGCGCGTCCACGCCTACCGAGGCCGCGAAAATTGCGGTACCGGATGCCCGCGAGCAGGCCGAACAGATCACCGATCAATTGAATCGACTGCGGCAAGCAATCATCATCCGGGTTCGCCACGAGCAGGACTGGCTCACTCAGCTACGATCGCGCCCGGTTTTGCGCGATCCGGCCGGTGGCTTCGTCGTCCATCAAGAATGGCTGAGTACGCAGCGCGATCGGCTGCAGCGAGCTATCGACCAGCGTCTCGCCGACGAACGCACGGCATTGGCGCACATGCTGAGCAGGGTGCGAGCAATCTCGCCCAAGGCAACCCTCGAACGGGGCTACGCGATCGTTTCGGATGCCGAAGGCGGCTCAGTTACCTCAGTGAACGATGCGGATCCTGGCGATCAGCTCCTGCTTTATCTATCGGATGGACGACTCGTCGTCGAAGTGGACTACCAGGAGGAAGATCAATGAGCAGCGCAGAACCCGAGCTGAGCTACGAGCAGGCGCGCCAACAACTCACCGAGGTTGTCACCAAACTCGAATCCGGTGGAGTACCGCTTGCCGAGTCGATGCAGTTGTGGGAGCGAGGCGAGCAGCTCGCCCGAATCTGTCAGACGTGGCTTGACGGCGCAAAGGCCAAGATCGACGCCGCCCGAGCATCTGAATCCGGTCGGTCACAACCCAGCGAGCCGTTCCCCGGCTAGAACTCCTCAAGCATCTCCGTCACCAGCGCCGCGATCGGTGAGCGCTCCGAACGGGTCAGCGTAAGGTGAGCGAAAAGCGGATTACCTTTCAACCGCTCCACCACCGCTGCGACACCATCGTGGCGACCGACGCGAAGGTTGTCGCGCTGAGCGACATCGTGGGTGAGCACGACCCTCGAGTTCTGGCCGATACGGCTCAGCACCGTGAGCAAGACGTTACGTTCAAGCGACTGTGCCTCGTCCACTATTACGAAAGCATCATGCAGTGAGCGCCCCCGGATATGGGTCATCGGCAGCACCTCGAGCATCTCGCGCTGTTCCAGCTCTTCAATGACGTACTTGCTGGTCACCGAACTGAGAGTGTCATAGACCGCTTGACCCCAGGGGTTCATCTTCTCGTCCTGGCTACCCGGCAGATAGCCGAGCTCTTGGCCACCGACCGCGAAAAGCGGCCGGAAGACCATCACCTTGGAGAATTCGTGACGTTCCATCACCAGTTCGAGTCCGGCGCACAGCGCCATTGCCGACTTGCCGGTACCTGCGCGCCCGCCCAAGCTGACGATCCCCACAGTGGAGTCAAGCAGCAGGTCCAAAGCGACCCGTTGCTCGGCGCTGCGTCCGCGTACGCCGAACGCCTCCAGGTCACTACGCACCACCGAAATCCGTCCGTTGGCGAGTTTCCTTCCAAGCGCCGTGCTGACCGGTGAATGCAGGACCACGCCCGAGTTGACGATGATCTCCTCCGCTTCGGGTATTTCGACCCGACTCGCGGCATAGAGTTCGTCAACGACCTCCGCGGGAACATCGAGATCGACCATGCCCGTCCAGCCGGAGTCCGCGACTTGCTCGTTGCGGTATTCCTCCGCCTTGAGCCCCATCGCGGCAGCCTTGACGCGCATCGGTAGGTCTTTACTGACCACGACAACGTCATGGCCTTCGGCGGAATAGTTACGGGCGACCGCAAGGATCCGCGAGTCGTTATCGCCCAGCCTGAACCCGGGCGGCAGTAACTCAGGGCTAGTGTGGTTCAATTCGATACGCAGATGCCCGCCTTGGGGATTGATCTCGATCGGCTCATCCAAACGCCCCATCTGCTGCCGCAAATCATCGAGCAGGCGCAGCGCGCTCCGCGCGAAATAGCCCAGATCAGGATGCTGGCGCTTGGCCTCGAGCTCAGTGATCACCACGATCGGCAAGACCACGTCGTGCTCGGCGAATCGCCGAACTGCATGCGGGTCACTGAGCAGCACCGATGTGTCCACCAAATAGGTCTTGATACCAGATCGCTCCATATCTCGACGCTAGATGCCCAGCAGCCTCAAGGTTGCGCTTCTATGGATCCTGCCAACGAAATGATCGCTTTGCGGTGTGGCAGGCCGGGATCAGATGACCGCGATCAAGATCGCGACCCAGTGACAGATCGCCCCGAGCACGGTCGCCGCGTGAAAGATCTCATGGAAGCCGAACCAGTAGGGGCTCGGATTCGGACGCTTGAGCGCGTAGACGATAGCGCCGCCGGAGTAGCACAATCCTCCCGCGATCAACAAGACGATTACCGCGATACCGCCGCTCGCCAGCATCTGGGGTATCCAAAAGACCGCGCACCAACCCATCACCAGGTATAAACCGACATAGAGCCAGCGTGGAGCGCCGATCCACAACACCCGAAAGAGCACATCAATGGCGGCGACCCCCCAGATCAGACTCAGCAGCGCTACTCGGGATCCTCCGCTGAGCAATGCGACAGCGAGCGGGGTATAGGTGCCTGCGATGAAGATCGCAATATTGGAGTGATCGATTCGACGCAGGACGCTCGACACCCTCTCGCTCCACCGACCGCGATGATATGCGGCAGAGTTCCCGAAGAGCGCGACAGCGGTCAGCGTCCAAATCGCGCAGGCGATCCGCAACGACACTGTTTGGGCCGCGATCAGCAGGATCAACCCACCGATGAGGGAGACCGGAGTGTTCACGAGATGAAGCCAACCACGCAGCTTGGGCTTGACCGCTGATGCAGAGATGATGGTCCGGGTCTTGCTGGCTACAACATTCACGTAACCTACGGTACCGTAGGTTTGACGTCAGCAAAATCTCGACCATAGAACGCGGTTAGATTGTTCATATGCCGATGGTCAGCCTGCAGTCCGGAGTCACTCGGGCGTTCGACGCAATGCCGCGCGAACTCAAGAAATTGGCCTACCGTCTCTACGAGTCCCGGCTACGCAAACAGCTCCACCCCGACGCACTCCCCCAGCATGTTGCAGTACTTGCAGATGGTAATCGGCGATGGGCCCGAGCCAACGCTCCTGATCGTCCACTGGCCGCTGGCTATCAGGCCGGGGCCAGCAAGCTCAAGCAGTTCGTCTCCTGGTGTGATGAAGTCGGCATCCAGATCGTGACCTTATGGGTTTTGTCAACAGACAACCTGAATCGCAATCAAGACGACGAGCTAATGCCGCTGCTCAACGTCATCGTCCAGCTGGTCAACGATCTCGCGGCGGTGGACGATCATCGCATCTTGGTTGTCGGTGACCTCAGCCTGCTTCCTGATGAGATCGCGGACCCGCTACGAAAAGCCGTCACCGACACGCGTGAGCGCCGAGGCACGCATATCAATGTGGCCGTCAGTTACGGTGGACGACACGAGCTGACCGATGCTGTCCGCTCTTTGTTGGCCGAAGAAGCAGCAAAAGGCACCACGCTCAGTGAATTGGCGGAGAACCTGGAGATTGATCAGATCTCGGAACACCTCTATACGCGAGGTCAGCCTGATCCCGATCTGATCATCCGCACGTCAGGTGAGCAGCGATTGAGCGGCTTCTTGATGTGGCAGTCGGCGCACAGCGAGTTCTACTTCTGCGAGGCACTGTGGCCCGACTTCCGCAAGGTCGACTTCTACCGTGCGTTACGCGACTACGAACAGCGCGAACGCCGTTACGGGGTTTGAACTCGGCTCAGATCATGCAGCCGTTGAGGCAACGGCTGCTACCGAAAACTCCGGCTACCCAGACAGCGGCTACCGAAAGGCCCAGCCACCCCGACAGCGGCCACCGAACTGGTCTCACCTCGCGACAGCGGCTACCGAGAATCCCAGCGGCTACCGAAAGGCCCAGCCACCCCGACAGCGGCTACCGATAATTGCAGCGGCTACCGAACATCCGGTAGCCGCTGCAATTATCGGTAGCCGCTGGGAGTGGGCGGGTGATTATCGGTAGCTGGTGTGGTTTCCGGTAGCCGCTGGGACCGTGGCCGTACAGATCGGTAGCTGGTGTGGTTTTCGGTAGCCGCTGCTACTCCGTCTCCCAAAGCAGGCCTCGCAGTTGCGCCCAGTCACGGGTCGGCAGCTGACAGGTCTGACCGCGGCAGACATAAGCGGTGGGTTGATCGTCCAATGCGGTTCGTCCGGTGAGCAGGTCACCGAAGCCCTCGGTGCCAGCCGCGGAAGCGATAACCGCACTACCCCACGGCGCCAACCGCCAGGCGGCCTGAGCGATCTGCGATGCTGCCGGATGTTCTGACTCGTCCACGATCACGATTTCGGCCGGACCCCAGCCACGCTCCGCCTCCGAGCGGGCCAGCAGACTCGCGAAACCCCAGCCGCTGAGCCGCGGAGACGAAGCGAGTAATGGCCGCAATGACTGGGCCGCAGCGTCCGCGCGGGCCAGCAGATCTGAGCGTCCGGTGAGTCGGGCGGCCAACCGCAACGCGACCTCCATCACCGAAGTGGCGCTGGGAAGTTCCTCATCGGCCAACCGCTTCGGCCGCTCGAAGAGACCCGGATGCAGCGCGGTCGTTCCATAGAAACCGCCGTCGACAGCCGAGAATAACTCGACTGCACGCTCCAGGAGTGCGACGGCAGGCCCTATCCAGACGGGGTCGACGGCCTGCGCCAGACTCAAGAAGCCGAGCGCCGCACACGCATAGTCGGAGCAGACCCCATCCGCGCCGATAACCATGCGTCCATCGGTGGCCAGACTCGCCCGAGCCAAGACATGGCGTTCACGATTCCAGTGATTGGTCCACAGATATTCGCCGCAGGCGCGGGCCCGTTCTCGCCACTCGGGCTCACCGAAGACCATGCCGGCGCGCACCAGTGAATCGATCAGCAACCCGTTCCAAGCGGTGATCACCTTCTCGTCACGAGCTGGACGCGGACGCCGATCACGCACAGCTTTGAGCACCGCGAGAATATTGGCCAGTCGTCCAGGGTGCGGCAGACCGTGAAGTTGCAGAGTCGACAACCCGCTGCCATCGGTAGGCGAATGCGCTCCTCGCGGCAGATTGCCCCCGTAAGTGACGTGGAAAACACCCTGGGCGAACCGAGAATCCTTGCCGAGATACTCATCGAAGAGCTGCGGGTTCCACAGATAGAAGGCACCCTCGACGCGTTCCCCCGCCTCGTTCTCGGAATCCGCGTCCAAACTAGCGGCGAATCCGCCGCCGGGCAGCAACATCTCGTCGCTCAACCACGAGACGATGCCGCGCGCAACCTTCTCGAAGATCTCCCGCTGTTCGGTGCCGTCATCGGGAATCGCTCGTAGCCAGCCTCGTGTATAGGTGCCGAGAAGGAGCGCGTTGTCGTAGAGCATCTTCTCGAAATGCGGCACTTCCCATCCCTCATCCACCGCGTAGCGATGGAAGCCGCCTCCGACCTGATCGTGGATTCCGCCGCGCGACATGGCTTCGAGCGCAAAAAGTGCCGCATCATTCGCTGCCTGATCCGTGCGCACGAATAATGCGTCTAAGACCGGTGCTTGCGGGAACTTAGGTGCCCCACCGAAACCGCCGTGGCGACGGTCGACGTCGGCGAGCACCACATCAGTCAGTTTGGCAGGCAGGAGTGCTTCGTCCGATGTAGCCACGATCGGTGCACGATCAAGAGATGCGAGTTTTGTGGTGATCAATCGCGCCGAGTCGATCACCTCTGCGCGACGCTCACGCCAGGCGTCCGCCAGCGTCTCGATCAACTGGGTGAATGACGGTAGACCGGAGCGCGGTTCCGGCGGAAAATAGGTACCTGCGAAGAAGGGACGACCGGCCGGAGTACAGAAGACGCTGTTCGGCCAGCCGCCTTGGCCCGTGAGCGATTGGGTCGCACGCATGAATGCCTGATCGATGACGGGGTGCTCTTCTCGATCGACCTTGATGGACACATAGGATTCGTTGAGCAGCGCGGCGACCGCGGGGTCGCTGAAGGTCTCGGAGGCCATCACGTGACACCAGTGACATGATGAATAACCGATGCTCACGAAAACCGGCACGTCGCGGCGCTTGGCCTCAGCAAATGGTTCAGGCCCCCAAGCCCACCAATCAATGGGATTGTCAGCGTGCTGACGAAGATAGGGACTTGAGGCGTGTCTGAGTCGTTCTGCCACGTCAGATCTCGTAGATCCCGTAGTTACGGACGATCCCGCGGTACTCTTCGTCTCGTGTGACGCCGGTCGGACGAGCACCTGCCGCAAGCGCAGCCGCGATCGAAGCAGTATTCTCGCGCTCGATCTTCAGAATCATCCGCTCCAGACCGAGTTCGTCGCGCCCCCAGTCTGCGAGCAACTCGACCGCATTACGTGCGACCCGCTGGCCACGCGCGAAATCGGCGACCCAGTAGCCCAACTCACTGACGCGTTCGGATTCATCGATGTTCTGCAACGCGATCGCACCGATCACCTCGTCAGTGGCGTCCGCGATCGCGAAATTAACACCGCTACGAGCCTGCCAAACGGCACTCGCCGAGACGATGTACTCTTCGGCATCAGCCATCGTGTAGGGGGAGGGCACGCGCGTGAAATTCTGCAACGTCTCGTCCTGGCAAGCGATGTAGACCGCTTCAGTGTCGGCGGTGGACCAGCTACGCAAGGTGACTGGGCCACCGCCCAGCACTGGCTGGATATCAGGCCATCGGAGGTTCATAACTCAAAAGCCTACCCGGTGGTGCTGATACTCCCGAGATCGTGAGCGCGCTTCGACAAGCCTCAGATCACCCAAAGATCCGTGAGATCAGGCTCGTCCGGCGGGACCGGGCGTAGGCCCGCGAAAAGATCATCCTCGGGGATCACGGTCGGCAAGGCGCTATAAACCAATTGCCAGTCCTCTGTTGGCCAGGCCCTCGCCTGAACCTCCAGGGGCACCGAGAACCACATACCGTCCGGATCGACCTGCGAAGCATGCGCACGCAAAGCATCATCGCGAATCTCGAAATATTCGCTGCAGGGGATCCGAGTGGTAATGCGATGCTCGTAATTGAGGTCCTCCCAGGTAGCAAGTCGCTCGCCGTAGGGAGAGTCCATACCCAACTCGTGCATCGCCATGTCCAGGGCCGCGTAACGCAGACGATGGAAACCCATCTGGTAGTAGACCTTCGGCACGATCCAGATCGGGCCCGCATCGGGTCGGTATTCAGGGTCTGCTGCCAAGGCGAGTGCCGCCATACTCACCCGGTGACACTGGATATGGTCCGGGTGGGGATAACCACCCTTTTCATCATAGGTTGTCAGCACATGCGGGCGCAGCTCTCGAATGAGCTCGACCAGCGGTTCGGCCGCCTCGACCGGATCCATCAGTGCGAAAGATCCCTCTGGCAACGGCGGCAACGGATCGCCCTCGGGCAGGCCGGAATCAATGAAACCGAGCGGAACTTGTTCAACACCCAGAACCTCACGAGCCTTGAGCATCTCCTGCCGGCGGACTTCCGCGATGTTCTCCCAAACATCGGGACGATCCATCTTGGGGTTGAGCACCGAACCACGCTCACCACCGGTGAATGTGGCCACCACTACCCGGACGCCGTCGGCCACGTACTTCGCGGTGGTCGCTGCTCCTTTGCTTGACTCGTCGTCTGGATGGGCGTGTACATGAAGCAAGCGCAACTGCTCGCCATCCGCAGCCTGAGCAGTGAGGGGAACCGACATGGTCACCATTGTGCCGAAGAGTGCAACCGGATACCGAACCGTTCCACCGCTGGTGAAATAGCGCTGCCGGACCCTCGGATTGCTCATCGGGCACGCGGTTAGACTAGTGCGATGGCTGAACAAGAGACGGTGTGGCTGACACGGGACGCTTTCGAGAAGTTGTCGAACGAGCTGGACCACCTCAAGACGCATGGACGCCCCGAGGTGGCCACCAGGATCGCGGCAGCTCGCGAAGAAGGCGACCTGTCAGAGAATGGCGGATATCACGCGGCCCGCGAGGAGCAGGGCCAAATGGAAGGGCGGATCGCTCAGCTCGAACAGATGCTGCGCACTGCGAAGGTAGGGGAGGTCCCGGACAACCCCGATGAGGTCAGTGTTGGCACCATCGTGACAGTCGCCTATTTCGACGACGAGGACGACACGGAGGTCTTCTTACTGGGGTCCCGCGAGATACTGGGCCTCGACGACGACCTCGATACCCACGTCTTCAGCCCACAGTCACCACTCGGCGGTGCCGTGCTCGGCGCTACCAAAGGCAGCAAAGTTGTATACAAAGCACCGAACAAACGCGACATTGAAGTCACCATCCTCGACGTCGCGCCGTTCAAGGGATGAGGTCTTGACCCGATCTGATTACCTCTAGCAACCCCATCGTGTTGGGAGCGTCGTCCACTCGGGTGGCGCTCCCAACTGTCTTCTCAGTACCGGCTCAGGATGCGCGTCTCATCCTGGATCCGCCGATTTTCCGCTGCTGCGCGTCCCCTAACGTGCACGCCGGCTGCCTTGTCCTCAGTCGTCGACCTTGATCACGGCCCTGCCCATCACGACACCGAGCTCTAGTTGTGCCGACCCACTACCGACAACATATTCGTCGAGGATGGCCTGGGATTCGGTAGGCCAACTGATCCGTCCGAGCTGCGTCTGCGTACGAATGGTCACGTTCGAGCCGTGGGTCAACCTGACCATCAGATTCCCGGACTCGACCTTGACACGGGAGCGTCCCGCGCTGAGCGGGCCGGACAGGGAGGCGCTGCCTGCCTGGATCAAGGCATCGCTGATTTCGACGACGTCGCTCAAAGTGGCCTGACCGACGCTGACCCGGATACTACCGAGCTTGGGAACCCCGACCGTGGTGAGCCTGTTGCCCGTCACTTCAGCGTCCACAGTGATGGACGGGTTGACTCGCACCACCAGCTCGCGCCCGAAGCCGAGTACCCGCAGATCGTCAACAGAGCGAGGCGGCCGGAGCAAGCTGAATCCTTTGGTGCCGACGCCTAATTCGCCGTCAGTCGTGACCTCCAGAGTGGCGCCCTGCCGACGTATCGTGTGCGGGCCGTCGACAGACACGGTGGCAATGCGGTGGTCTCCCACGATCCGCACCCGACGTCCCACCGAGAAGATGACGAGCTTCTCGATAGGCTTTCCGCCTGCCGGACGAGCCCCACTGGGCTGCGCTGAAGCCGGCGGTTCCGGCACCACCGAGGCGATATCCGGGGGCAGCACGCTGTTGGCAAACTCTCCCAAACGCTGCCACGCACCTCGCGCAAACTCACCTGCATCACGAAAGACTTCACCAGCCACCGCGGCCACATTGTCTATCTCGATGTCGAAGAGTCCATGCCCAGGATGAGCGCTGCTGGGCTGTGCGGCATCGGCGTCCGGTTCGGTCTCGTCGGGTAGCGCCCTTGCCGGTCGCCTGCTACCGACAGGTGTGTCGTATAGCTCCTCAGCGGGGAGCTGCTCTCGTTTGAGTGGGCGATCCAAATCGTCGATGAGTCGGGCAGCTTCCTCGACGGCGAGCTTACCGTCCGCAAGCTCGCCCAAGATGCGGTTCAGCTCCGCTGGGTCAATCATGCGTCTAACTTAGTCTCACGCCGCCTGCGTCGGAACCAGGACCCGCGGCCTTCAGGGTCCGATCCGGAAGACTCGCCGCTGCGGTTCTTGCGCGCCTCGGCGGCGTCGTGCAATTCGCCGGCTCTGATACAGCCGCTGATGAACGCCACCAACGGGATCGCGAAGAGTGCTCCGGGGATACCCGCGATGATCGCGCCAGTGGAGATACCCAAGAGCACGATCAGCGGATGGATCTCGACTGCCTTACCGAGCACCAGAGGCTGGAGGACATGCCCTTCGACCGCCATCACCAGGACGAAGACGACGAGCATGATGATCGCTTTGCCTAAGCCAAGAGTCACCAAAACGACGAAGGTTGCCACGGTACCTGCTAACAACGCACCGAGCAGCGGGATGAATGAGCAGACGAAGGTGAGAGCCGTGATGGCCAGCCAGAGGTTCGATCCGAGGACGAGCGCACCCAGGCCCGCGCCAACACCGTCAATACCGGCAACGATGACCGCCGCACGTACATATGAGGTCAGCGACATCCAACCGCCGCGTACCGCAGGTGCGATAGATCCGAATGCAGCGACGGGTATCAAACCTGCCGCCGCCTTCGTGATCCGCCGACCATCCTTGAGAAAGAAAAACGTCGCGAACAGACAGGTGGCCAGACCTGCGAAGAACTCGCCGACCGATGCCCCGGCGCTCGCCAGACCGCTGGCGATCCTGCCCGACGAATGTTGGGCGTAGCTGGCCAGCTCATTGAGCCACTGATCGATCTGACTATGGTCAATACTGAGCTTCAACGGGCCGGTCGCCAACCAGTTAGCCAGGTTTTTCATGCCTTCGGTGGTCTCGTGGACAAGCTGGGATGACTGCCAGGCGACTTGAGCTCCGACTACGACGAGCAGCCCGAGTACGACCAGAACCAGTGTGAGCAAGGCTGTAATACTGCCGAGCCAGCGCGGCCAACGTTTGGAGACCAACCAGTCCGTGAAGGGGTTGAGTCCTGAGGTAAACAGCGTTGCCAAAATCAGCGGAATAACCACCAGACTGAGCTGCGAGGCGATCTTCCAGAACACCACGACCACGGCCGCCACAACTAGTAGGCGCCAACCCCAGCTCGCAGCTACTCGCAACCATCTGGGAGTCATAGCGACGTCATCGGGTTGAGGGGCCTCGGGTATCGAGGATTCAGCGGAGGTGGCTCCGCCCGCGGTAGTCATCACAAACCTCCAGCTGGATTGACGGCTTCAGTATAAGAGCGAGTGGATCGATGACCGGTGATACTGTTCGCCGGTAGGATTCGCGGCTTGCCGCGCTGGACGCGCAACCGACCCCAGGGCGCACGATTGATTGATGGCCTAACCTATGTTGGTGCGCCGCCAACCGATGAAACAGATGCCTCGCGATGTCTGGGTGCTGTCACTCGTAGCGTTTCTCGTGGCGGTCGGTTTTGGCGTGATGGTGCCAGTGCTGCCGGTCTTCGCGCGCAGTTTCGATGTCAGCCAATTCCAGGTGGGCGCGGTAATCAGTGCGTTTGCGCTTGCCAGATTGTTGATGGGACCGTTTTGTGGACGTCTGAACAACGCGATCGGTGAACGAGTCGCGTTGGGAGTCGGAATCGCAATCGTTGCGCTGAGTACCGCGGGCGCCGGGCTTTCACAAAGCTATCCTCAGCTGCTGGTCTTGCGTGGTGCGGGCGGTGTGGGCTCGGCAATGTTCTCGGTGGCTGCCATGAGCCTGCTGCTGGCCAGTGTTGGGCCCCAGCTGCGTGGACGAGCTAGTGCCGTCTACTCGGGCGGCTTCCTGATCGGAGGCATGGCCGGACCCGCTATCGGCGGCTTCTTGGCTGCCATCTCTATTCGGGCACCATTCTTCTTCTATGCGGGCACCCTGGTGCTGGCCGGTGCGGCCGGTCTGGCGCTGCTCAGTCGTCAAGATGTCAAACCCTCAGACAAAGCCGGCGAAGCCACCGTGAGTTTCGCGGAAGCCTGGCGGCGTCCGGGTTATCAACTCGCCTGCGCCGCGAACTTCAGTACCGGTTGGCAGGCCCATGGCCCTCGCTCGACACTGGTGCCGTTACTCGTGGTCGAGGTCCTGCACAAGCCGACATCTTTGACAGGGGTGGCGTTCGCCATCGCCGCAATCGTCCAGGCATTGGCACTACAGCCTGCCGGGCGTCTGGTGGACACCTGGGGTCGGCGTCCGATGTTGGTTGTCGGCCTGTTGATGTGCGCAGTCTCCTCGGCCGCGATTCCGTTCGCGCCGAATATGGGCTGGCTGATCGTGGCGCTGTGCGCCTTCGGAGCAGGCTCCGCTGTGCTGTCCACGGCACCCACCGCGATGGTGGGTGATGTGATCGGCGCGTCAGGAGGCACCCCGGTGGCCGTCTTCCAGATGTCGTCCGATTTGGGTTCGATCATCGGTCCGCTCGCGGTGGGCGCGTTGGCCGACCATTATCCGTTGCCGATTGCCTTTGGTATCGGCGCCGCATTAATGGCAGTCCTCGGTATCTGGTCGGGGGCGGGCCTGCGCCGAGCGCGACCCTGATCTCGTCCACTATTCACTGCGCAGCACCGCCGATTGTCGTCGGGCCCGGGTGGCCCCACCCGATGACATCCGCTTCGACGGCAAAGATTCCTGACGGATCCAACCGCCATCGACGCTATCTCGAGCTCACCCGCTAACCTGGCTGGCATGAGTCCGCGCCCCATATCTGAGTTGATGGCCGCCGACTGGGCAGACGCACTCCAGGATCAAGAACCTCAGATTCACCAGATGGGCGACTTTTTGCGTACCGAGCTGGCGGCCGGACGCAGCTATCTACCGGCCGGCGACAAGGTCTTGCGTGCGTTCAGCCGTCCGATGGCAGACGTCCGTGTACTGATCGTCGGGCAGGATCCGTACCCGACGCCCGGTCATCCGATCGGGCTGAGTTTCGCGGTAGACCGCTCAGTGCGCCCGCTTCCGAAATCACTGCTCAATATCTACTCCGAGCTACAAGACGATCTGGGAATCCCGCCCGCTGAACACGGCGATCTCACCGGTTGGTTCGATCAGGGAGTGCTGCTGCTCAATAGATGTCTGACGGTGCAGCCGGGGCGTTCAGCATCTCATCGGGGCAAAGGCTGGGAGCCCGTCACGCAAGCGGCAATCGACGCGCTTGCCAATCGCGGTGGTCCGCTCGTCGCGATCTTATGGGGACGAGACGCCCAATCGCTCACCCCGGCGTTGTCGGCCAACGGCATCCCCATCATCGCCTCACCGCATCCGTCGCCGCTGTCGGCTCATGCAGGATTCTTCGGCTCACGTCCATTCAGCCGCGCCAATCAAGCACTGGCAGCCCAGGGGGATGCCGGCATCGATTGGGATCTCAATCATTTCAGGGAGTAATCATGCGAATATCACTGGTCTTGGGTTCGGGCGGGGCACGCGGTTATGCCCATATCGGAGCCATCGAAGAGTTACTCGACCGCGGCCACGAGATCATCGCAGTCGCCGGCTCATCGATGGGCGCATTAGTGGGCGGAGCGTATGCGGCCGGACAATTGGATGCGCTCAAACAGACGGCGCTGAAACTCACTCGCACCGATCTGTGGAAGATGGCGCAACCGTCCTTGAATGCGCCTGGTCTATTGAGGCTCGACCGGGTAATGAAACGGCTGCAGCGTGTCGTCGGCGATGCTCGCATCGAAGAACTGCCGATTCCATACACTGCGGTAGCCACCGATCTACTCGCGCACCGAGAGATCTGGTTCCACAGCGGGCCGCTGCTGACCGCAATCCGGGCGTCCATCGCGATTCCGTCGGTCTTCCCACCAGTGATGTTGCACGGCCGACTACTGGTGGACGGCGGTGTGGTCAATCCGCTGCCGATGGAGACTTCGTTGCGCCTCGATGCTGACCTCACCGTGGGCGTCTCGCTTTTCGGACGCGAACGTGGCTGGCATCCCGGCGGCGCGATTGAGGTTTCCTCCGACGAGTCCAGCAACAATCCGCTGAATCGGCTTCAGGAGCGGCTGGCCGAGGTACTGCCGACGGCGCACGGCAAGATCGGGCGGAATGGAGCCACTGAGGCACCCGAACCGCTGCCCCACGATCTCGATCTGACCACGATGATCACGATGACTCTCGACGTCATGAATGAGCGTATCCAGTCATCTCGGGTAGCGGTGAATCCACCGGATGTCCACGTCGAGGTGCCGGCTCGTACGTCCACTCTTTTCGACTTCGATCAGGCCGAACGGATCATCGAGATCGGGCGTGAACTGGCTGCGGCGAAGTTCGACCGGGCCGGACTATAGCCGAGTAGCAGGGGTGCTGCTTGTTGCTTGGTTCTAGTTCTTAGCCCGGATCGGCCGATGGGCCGCGTCGCGAGCGGCACCTGGCGGGTGCGATGGCAAAGCGGACGAAGGAAGCGCACCGGGGTGCGCTGACTGAGGACAACGCCGCCGGCGTGCACGCCAGGGGACGCGCAGCAGCGGGAAATCGGCCGATCCAGGGTTAGCCTGGAGACATGTTCGGTTTCAGGCCCAAGGTCCACGTCACTGCAGAAACCGCCCTTCCCGGTCGGGACACTCCGATAGTCGATGTGAGCAAGTTACGTCACCGGATCTTCGGCGAGCCGCTGGATACCGAGTATCCCGACTCGCAGATCGGTTTTTTTGCGCTCGGCTGCTTCTGGGGCGCGGAAAAGCTCTTCTGGAAGCTGCCCGGCGTCCAGGTTTGTACCGGCTTGACCGGTCATGCCGAGACCGTACGGGTCGTGTTCGATCCCACGGCGATCAACTATGCCGACCTCGTGCAAACCTTCTTCGAACACCACGATCCGACTCAAGGCGATCGCCAAGGTAACGACATCGGAACGCAGTACCGCTCAGTGATCTTCACCAGCTCACGCGACCAGCAACAGACCGCAGAGGAGATGCGAACCGACTACCAGCAAGCCCTCACTGAAGCGGGCTTTGGTCAGATCACTACCACCATCGAGCCGGCTACGCCCTTCTATTTCGCTGAGGGCTACCACCAGCAGTATCTGGATGCGAACCCTGGCGGTTACGACTGTCATGTTCGCACCGGAGTCGCCTGCCCAATCTGACGAGGCGGTCGGGCCACTGACCGCAGTCGCGCGATGACATGGTCAGCGATTATGTGTTCCGGCAAGGAAGCGCGCTGAAGTCGCGCACGACCAGCGCGCGGAGCGGCAGTAACCGGGATCTGGCGCGATTGGAAGCCGGATTACGACACCTGAAGCTCTAGTTCGGGTTGAGCCTAACTAATTTCTCATCTCACCTAGTCACCTCACTGTTTGTTATTCAGCAAACTTTTAGGGGGCTAGTAATGCGTCTCTAAATCCACGTACCGTCGCACAAATGGCCAGAGCCTGGACGGTGTGTTGGCCACGCGATCACGATCGTAGTTACGGCCAGCACGCTTCCGGTTCCAGCTTTCACCCGCACGCTGCGTGGAAGGAACTCCGAGACCATGGCACTTAGCAGGAAGACCCGAACGCAAGTCACCGGCATCGTCGCCGCCGGCACACTCCTGACAGGCGCCGTCGTGATCCCGCAATTAGCAATTGCGTCTAACAGCACCATCGTCGCGACTGCCGCCCTCAATGTGCGTGTCCAGCCAACCACGAACTCGAAGGTTCTTGGCGTCTTGTCGGTCGGCGAACAGGTGGTGCGCCGTGGCGATCCGCAGGGTGAATGGACGCCCGTGAGCTATTACGGCCAGCCTGCCTGGGTCTTCTCCAAGTACACCAGCCTCGGCGGGGTCGAGTCGGCCACCGGCGGCACCGCTAGTGCGACCGTACCGTTGAATGTGCGGGCGAGCGCCTCGACCCTCAGCAGCATCCTCGGCACGCTCCAGGCCGGAGAATCAGTCGCTATTACCGGCGCGCAGTCAGGTGGTTGGATTCCGGTCTCCTACAACGGACGCAACGGCTTCGTCTACGCGGTTTATCTCTCGTTCGATTCATCGACAGAAGCACCGGACACCAACTCCAGCTTCGCAGGCGATGCGTCGGCCACTACGGCACTCAATGTGAGAAGCGGCCCCGGCACCGATCATCGAATAGTGGGCGTCTTGAGGGCCGGAGAGACTGTCGACACGCGGGGCGGCGATCAAGACGGCTGGACACCGATTGACTATCAGGGTCAAGACGCCTGGGTTGCAACGAGGTACCTGTCGACCGGTGGTGGCCAGATCAGCGATGATCAGCAAGATGCCGACGAAGAGTACGAGGAATCAAGGACTTCAACCGGCTACACGACAGCCGATGTCAATCTGCGTACAGGCCCCGGACTCGACTACCGGGTCGTCCGCGTATTGTCCACGAATACCGAGGTCGAGCTGACTGGGGTGACGCAGAACGGGTACAGCCAAGTTGACGATGACGGCACGTTGCGTTGGGTATCGATCACGTATCTGAGCGACTCACCGACCCAATCCACCGTTGCTAGGCCGAATAACCTGAATGCCAGCAGTTCTGGCTCCTCGTCCGTCGCCACGAGCACCTGGGCTGCTCTGGCCCAGTGCGAGTCGAGCGGTAACTGGGCCATCAATACCGGCAATGGCTACTACGGCGGCCTGCAATTCGCCTACTCGACCTGGCTGGCCTTCGGCGGCGGTGACTACGCTCCAACCGCAAACCTCGCGACCAAGGACCAGCAGATCGAGATCGCCGAGAAGGTGCTCGCTGTTCAGGGTTGGGGGGCCTGGCCGGCCTGCAGCTCCAGACTCGGTCTGCGCTGACCTAACTCGAATCAGATTCCGTCCGGCTCGAACCAGATTTCGTCCGCCGCGCACTGCAGCTACCGAAAATCGCACGCACCCTCACAACGACTACCGAAAATCGCGCGCATCCTCACAACGACTACCGAGAATCGCAGCGGCTACCGAAATGTACACGCATCCTCATAGCGGCTACCAAGAATCGCAGCGACTACCGAATGTTCGGTAGTGTGCGCGATTTTCGGTAGCCGCTGCCACCCGACCCGCACATTCCGGTAGCCGCTGCCACCCGACCCGCACATTCCGGTAGCCGCTGCCACCCGACCCGCACATTCCGGTAG
>JALHFX010000147.1 GCA_022837595.1 Propionibacterium sp.
CACCTCCAGGAGGGCCGCTCCGCGATCCCGAAGTCCACTAATCCGGGCCGGATCGCGGAGAACTTCGACGTGTTCGACTTCGAGCTGTCGGCCGACGAGCTGAGCCGCATCGATGCTCTCGACCGCGGCGTGCGCAACGGACCCGACCCGGACGTGCCCCGGCCGGCGTTCTTCGACCGCGTCATCCCCGAGGCCTGAACAAGAGGAAGACATCACGAGCATCGGAGAAAGCCCGAGATCGCCGACCAGCGGAGAGATGATGCTGATGAGGGTCAGGCCGAAGGCGTAGGACGAGCCCTTCCTGCCGAACACCTTGAGAATGCCCTGAACGATTCTCTGAACGGCCCCATAGCTCGACATCAGGAAGCCCATCACCACGCCGAGGCTGATGAGCAACCCGACTTCGACCATAGACTTCAGCTCATCAGATGAGTCTGCTAGCGACATCAGATGAGTCTGGAACCGACGGACCCGAAGGGCGACATCAATGAAGATCGAACACATCGAGACCTTTGTCCTCAAGACCCCGCTCGGCACCGAGCGTTTCTACTCCTCGCAAGCGGAGTTCCCCGAGCGCAACTCCATGCTCGTAAAACTCACCACCACCGACGGCCTGGTGGGCTGGGGCGAGGGCGGCCAGTACGGGCCAGCGGAGCCTGTGAAAGCTTGCATCGACGCTGTCCTCGGCCCACAACTGCTGGCGATGGACGATGCGGCGCCGTCCGTCGTTTGGGAGATCTTGTATGCCCGGAGTCGAGATTTCGGTCAGAAGGGCACCTACATTGAGGCCATCAGCGCGATCGACATCGCGCTTTGGGATCTGATGGGCAAGCACTACGGGGCATCGATCTCCACCCTGTTGGGAGGGCGCTTCCGCGAACGAGTCCGGGCCTACGGCACCGGCGGCTACTACACCTCGGTCGATTTCGACCGCGAACGCGATCTTGCCGAGCTTGAGGAGATGGTGCGCCGCTACCAGAGTCAGGGCTTCGGCATGCTGAAGATCAAGCTCGGTCTGCTTCCGGTGAGCGACGACGCGCTCCGCGTTGAGCGGGTGCGCGAGGTGCTCGGCGACGACTTCGTCCTGTTCGCGGACGCAAACCACGCCTACAACTCCTCGGTAGCCATCCAGATGGGACGAGTCCTCGAAGCAACGGGCTTCGGGTTCTTCGAGGAGCCCGTACCACCAGAAGACCGAGAGGGCTACGCCCGGGTCCGCTCCCGGCTCACCGTCCCGATCGCGGGCGGCGAGGCCGAGTACACCCGTTACGGCTTCCGAGACTTCATCGCCGCAGGCTGCGCAGACATCCTCCAGCCCGATGTCTGCGTCTGCGGAGGCATCTCCGAAGTACGACAGATTCAGGCCATGGCATCCGCCCACAACCTCCGGGTGATACCGCACGCCTGGGGATCGGGCGTAGGTTTGGCCGCCGCCTTGCAGATCTGCGCCTCACTGCCGCTAGCGCCGTACACCTACCAGGCGGTGCCTGCAGAGAACGAACCGATCATCGAATTCGACCGCACCCACAATCCGCTTCGGGACGATCTCCTGGTTTCGGAGTTCGCAGTTCGCGATGGCTATGTCGACGTCCCGACCGGGCCAGGACTCGGCGTTAAGGTAGATATGGACGTAGTGGCGAAGTACGCCGTTGCCTGAGCCAGGCGAACAAAACAAGAGATGATGGCCGTGATCGACGCTTCCGACCGCCCGCGACGACGGGTCTCCGATGTGGCAGCGCAGAAGCTGCTCTCGCTGATCCTCGAAGGGGTCTACCCAGTGGGAGCGCAGCTGCCTTCTGAGCAGGCTCGAACTCGGCGTCGGACGCAGCTCGATGCGCGAGGCATACGTCGAGAACCTTCCGGAATCGTGAGGGCCCCGCACACAGCAGACCTCCGTCGCCAACGCACAACAATCTCGTCAGGATGCCAACTCACGCTATGAAGTACGCCGTCAATTGCTCCATCATGTTCACCCAACTGCCGCTGTTGAAGCGGTCGGCCGCAGCCCGAGCGGCCGGATTCGAGGGGGTCGAGTTCTGGTGGCCGTTCGAGACAAGTGTGCCTGACGACGACGAAGTTGCGGCCTTCGTGAACGCCGTGCGACAAGCAGGCGTGCAACTGGTCGGACTCAACTTCTTTGGCGGAAACGGTGCAGGCGATCGGGGCCTGGTGTCGCTACCTGAGCAAAGGGACCAGTTTCGAGCCAATGTGCCGGTGGTTGCCCGCATCGGACGCGATCTGAATTGTCCGGCGTTCAATGCGGCGTACGGCAACTGGCGTACCGATCTGCTACCTCAACAGCAGGACAAAGGCTCGAGAAGAACAGTTCCACCGAACTCGCCGACCGTCTGCGCTGCGTAGGCAAGATTCTGAACGGCGATCTTTTGTCAGGGGCGTCAGACTATCCTCTGCGCACCGCGTCCGACGCACTCGCCGTGATCGATCGCGTTGCCGCGGAAACCAATACCGTCAACGTTGGTTTGCTTTGCGACTTTTACCACCTTGCTGCCAACGGGGACGACTTGGACGCCATCACAGCTCACCTGGTGCCCCGCATAACACATGTACAGATCGCGGATTGTCCGGGACGCGGCGAACCTGGCACTGGTGGTTTGCCGTTCGCGAGGCTGCTCAACAACCTTGCGAATGGCGGCTACGACGGCTGGGTATCACTGGAGTACATTCCAACGACCGCAACAACCGACTCATTCGGTTCGTTGCCACGGCTGCCATAGTGCTTGTCGCACGACCGGGCGCGGCCGCCGACCTCCCCCGTGTCCTCAGCTATCGATGGAGCTAGCCATGTGGTCTCTACTGGCGATCAAGGCCTGACATGAACGCCGTGAGGAGGTCACGGCCCTGACGCCAAGACCCAAGTCTGCTGTCGGCATTGATGTGCCCGACTGGCCCCAGCGAGATCCACCCTGCTCCGAGAGCACTCGCGATCTCAGCGGAACGCTCCGGCGCGCAGTACTCATCATTCTCGCTTGCGATGACAAGAGCCGGCACCGGCAAAGCATGCCCCAGATCGATACGCGCGAATGGCGAGTCCGGGAGAGGGAACGACGCTGCAACCGGATCCGGCAGGGCGACCAGGAACAGCCCCGCCACAGCTTGCGGATTTCGTCGCGCCCATTCGATCGAAAGCAGGCAGCCGAGGCTGTGCGCTACGAGCACCGGCCGGCGATGATCGACGGCCCGCTCAAGAGCCGAAAGCCAGTCCCCGAGATCGGGCTCCGTCCACGATGCCGGGCTGATGCGGACCAGGTGTGGGTTCTGATCCTGCCATCGCG
>JALHFX010000148.1 GCA_022837595.1 Propionibacterium sp.
TTTCGATTGGCTGTGGTCGGCCGTAGCGCCATCCCTGTGCGTAGTCGATGGGGAAGTCGCGAAGTGTCTCCACTTCTTTAACGTGCTCGACGCCCTCTGCCAGGATTTCGATTCCCATCCCTTTGAGCGTGGCCGTGCTCTGGGCCAGATCGGCCAGCAGCGCGGGGTTGCGGCCCAGGCTGCGGATGATGGTAATGCACAGCTTGACGAAGTCCGGTTGCAGGGCCTTCGCGGCTTCCAGATCCGCATAGCCGCAACCCGTATCATCCAAGGCGACACGGGCGCCGCCGGCGCGCAATTCATCTAGAAGGGGTAGCAGCGCGCGGGCATTGTTGAGCGGCAGGTGTTCGGTGATTTCGACAACGATACCTGGCCGGCCCAAGGCGCGGCGCAGGGCGTCATCTGTGAGGCCAGCACTGGAGAGGTTGATGGTGAGCCAGTAATGAGGTAGCAGGGCCTTCCCTTGTTCCAAAGCCTGCCAGGCGCAGGCGATCTCCAGCTCCCGACTTAGGCCGCAGCGGGCAGCGGTGTCAAAGAGCTGGTCGGCACGTTCCAGCGCGCTACCTGCTGGGCCGCGGGTAAGTGCTTCGTAGCCGAGCAGTTGTCCGTCAGGAAAGCGGACGATCGGCTGCACGAGAGTGCGTAGCCCCCCTTGGTGCAGCAGCGTTTGCAACTGGACTTCGGCGGAGGTACACCCCAAGCGAGGGGCAGATTCCAGTGTTTGCAACACCTGCTGCAGATCGGGGTAGCCGGGAAACTGATGTACTCGAAAGCGTGCCAGCGCCGCCGTGGCACTCCCGAAGATATCCCGTGCCAGCTGGCCAGCTAGTTGGGTCGTCGCAGTCAGCACGGCGACGTGATGGTTTTCGGGGCGGCCTCCGAGCAAGCGGCCGTTAAGATTGTCCGGAGTATCAAGAGTACGGCTGCGATAGGGGATCAGCCATATTCCCGGGGGCAAGTCGCGAGGCAGAGGACTCCGTTCACTGCCGGACAAGACTTCCCCGATGATGCTGGCTACGCCCTGATCCAGCTCGCTCAAGGCGCCTGCGACGGCTGCCGCACCCATGCTCGCCTCCAGGGCCTCCAGCCCCGCCAGGTGAAAGACCAGGCAATGGACTGGCATTGCTCAACCCAGCTTGAAGCGGCCCACCTGCTGGCGCAGGCGGCTGGAGATCTGTTCGAGGTCAGCGACGGCGGCCGTGTTTTCCTTCATTGCGCCATGGGTTTCCAGAGACATCGCGCTGATCTTTTCCATTTGCTGGGCGAGGTCGGTAGCGGTGCTCGCCTGCTGGACCGTAGCCCGGACCACGTCCTGCACGTTCCTGAGGGAGTCCTGTGCCTGTCGAGTGATTTCTCCCAGCATGCCGCTTGCCTCATTGGCCAGGGCCAAGCCTTGCTGTACCTGGGGCGCGGCGGTGTCCATGGCGGCGACGGACTGCTCCGTTTCGTGCTGCACCAGCTCGATCATGCGGGCGATTTCGGCGGTGGAGTTGCGGGTGCGCTCGGCCAGCTTTCGTACTTCGTCGGCCACCACGGCGAAGCCGCGGCCGGCCTCTCCGGCCCGGGCGGCCTCAATGGCGGCGTTGAGGGCAAGCAGATTGGTCTGTTCGGCAACTTCCCGGATTACGCTGGCTATTCCTCCAATCTCCTGGGAGCGTTGTTGCAGGCTGCGGATCTGGGTGGTGGATTCGACCACGGTACTGGCGATACGGGCCATCTCCGCCGCAGCCTGCTGCACCAGCTTCACGCCCTGTTCGGACAGTTCGGCAGTGCGGGCCGAGTTGGCCTCGGTCAGGTGGGCGATCTGGGATACCTCATTGATGCTCGTGGTCATCTCCGCGATGCTGGCGGCGGAGGCGGCAGAAGCATCCGCCTGGTTGGCGGCGGCGTCGCGGGCATTGTGCGAGGCCTCTGCGACTTGTTCAGCCTTGTGGAAGAGCTCGATGGCGGCCTGGGCGATATCGGTGAACAGGTTGCGCAGGTCGTCCTGCATGCGGGAGACCGCCGCCAGCATGCTGTCCGGGTGTTGGGCTCGCACCGGCATGCTCAGGTCGCCGCTGGCGATGCGGGTGACCGCCTGGGCCGCCTGGTTAGGCTCCCCGCCCAGGGCGCGGCCCAGTTGCCGCGTGATCTGGAAGGCAATGACGGAGCCGATGACGATGGCGAGGCTGCACAGGGTCACCATGAACAGGGCGAATTGACCGGCTACTTCCCGGGCATGGGCGGTCGCGGCCTGGTTGCGTTTTTCCTGATAGTCAATGAAGGCGTTGATGCGGGTCAGCCACTCGCTGAGGGCGGGACGGGCCTCTGCGAGCAGCAGGGCCTGGGCGCCGGCGACATCGTTGTCCTGACGGGCTTGGATCACCCGCTGCATCAGCGGTTGGCTGAGCGCTTCGCCTGTCTGAATCGCTGCCAGCAACTGTCGTTCCTCCTGGCTGATCTCCGGGTCGCTGGCAAAGAGCTTGTCCAGCGCGGCCGCAGAGTCCTGATAGAAGGCGGTCAGCCGCTCGATATCCTGCAGGGCGGCGGTTAGGCCGGCGGCGTCGCGCACCAGCGTCACATCGCGGAGGCTGATGGCCCGGTCATGGACGCTCCCACGGAAGTTGATGGCGTAGCGCTGCTTCACCGCATTCACATCGGTGATTTCGGTCAGGGTGTTGTCGATCAGGTTCACCTTCTGGATACCGAAGGCGGTGATCCCGATCATCAAAGCCAGCACCAAGCCAAAGCCCATGGCCAGGCGTTGTCCTGTGGTGAGGGAGGAGGATGACATGATGAGTTTGGCGAATTAGTGAAAATTAACTTTAATTTCAGGTTGTATAGCTTTCAAATCGTTAATAGGTATGGTTTCTATAGGACAGCGCTATGAAAGGCGCTCTGCTGCGAAGGCGGGTGTCGAGGTGGCCGGCGCGTTTATTCACCCTGGAGGTCGGTAGGCCATCGGAAATTCAGTCCTGTCGAAGTTCGATCGTCCCGCCAGCGTTACCGCAGTTTGGAAAGTAGGGCATTCCGCCCACCTCGACGGACTTGGCAAAGCAAAGCCCGGCACAGAGCCGGGCTTGCTGGCACGGGCGCCTTCGCGGGGTCAGCGCGGGTCGACGCGGTGGATCTTGTCCGCGTTCATCCTGGGCGACCACGGCAAGCCGCTGTTCTGCCAGCCGTTCTTGAGGCGGAAGCCGGCCTGCGGGCCGTCCTTGATCGCGTCGCCCTGAAAGCCGTTGATGACGTAGCGTGCGTTGGGGAAGCCGCTCTCGCGCAG
>JALHFX010000149.1 GCA_022837595.1 Propionibacterium sp.
TAGCCGAGGTTCCCCAAACACACTCACCTGTGAACGTGCGCGTGCGCGCGGTTCTATTCTACCGGTCGCCGTGAGGACGCTCACGCGACCGACTCGTCATCGCGGGCCGAGAGACCACGAATCGCGAAAGTTGTGTCGTGCATGGTGGCTCTGGGGGTGGCTACTCAGGTATCGCGTTCCAGATTCCGGCCCACTGCTCCGGTGTCAGGTCCCTCGGCAGTGCGCGTGTATCGACGCCGCACTGCCTCAGGAGTTGCCGGGCTCGGCCGGGGTCGATGTGGCTCGCGTTCGCGATGACACGGTCGAGGGTTCTGCCTCGGCCGGTGAATACCGCGCGTACGAACTGTTGGTACCGGGTGCGCTGCGAGCCGGGAATCAGCGGATCTTTGCGCCTGCTGATCTGGATGATGCCGCCATCGACGCTGGGGCGTGGTCGGAAACCCCAGGAGGGAACCCGGCCGTGGAGGTCGAAGGTGAACCAGGGCGCGGTTTGTGCGGTCAACATGGTGGAGCCACCGATCCCGCAGCGTTTGCGGGCGACCTCCCATTGCGTAAGGAGCACCGCCTGAGTCCAGGTGCCGACGCGGAGAAGTCGGCGCAGGATCGGGGTGGTGAGATGGAAGGGGATGTTCCCCACGATCACGGGGTGGTCGAGAGGGACGGTGAGCGCGTCGGCGTGATTGATTTTCACATCCGGCAGCGCGCGGCGGAGGCCAGCGATCCGGTGCTCATCGAGGTCAATCGCGGTCACCGGCCTGCCGAGCTGGGCGAGAGGTCTCGTGAGTGCGCCGTCTCCAGCGCCAAGTTCGAGTATCGGCCCTTTCGTCGCGGTGACTAGAGCGGTGATCTTGCTGATTGTGGGTGTGTGGATGAGGAAGTTTTGGCCGAGTTCGTGGCGGCCACCGTGGGATGAACGAGGCATGTTCGCGCTCCAAGAAAGAAAGGATGGGTCTGCTGTCGGTTTGGTTGACCAAAATTTACTTATATTTTAGGCCGCTAACGCGACTGTTTCCATCATAACCATTTCGTACTCGACAGGCGTTAATTTCCCCAATCTGCGTTGCCTGCGTTTACGATGATATTTACCTTCAACCCATGCAACGATAGCTAACCGAAGCTCACTCCTTGTAGCCCAAACTTTTCTATCAAGCACATTCTTTTGCAAAAGCGCGAAGAATGATTCCATTGCCGCATTATCGCCAGCAGCACCAACCTGACCCATCGACTGCAACAACTTGTTTGCCCCTAAAACACGCCGATATTTACGAGAACGAAATTGGCTGCCCCTATCACTATGAACCACAACACTTTCAGGGTGACCGCGACTGGTTAAAGCGTTTTCTAAAGCCTTAACAGCAACACGAGATTTCATTCTATTATCGATTGAATAACCAACTATGCGGTTAGAAAACACGTCTTTGATGGCACATAAATACAGTTTCCCTTCTTTGGTGTGATGCTCCGTAATATCAGTCAGCCACAGCCGATTAGGTTTATCTGCGGTGAAATCACGGTTAACCAGATCGTCACTAACGGGCTCGCCAGCAGGTAAATATTTACGTTTACGTTTACTAATAAGCGACCTGATTCCTGCTTTGTTACAAAGCCTCCACACACGACGTTCAGACACATTAAACCCTAGTTCTTGCATCTCATCGGTAAGGAATCTATAACCAAACTCGGGGTCATCAGCATGTAACTCAAAAAGTTTCTGTGTCAGCCTTGCCTCTTCTTTCTCGCGCACAGAAACTGGATTTTTAACCCATTTATAGTAAGCCTGTTTGCTAAACCCTAACACCCTGCCCGCCACTGCCACAGACACTCTTACCGGAAGGTAACCTGGGGCAGCCATTTCTTGGACGAGCGGGTAAATTATTTTGGGTTTTTAATATGAATTTGTGACAAGTAAGCGGCAGCCCGACGCAGCACCTCGTTTTCTTGCTCAAGTAACCGGTTGCGGTTTATTAAAGCCTGAATTTGTTTATTCTCACTATCACTAACCGTGTTCGTGGCAGGCAGCCCGCGGCGTTGCCTTTCATCATCAGCCACCCATTTATTGAGGGTGGATTTAGAAATCCCAAGATCTCTAGAAACTTGAGCCTGTGAGTTACCAGAAGCGACTAAAGCCACTGCATCAGATTTAAACTCTTGCGAATATTTAGACATAACAACCATCTTTCCAGCTCCTCTTTAAAGAAGCGAACAAGAGTCAACTAAATCATCAGCAGACCCGATGGAACGCCTCGGAAACAGGGCAGAGCGCAGACGGAGAAAATGGATGCGCAAAATCGCCGTTCCGAGACGCGAATGGTCTCTCGGATGGACGACGCGCGAAGCGTTCAGCGAGGCGCGCCGTCAGGCGCGGCGGTCGCGAACAGCAAGCGTGTGCGTCACAGCGAACACGCAAATCAAGTTACCCATGCCGATCATCTTACCCGATCGCAGCACAGAGTTCATCGGAGCAGCAAACCCGGGAATCACAGGCCGCGTGCTGGCCCGTCACGACCTGGGTCGCTGCCGGGGGTGGTGCGCTGGAACGGGTTGAGTTGCCGCTCTCGCTGCTCCAACAGCCGTCGTGTCTGTTCCTGCTCGGCCCGCTTGGCTGCAATGATTCGTGCAGCGTCGTTGACTGAGAGGTTGCGGAGTTCGTCGGCTTCGGCGCGCGCCAATGTTGCTCGCGTGAGGGCGTCTCGGGCGGCACGCTGTGGGTTGACGGTGCGCATTCCGAACTGATCGCTGCGTGCTTGCTCGGTTCCAATTTCACGAGCCAACAATGCGAACCGTTCTTGCTTGTGTCGCCGCGAGGTTTTTCCTCGGTCGGTGCGCGCAGCGTCGGCGGCGCGGGCGGCTTCGGCCACGCGGGGGTCACCTTTCGCTTTCTGTGCCGCTGTCTGGGCTGCCCATCCGGGGAGTGCTTGGTGATTACGGGGCGGTGCGCTGCCCCAGTTGTCGCGCACTCGCGCCCGTTGAGTCTGCGTCTGTTCCTTCGCGGCCTGGTGCTCGGCGCGGGCTTTGCGCCGACCGAACCTGCCGACGGCCGAGAGTCGGGTGCTGGCGGCGGCTTCGTCCTCGACAGCGGCAAGGTAGGTCGCGCCGTCCTGCTCTGCTCGTTGGACGAGTGGCCTGGTGACTTCGGTACGGACGTGCTCGGCTGCGTCCTCAGCAGCGTGGATTACGGCGTCGGCTTGCTCATC
>JALHFX010000045.1 GCA_022837595.1 Propionibacterium sp.
GTGCTGGGCGACTTCGTGGACGAACACGAGTAGGTGAGGTTTTGGACCAGCGCGAAACGATGCGATTGCTCAGCCAGGTCGCTGAGGGCGATGTCAGTGTTGCGGATGCCGTTCAACGATTGCGGCAGGCTCCCTTCGAGGACCTCGGCTTCGCCAAACTCGACCTGCACCGAGGGCTTCGCCAAGGGATACCCGAGGTGATTTTTGGTTCGGGTAAGACACCTGAACAAGTCCAGCAGATCACCGCGGCGTTGTTGGCCGCGGGGCAACGCACCGTATTGGTGACGCGCTTCGGGGCGGAAGCTGCCATCAAGCTGCAGGCCAGCCTTGGAGACGGAGTTGAGTTCCAATACTTCTCACAGGCACGCATCGCTCTCGCCGGACAGATCCCCGAACCTGATGGCATCGGACGTATCGTCGTTGCGACCGGCGGCACGAGCGATCAGTCGGTTGCCGAAGAGGCAGCGATAACTGCGCAAGCCCTTGGCAACGAGGTGGTTCGGCTCTATGACGTCGGGGTGGCAGGGCTGCACCGGTTACTCTCCCATACGGACGAGATTATGGACGCCTCGGTGATCATCGCGCTGGCTGGTATGGAAGGTGCGCTGGCAAGCGTCATCGCTGGTCTGGCGGACTGCCCTGTGATCGCAGTTCCCACCAGCGTGGGTTATGGCGCGGCGTATGAAGGACTGGCAGCGCTACTGAGCATGCTCAACTCGTGTGCGAGCGGAGTGAGCGTGGTCAACATTGACAACGGATTCGGTGCCGGTTACCTGGCCAGCATGATCAATCACATGGGGATGACGAAGTGACGATGCTGTACTTGGATCTCGGGATGGGCGCAGCCGGCGACATGCTTAATGCTGCGTTGTTGGAGTTACTACCGCAGCATCGAGACGAGTTCTTGCAGATCATGAACGGTCTCGGGCTTCCGGGCGTCAGCGTCACCGCTGAGCCAAGCATCAAGTGCGGCATCACCGGCACCCATGTGGATGTCAGTGTGCATGGCATCAGTGAGCAGAGCGTCGATGTCGCTGATGCGCAGCCGAGCCGCCATCACCACCCCGATCACGGCTCTCCGCGCCAGGAGACCGGTGATCATGACCATCATGATGCTTCGGAGACGCCTGACGGGGGGCAGCAGCACGCATCCATCGAGCACATCCAATCCCATTCTCGCAGCAGTTACCCCCGGATCGTTGAGATCGTCAACGGGCTCGACATCCCACAGCGTGTACGAGCCGACGCCATCGCGGTCTACTCATTGCTCGCGGAAGCCGAAGCTGCCGTGCACGGGATGCCTGTCGACGAGATACATTTCCACGAGGTCGGAGAGAGCGATGCTATAGCGGATATCGTTGGTGCCTGCCTGCTGATGAGCTGGCTGGCGCCGCAGCGCGTACTCGCATCACCTGTTCACGTCGGCAGTGGCAAAGTGAGGTGCGCGCATGGCATCGTTCCGGTACCGGCACCTGCAACCGAACGGCTGCTGCGAGGCATCCCGGTTTATGGGGGAGCCGTGCGGGGCGAATTATGCACACCGACCGGTGCGGCGCTGCTGAAATACTTCGTGGACGAATTCGTCCAGGCAATGCCGGTGATGACGATCCGGGCGGCCGGCTATGGCATGGGCACCAAGGATTTCGAGGCCGCAAACTGTGTCCGCGTGCTGCTCGGCGAGGCCGCGGAGTTGGGGGCCAGTGGCGATGTCGTCGAGCTCAGCTGCAACTTGGACGATATGACCGGTGAACGGCTCGGCTACGCCCAAGAACAACTCTTCGCCGCCGGCGCGGTCGAGGTCTTCACCACCGCTGTAACCATGAAGAAGGGACGCCCAGGTATTCTCCTGACCTGCCTGTGCCCGGTCGCCCAGCGCGATGATGTGGTGCGAGCGATTTTCCGCCACACCACTACCATCGGGGTCCGTGAGCATCTGTGCCACCGGTTCACCCTCGACCGCAGCGAGGAAGCGGTTCAGACCCCCTACGGTCAAGTGCGCGTGAAGACCGTCAGCGGCTATGGTGTGCGACGCAGCAAGCCCGAATACGAAGATCTCGCTGCCGTCGCAGACCGTGAAGGACTCGACCTGGAGACGGTCGGTCGTGTAGTCAGCGAGGCTTGGCAGGCGACGCAGGTCTAGCGCCGCCGCAGCCGTCAGCACTGCCCGTAGCGTCCGCGACGCAGTAGGTGAGGCTTGACCGTTATCTTGCCTTCTCAATCAGCCCGCGCAGGTAGCCGATCTGGCCGAGATGCTGAGAGATGTCGTTCACTATCGACACCAAACGCACCGCTCCAGTGGCGTGATAGGTCTGGTCGACGATCCTACGGAGGTCATCGTCCGTGAGATTATCGAGCACGCGATCAGTGGCGGCGTGAACCGCAGCATAGTAGCCGGCGAGCAGACTGGGATCGTGCAACCGGAAGGCCTGCATCTGCTCGGAAGTCTGGCCATAACCGCTCGCAGACGGCTCATACGGTAAGGAAAACCGCTCGACCCAGCCATCGTGATAGACCTCGGATTGGC
Organism: Propionibacterium sp.; assembly: GCA_022837595.1. GTDB lineage: Bacteria > Actinomycetota > Actinomycetes > Propionibacteriales > Propionibacteriaceae > Brooklawnia. Next base: position 2,525 of record JALHFX010000045.1, read on the forward strand.
CAGCGATTTGTGCGACCTGAGCGTCTTCACAGCGTCCGATATGCCAGGCTAGCCACGCAATGTGGTTTGCCCCGTCAGCTGGTTGCCAGAGCAGCTCATCAATGCTCAGGCCGTCGAGAGCTGCGGGTAGCCCTTCCGCGATCCGGCCGAAACCGTCGCGAAGAATATCCACGGCGCTAACCATCAGATCAGTCCCTTCTCCGTGAGCCACGTGGTGGCGATCGCCGCGGACGGCAGCTGACTCTCAACGCTTTCGCGGTTCAACGCGATGAGCTCTGCCATCGTGAGCTGGCCGGTGACTTCATTGATCGTGGCGGCAGCCTTCTGATCTACCTTGTCAGAGGCAATCGCGACGATGTTCTGCGGAAGAATCAGGGATTCTGGGTCGTCCAGGCTGACCAGGTCATTCGCCACGATCGCCGGGCTGGCGGTGTAAATATCAGCGACCTGGACAGTGCCATCGAGGAGTGCCTTCACAGTCAACGCGGAGCCTGAGTCTTCGATCGGTGTCAGCACACCTTCAACTCCGTAGACTCCCTGCAAACCGGAGATACCGTACGGTCGAGTGGCGAACTCGGAACTTGCGCCGATGCTCACCGGTTGCGTCAGTCTTGCGAGATCCCCGATGGAGGTCAGCTCGTACTTTTCTGCGGTCGCGCGCGTCACGGTGTACGAATCCTGATCGGTGGCCTCGGCAGCATCGAGGCGACGCAGACCGGTCGGTAGGGCATCGTCGAGGGCAAGGAGTATCTCATCGGGGGTGGTAGCGACGAACGAGGGATCGAGATACTGGAGCAGGTTGCCGCTGTATTCGGGCATCAGATCGATTGCTCCGGATGCGAGTTCCGGCATCGAGATCTCGCGTGGACCGATCTGATACTGACGGTTGACCTGGTACCCGTCAGCCTCGAGGGCCTGAGCGTAGAGTTCTGCAATCAGCTCATTCGAGTAGTACTGCTGGGAGCCGACCACAATCGCTTGTCCGGACGTCGTCTCGGGACCACTCGCGGTATTCAGAGGGTCCCCGCCACCGCATGCAGCGAGCGTTGCAGTGAGCAACGCGGCCGTGAGTAGTGCAGGGATTCGTCTCATTGGGCCTCCTTGGTTGGCTACTATCACGCTAACGCAGACCACTGACCAAAAGACCGAACTCGAGGGCGTGCAAATCTGCTGTTCGCCCGTAGCTTGAGCGTGAGTCGAATCATGCAGCCGACGACTCGGACGCGAGCCTTACCTGTTCGACAAGGCATGGTGTCGTCGGCCCGCGATCCGGGCCAGCACCGCGAAGCAGATCTCGCCGGCGATGGCCAGTGCGACTGCTAGGAAGGATGCCGCCAGCATTTGCGGGTAGTCCTGGGTCTTCAGCCCTAGGAAGAGAAAGCGTCCCAGACCGCCGCCACCGACATAGGCGACCAGGGTGGCAGTGGCGACCACCTGCAGCGTCGCGGAACGGAGCCCCCCGATCAAGTGCGGCAGGCCGAGTGGAATCTCGACGCGACTGAGTAACTGCCATTCGCTCATGCCCTGTGCCCGTGCTGCATCGATGGTCGGCGCGGGTATCGCCTCCAATCCTGCATAGGCGCCAGCCAGAACCGACGGTAGCGCCAGCACCGAGAGGGCGGCCAGCGGGGCTCCCACTCCGACTCCGGTGAAGAGCGCGATCAGCGTGAGGACGCCCAGAGTGGGCAGCGCGCGAGCGGCACCGGTCGCTCCAACGATGAGACCTTTACCGCGCCCGGTGTGGCCGATCCAGTAACCGAGCGGGATACCGATCAGCGCAGCCGCGCCGGTCGCGATGAGCGTGTACGCGAGGTGTTGGCCCAACCGGGTCCAGATCCCATCCGGTCCCGTCCGGTGTGCGGGGTCGGCGATCCAAGCGAAAGCTTCGACGAAGTAGTTCATGATCGTCCTCGCGCCCACGGCAACAGGAGCCAGCCGATCGCCACCAGGACACGGTCGACGAGCACAGCCAGCAGCGCCGTGCCGACGATGCCGGTAATGATTTCTGCGATGATGCCGCGCTGGAATCCATCGGTGAACAGTGTTCCCAGACTAGGGATGCCGAGCACTGCACTCACCGTTACCAGCGCGACAGTGCTCACCGCGACGACTCGTATTCCGGCCAACAGGCCAGGTCCGGCGAGAGGGAGTTCAACAGCAAAGAGCTTCTTGATCGGCGAGTACCCCAGGGCAGTCGCAGAAGTCACCGTGTCGGTGTTGATTGCAGCCAGCGCGTCGGCGGTCGAGCGCACCATCAACGCGATACCGTACGCGGTCAGCGCGACCACCACATTGAGCGACGACCGCACGCTGGTTCCCAGGATTGCCGGGAGGACGACCAGAAGTGGCAGCGACGGAAGTGCATAGATCAAGGAGCTGCCGGTTACCAACACGAATCGTGACCAGCGATAGCGGTAGGCCACCCAGCCCAGCGGCACCGATAACACGAAACTCAGGGCGATCGCCGGCACCGCAAGTAACAGATGCGACCACAGCGCTTGCCAGACCGTCGGCCAGTTGTTGACGAGCCAGTTCATCGTCCAGGTCCGCTCAGTCGTCCGATCGGACGCTCATCGGCATCCATGACCAGCTGGACCCCGTCACTGTTCATCAGATGTAGTCCGCGTCCGGCGTCGAGACCGAGGAAGTTCGCGACGAAGTCGTCGGCCGGATGAGTGAGTAATTCCGCCCCGGTGCCTTCTTGGGCGATGCGTCCTTTTTGGGCGAGCACGACGATCTTGTCCCCGAGCGTCAGAGCTTCGGCGATGTCGTGTGTGACGAAGAGGATCGTGATGCCAAGTTGGTATTGGAGACGCCGCACTTCGCGCTGCAGGTCGGCGCGGACGATCGGATCGACCGCACCGAAGGGTTCGTCCATCAGTAATAGCCGTGGGCTAGCCGCGAGCGCGCGGGCGACGCCTACGCGCTGCTGCTGGCCTCCGGACAACTCGGCGGGGTAACGGGCCGCCAGTTGATGATCGAGCCCGACCAAATCCATCAGTTCATAGGCGCGTTCATGCGCGGGTGCCTTCTTGACACCGTTGAGGCGAGGCACCGTAGCGATATTGTCGATGGCTTTTCGGTGGGGGAGTAACCCCGATTCCTGCATGACATATCCGATAGTGCGGCGCAACTTGACTGCATCGAGGCCTGCGATGTCATTATCGTCGATCAGTACCCGCCCGCTGGTCGGGGTAACCATCCGGTTGACAGTGCGCAGCAGGGTCGTTTTCCCAGATCCGGACGAGCCAACCAAGACCGTGAGGCTGCCGGCAGGAATACTGAGCGTGACGTCCTCGACAGCGATCGTAGCCGGGCGTCGCGAACCCCCTGGGTAGGTCTTTGTGAGATGCTCGAACCGCACGCTCGGCGCGTGCGGGGCGTGCTGGGCCTTGGCTGCGGAGATGTCGGCTGCCATGGTCGCAACCCTATGCTTGGATTTCCGAGTCGTCCGCCAATTGCTGCAAAACGGAAAATGCGCAGTCAAAGCCGACACGGTGTCGCATATCGTTCATGGTGTATCGACGTGGCGGGCGTCGCCGGATCCGATCGCCTCCATCGGCCGGATCTCGTCGCGGAGTCGGCCCATGCGTTCGTCGAGTTCCTCGGCAATTCGAGCGGCGTCGTCGAGTTCGGCTTTGAGGACTGGGGGGAGCCGCTGACCGTATTTGTACGAGAGCTTGTGTTCCACAGATGCCCAGAAATCCATGGCGATAGTCCTGATCTGGATCTCGACGAACACGCTCTCAGTGCTGTCCGACAGGTAAACGGGGACCTTGACGATGAGATGCAAGGAACGATAGCCGTTTGGTTTGGGATTGGCGATGTAATCCTTGGTCGCGACGACGGTGACGTCCGGTTGTCGCGAAAGCATAGAAGCGATCCAATACACATCTGAAGTGAAACTGCAAGTTATTCGGATACCCGCAATATCACGGATGCGTTCCCGTAATGCGGGGAGCGTCAGATCGCAACCAACTTTCACGGCCTTGGTGAGAATGCTCTCGGGGGATTTCAGCCGAGATCGGATGTGCTCAATGGGACTGTAGTCGTGGATGTCCTCGAACTCTTGGCGAAGAATATTCAGTTTCGTGGAGACTTGCTCTATGCCCCATTGGTAGAACAATCTGAAACGGGCGAATTCGACCTTGATCTGGTTGAGCTCTTCGGTGAGATCTTCTATGTCGCTGGCCCAGATGGCTTGTGTGGCATCCTTCGCCTCCAGGGACCGCGCGATAAGCCTGTCGTGAGCCTGGGCGACTGGATCGGGTGTCTGAAGGGCCATGCTTGGTTTACTCCTGCGGTGGTTCGAGCGGCCGGTCCGGGTCGTCCCCGGATCGTTATTCTGCTGTCTTATGCGCCGGTGTGCTTGCTTTCTGGCTGACCGCGTAATTCGCGGTCGAACCAGCCGAAGTGGCATCTGCAATAAGGGTTGATACTGCATATTATGTGCGCGGGACGCGCTTCCTTAGCGATGCGCGGGACAGGCGCGGTGAGCTGGGCCCCGAGTCGTACTACTCCCGGATATAACCCCCTGAATACCGATCCCGGGTGGCTCGACCGCACCGATAAACCATAGAACCGAACAGGGCGGTCTTTTCATTTCCCGAAAATTCCGTGCGAATCGATCGGCAAGAGTCGATTTCAGGCCGTAATATCACGACGGTCATTGGTGGTGATGTTCGCTATTCCTCGGATCCTCGAAACCGTGGCCGATACCGGCTTCTCGCAGATAGTCGAGTAGCCCTTTGGTGAGCTCGACCGAGTCGAGTTCGTCGTGACTGAACCAGCGAGCATCCAATGCGTCGTCCCCGTGGCGCAACGTGCCTCCGATCACGGTAGCCACGAAGTCGTGGACGTCGAACTTGCGGCCGTCGGCTGTGGGCAGTTGTACGTGCAGCGCCTCACGAATGATCCTCAGGTGCAGACCGGTCTCCTCGAAGCCTTCGCGGATCGCCGCCTCTTGTGGGGTCTCGCCGGGCTCTAGTTTGCCGCCAGGGATAGTCCAACGGCCCTGCTGAGGAGCGTGACCTCGCTGGACGAGCAGGATCTGGTCCTGTTCGTTGATGATTATCACTCCGGCAGCCGGAACAAGGTCCATCTGGACAGTGTATTCACACGGTATTCATCAAGCCTTGGCACGTGAGGATCAGCTGGGCGAGAGCGGGCTTGGCCATTTTTGGTCGGTTATGCAGATGGGGGTCGCTTCAGCTCTCGACTTGACACTCTGAAGAGGCAGACTGATGCGACTACTCACCGGAAGGACGATGATGACTCGCAGCAGGCAATCGACGAATACTAGCTCCTACCAGACTCCCGGTGGACGGGGTTCTCGCCGTCGCAGGATTCGCGACGGGGTTGTGGCCATTCTGGCGGCCGGACTACTTGCCGCCTGCAGCAGCCAATCGGGATCAGCTACCTCCACTGACGCGAGCCCAACTAAAACGCCCCTGAACCAGGCGCAGTTGCGGTCCACGGTCGAATCCACCATGGCTGAGCTGCTCGTGCCTGGGGCGGTGGTGCTGGTGCGCACCCCGGACTCCATATGGGTTGACGCCTTCGGGACGAGGCAGCTGGGCGTGGACGACCCGGTGAGCGTCAACGACCACTTCCGTATCGGGTCGAACACGAAGACCATGACCGGCACCGTCATGCTGCAACTGGTCGATGAAGGCCTGATCTCACTGGACGATCCGGTTTCGAAGTACCGACCCGATGTGCCGAATGGTGATGCCATCACCATCGAACAGCTTCTGGACATGCGCAGCGGATTGTTCAACTACTCCGAGCTGGAATCATTCAACGACATACTCGACAACGATCCCGCCCGCGTGTGGGACCCTGAAGAATTGGTCGCTCTGGGTCTGGCCGAACCCGTCTACTTTGCTCCGGGCGAGGGATTCCACTACTCCAACACCAACACCGTCCTCGCTGGGCTGATCATCGAACAGTTGACCGGCAACGAGCTTCGCGATGAATTCCAACAGCGGATCTTTGCACCGCTCGGGCTCGACCAAACCTCATTCCCCGCAATCGAGGATGCCAGCCTGCCCACTCCGTACCCCCACGGATACCTTTACGGCACGAACGTCCAAACCGAGCAAGACCCTGCGCTGCCCGCCGAAGAGCAAGCAGCAGCATCGGCAGGCACACTCCTGCCTACTGACGTCACGAACACGAACCCCTCGTGGGGTTGGGCTGCCGGAGCAGGCATCTCCACGGCCGTTGACCTGGCCAACTATGTGGAGGCACTCATAGACGGCGGCCTGCTGAGCCCCGAAACCCAACAGATGCGCCTTGACAGCATCCAGCCGTCCGATCCGTCCAATCCCACTAGTGCCGGCTATGGGATCGCTTTAGCGCAGTTCGGACCGATGCTTGGACACGACGGTTCGCTCCCGGGATACCAGTCGTTCATGGGTCACGACCCCAACAGCGACACGACGCTGATCGTGCTCACCAACTTGCAGGCGGCACCGGGTGGTGAGCAAGTGGCGAACGAGATCGCTCGCGCACTGATCGGAGAGCTCTACTAAGGCCGTGAGTGCAGCACAGTCGTCGGCTTTCGGCGTCCCGCAATGTGTAACGGGGCACGCGTAGGGCTCGCAACCTCTACGCTCAGTCCATGAACTTTACGCCTCGAGCGGCCACGCCGGCGACCGACGCTGTGCGCAGCGCACGTGACTTCCTGCTCGACAACGTCTACGACTACGAGAAGGTGGTGCGGGAGTTCCGCTGGCCACAGCTGGACGACTTCAACTTCGCCATCGAATGGTTCGATGTCATCGCGGGGGAGCATCCCGATCGGGCCGCAGTGACGATCGTGGCATCCGATTTGGAGACCTCCAGCTGGTCATACGCTGAACTCGCAACCCGCTCCAACCAGGTTGCGAACTGGCTCACCTCCTTGGGGGTTCGCAGAGGCGACTCGATGATCGTGATGCTCAACAACACGATCGAGTTATGGGAGATCCTGCTCGGGCTGATGAAGGTCGGGGCGGTGGCGATCCCCACCTCCACCCTGGTTTCGGATGTCGATCTGGCCTGGCGTATCGAGACGGCCGACGCCCGCTTCGCTATTGCGCCCGACTCGTTGGCAACGCGCTTCGACCTGGTGCGCCCGGCTACCACCTTGATCAGTGTCGGCGAGAATCCCGTAGAGGGCTGGCATAACTACGCCGACAGCAACGAGGCGGACGGTGACTTCACCCCTGATGGGCCGACACCGGCGGATTCGACATCGTTGCTCTACTTCACCTCGGGTACCACAGCCCACCCCAAACTCGTGCGCCACACCCAGGTCAGCTATCCGGTCGGGCATCTTTCGACAATGTTCTGGCTAGGCGTCCGCCCAGGCGATGTGCACCTGAACATCAGTTCGCCCGGCTGGGGCAAGCATGCCTGGAGCAATTTCTTCAGCCCGTTCTTGGCGCAGGCGACGGTTTTCATCTTCAACTACGAGCGTTTCAATGCCGAGATGCTGATGAAGGTGATGGAATCCCACCAGGTCTCTTCGTTCTGCGCGCCCCCGACGGTCTGGCGGATGCTGATTCAGGCCGATCTGACGCATCTGTCCCATCCACCGCGCGAACTGGTCGGGGCAGGGGAGGCGCTCAACCCCGAAGTGATCAACAAGGTCCGGGCCGCTTGGCACAACACGATCCGCGACGGATACGGCCAAACGGAGATGACCTGCTGCGTCGGCAACTCGCCTGGACAGTCGGTCCGCATCGGCGCGATGGGCCGACCGATGCCGGGCTACGCAGTGGTGCTGAAGGATCCGGCCACCGACGACCTGATCGAGGGTGCCGGCGAGGGGGAGATCTGCATCGACTTGTCGGTCTCCCATCTGGGGCTGATGGGTGGCTACCACGGTGCGGACGATCTGACCGCCGAAGCCTGGCGTGGCGGCTACCATCACACAGGCGACATCGGGATCCGGGATGCCGACGGCTACATCACCTATGTCGGGCGGGCAGACGACGTCTTCAAGGCGTCGGATTATAAGATCAGCCCCTTCGAGCTGGAGAGTGCGCTGATCTTGCATGCCTCGGTCGTCGAGTGCGCGGTCGTCCCTTCTCCGAACGGGGTTCGGGGCGCTGTTCCGAAGGCATATATCTGCCTGGCAGAGGGCCATCAGCCCGGCGATGATACAGCGGCGGCAGTCTTCGAGCACTGCCGTGAACAGCTCAACGCGTACCAATATGTGCGAATCATCGAGTTTGTTGACCATCTTCCCAAGACGATATCCAGTAAAATCCGGCGCGTTGAACTCCGTAATCTCGAGGCCGAACGGGTGGCAGCAGGTAACAACGACGGACAGTACTACTACCGCGATTTCCGTTGAAACCGGGTGGGTCGACTAACCCGACCGGCGATCAGGTTGTTTAGGTGGGATCTAAGGTCGGTGTGGCCTTGCGGTGTGACCGTGGGCGAAGTCTCGTCCGTCCTTGCCTCGGCCTCGGCCTCGCAAGGAAGGCAGCAGGAAGGTCCTAGATAGGGAGCCGCACTATGAAGGTAGCGCCTTGACCGAGCCCGCCGGATTCGCATGTGATGCTGCCGTCATGGGCTTCGACATAGTGTTTCGCGATCGTTAATCCGATACCGGAGCCCGGCTCACGGCCGCGGGTGCGCCGGCCGGGCACCCGGTAGAAGCGCTCGAAGACGCGCTCCAGGTCGGATGCTGCGAGGCCCTCACCCGTATCGGATACCCGGACGATGGCTTGGGCGCCATGCTGACTGCAGGTCACAGAAATCCGACCGCCGGCCGGGGTGGCGCGAATGGCGTTGCCCACCAGATTGGTCACCACCTGCGCGATCCGGTCTGCGTCCACCGCGATCTTGACGCCATCGGCCGATACGCACACTAGCTCGATGCCGGCATCGTCGGTTTGCGGACGCAGCCGCTCGACCGCGCTGCTGACCAGCTGGCCAAGGTCGACCGGTTGCAGGTCAAGGCTCACCCGACCTTCCTCGGCGCGAGACAGCTGGCTTAGATCGTCCGCCAACCGGTGCAGTCGCCTGGATTCGGCTGCGACAACGGCCAGATTCTCACCACTGGCGGGTAGCACGCCGTCGATCATCGCCTCCACCTGCCCATCGATCACCGTCAGCGGGGTGCGCATCTCATGACCAACCTCACCGAGTAGTCGGACGCGCCGTGCCTCGGTCGCGGAGAGCTGCTCGGCCATGGAGGCGACGTCATCGGCCAGCTGCCCAAGCTCAGCAGTCTTTGGCCGAGGTAATTTGGTGCCGTAATCGCCAGAGGCAACCCGCTGGGTGGCCACCCGAATAGCGTCCACCGGCTTCAGCACCCTACGGGCGGCGAGCACGCCCAACAGGACAGCAGCCACGATCCCTACCACCACGCCCCATAGCAGTGCTGATTGCAGCGCCGAAAGCACCTCCGGACGCAGTGCCCCCAAGCCGCTGCCCTCACCGCGACCATGGCCCGGCCCGGAGCCGCCTTTCATCTGGCCGGTGCCGGTTCCCATGGTGTCGAACAGGCGTGGAGCGAGAGCCACGACGAGCACCGCGGTGGTGAGCAGGGAGGCCACTCCGACCAGGACGTGCGAGAGGACCAGTTGGACGCTCAGCCGTCGCAACGGGCCTTTCTTCACTGAGCTCATGAAGGGCTCCTGGAGGGCAGGAACTTGTAGCCGACCCCGCGCACAGTTGCGATATAGGTCGGATCGAGAGGATCGTCGCCCAACGCTTTGCGCATCGTCCGGATGTGCACATCGACGACGCGTTCATCACCGTAAAAGTCGTAGCCCCAGACCTTTTCGAGTAGCTGAGCGCGGGACAAGACGCGACCCGGACTGGCGGCCAGCGCCGCGAGTAGGTCGAAGTCGAGCGCGGACAGTTCGATAGGTGTGCCGGCCAGCCGGACCGCGCGGGCCGCCAAGTCGATCCGCAGGTCACCGATCGTCATGACATCGTCATCTGCGGCCCGGGCAGCGGTGTCGATCCGGCGAAAGACCGCCTTAACCCGGGCGACCACCTCACGGACGCTGAACGGTTTGGTGATGTAGTCGTCGGCGCCCACAGTCAGGCCCACCAATTTGTCGGTCTCTTCAGTGCGGGCCGTCACCAGTATCACGTACACTTGCGAGTTGCGTCGTAGCTGGCTGAGCACCTCAAGCCCGTCAATGTCGGGTAACCCGATATCGAGTAGCACCAGGTCGATCGCCTGCGCATGGGCTGGATCGCCGCGCATGCCGAGTTGGCGCAGTGCGGACGCACCGCAGTCCGCTTCCAACACGTGATAACCATCGGCAGTAAGGTACTCGCGAAGTAGTTTTCGGATCTGCGGCTCGTCATCGACGACTAGGACGGTTCGGGCCATGTCCCCATTGTGGTGTCGCGGAACGCTTAGACAGAGTGTCATGGCGATTTAGTGCAAGGCTTCACGCAAGCTTCATGGTTGTCTCCCGATGGGCTTCACAATCCGGGCATTAACTGGTTGCATCGGCCGGAAGACCGGCCGCAAGAACCCGGAGGAACAATCATGAAAACCACCACCCGGATCTTTGCGCTTGCGGTGGCGGGTGTCGCAGCGTTGAGCTTGACGACCCTGCCGATGGCAGTCGCGGACGATGGCAGATTGAACGATGCTGAGGTTGCAAATCTGGTCTTCAGCCGCGAAGAGGAGCGGCTCGCGCGCGATCTTTATCAGGCCTTTGCTGATCAGTACGCCGGGGCGCGTCCGTTCTCGAAGATCGCCGAGGCAGAACAGCGCCATTTCGATGCTGTGGGGAACCTGCTCATCGCCTACGACATCGCCGATCCGTCGGATGGGGCCGCCGCTGGCAGCTATTCGGACGCCACATTGCAGGGGTTATACGACCAGTGGTACGCCCAGGGTATGCAGTCGTTGCCGGATGCCTACCAGGTTGGCATTGACTTGGAGAAGCGCGATATCGCTGATCTCGAGGCCGGGCTATCAACCACTCAGACCGCCGAGGTGCGGACGGTTCTGGAGAACCTTCTGAATGGTTCGGAGAACCATTTGGCTGCCTATGAGCGGGCTGCCAGTGGCCGGGGTGGTGAAGGTCAAGGAATGAAGAGCCGCCAAGGCGGCAACGTCCAGCAGCGGCACCAGAGGTGCGATGGCTCCTGCGACGGTACCGGCCCGGACGCCCGACACGGCGTGGGGAACGCGGCTGCCGAGGGAACCGGCCCGCGCGCTGGCCACGGTGCTTGCCGCCACGCCTAGCTAGCCGTGCCGCCAATAGCAGGCTCTAACCCACAGGCACATGAAATCCGTTTTGACGGCCGATTTCGGAGCTATAGCCCTCTTGGGGTTACCATCGATTGGTTCTCTAGGAGGTTCACCATCACCACGAAATCGCTTTCTCTGAGTGATCCGGTAGTGCGCCGGCGCTCGGTAGCCGCTGGCACTATCGGCAACCTCGTCGAGTGGTTCGACTGGTCGGTCTATGGTTTTTTCGCCCCGTACTTCGCTGCGTCCTTCTTTCCTATGTCCGACCGGATCGCGCAGTTGCTCAGCGTCTTCGCTGTCTTCGCTGTCGGGTTCTTCGTCCGGCCGTTGGGCGGGGCGCTGCTCGGTTCATACGCCGATCGCCACGGCAGACGGGCCGGCATGACCTTGACGATCCTCATGATGGCTGGCGCGTCGGCATTGATGGCACTGACGCCCACGTTCGCCACGATCGGCGTTGCCGCGCCGATCTTGTTGGTCATCGGACGCAGTCTGCAGGGATTCTCGGCCGGCGGCGAGTTCGGTACCTCATCGGTCTTCCTGGTCGAGAACGCCGAACCCGGACGCCGCGCCTCGGCCGGCATGTGGCAGCAGGTTTCAGTGGGAGCCGGCACACTGTCAGCGTCCTTATTGGCCTCGGTGATGTTCGCCGTGCTATCTCCGGAGGCATTGTCGGCTTGGGGATGGCGGGTGGCATTCCTCATCGGAGCCGTGCTTGGGCTGATCGGGCTCTACATGCGGGCCAGGGTGCCCGACACCGCGGCCTCGACGCACGTGCGCGCCACCGGCCAGGTGCCGAGGCGACCGCTGCTGGAGGTTTTCCGGCGCTACCCACGCAAGGCGCTGCTCGTCATTGCGCTGGTTGCGGCAGGCACCGGGCTCGTGCAGTTCTGGTTCGTTTACCTGCCGACCCTGGCCCAATTGCGCACCGGCGCTGCCCTCAAGACCGGTCAGGTCGCGGCCGCGATCGGGTTGGCGGTGTTCACGGTCTTGCTTCCACTGTTCGGACGGCTCAGCGATCGTTTCGGACGTCGGCCGCTGTTGATCTTCTTCGCGCTCGGATCGGCGGTGACCGTGGTGCCGTTGGTGTTGAGTCTGCGTCCGACGCTGGTGAGCCTCGCGCTGGCTGCCAGCGTCGCCGGGGTATTGCTCTCGGCCTACGCGGGTTCACTGGCTGCGGTCATGGCCGAGCAGTTCCCGCCCGAGGTGCGCACTGCTGGTATCTCATTGCCTTATGGCGTAGCAGTGGCGGTCTTCGGCGGGTTGTCGCCGCTGGTCGCGACGGCACTGCAGGACGCCGGAAGGTTCTCTTACTTCCTGGCAGGGGTGGTCATCGTCTGTCTGGCCTCGGCCGTGGTCTACTTTCGGATGCCCGAGACCAAGGACCTGCCGCTCTAGGAGATTTTGAACGCCCAGCACCGGCATCCGGGGCAGCGCGGTTGATTACGGTCAACATGCGGCTGCCCCGTGCGGCCGGGTGCTGCCCGTGGCTATTGTCCGGCGCGAATCTGAATGAGCGTGAGATCAAGCATCGGTGTCGGCCGGTCGAGGCGGCGAGCCTGGGCTTGGAAGTTGCCAAGGATATGCTCCGATTCGGTCGGGCCACCAGCAATGAGGTCGCGGTAGAGCGACGAGGTGAAGATCGAGCCGGGCTCGGTGAGCATTCCGATCGAGAATCCGTGCGCAGCCTCAGAGACTGGGTGACCGGCTGCGGCCGCGACATCTTCGAGCTCGGTGATGGATGCGATGATTTGATCGTGGCCGCCGGCGTCGAGGATGCGTCCGATCGGAGCACGGAAGAGGCAGGAGATGACACCACCGGCCGCGATGAAGGCCCACTTTTCCCACAGTCCTTGAAGGATGTCGTCGCTGACCGACATCGTGATACCCGGCACGCTCAGCGCATCGATCACCTCGGCAGACACCATGCCACGATTCGGATCGCCGATCGTGAGAGTACAGAGCGGGGTCATCTGGTGGACCGCATCGCCGTCGAGGGTGGCGACGATCTTCGCGATCCCACCCAGGAGCTGGCCCGGGAATGCGGCGTTGATCTTGTCGATCTGAGCCATCCCATTCAAGATCGGCATGATCAGCGTCTTTGGCCCGACATACGGGCGTAGATCTTCGAGGGCTGCGTCCAAGGCGTAGGCCTTGACCGCGACGATCACGAGATCGAATGGTGCTGCGGGTTCACCCGCAACCAGGGTCTGCACCTGATTGGTACGGTCACCTTCGGGCGAAATGAATCGAAGGCCGTCGCGGCGCAAGCGTGCAGCGCGCGTTGGACGCAGCAGATAGGTGACGTCTCGTCCGGCCTCTTGGAGCAAGGTGCCGAATGCACCACCGGTCGCGCCG